>CAZEHH010000057.1:0-10496 GCA_964512505.1 uncultured Peptostreptococcaceae bacterium
GTTCCCTTTTGGTGCTTGCCCGACAACTTGGAATACAGGATCGAGCGTATTGTACCGGTATATCCTTTCAGCAAGGACGTCGCCAAATACGATCGGCTGACTAAGATAATGTCGCTTTACCGTTTGACTATGGGACAAACCAGGCAAGAGGATATAATCCAGATGATACAAAAATCTGATTTGAGCGAGGAACAAATACAACAGCTGTTTATAAATCTGAGTCCTTATTTCAGGGATAAGTGTAATAATGACAAAGCGTAAATGATTTAATCAACATAATTTTTTAAGAAATGAATAAAAAAATTTATTTTGAATGGGTGTATTGGATGACTTAAAGTAAGTTTTGTTGTTTGTATTAAACATGAAGGGAAAAGGGGATTAGTGTGAAAACAGTATTATTGATAGAAGTATTTTTAATAACGATGCTTTTATGGGTAGTAATTAAAAGAAGGAGATACAAAAAGCTTATTGTATCAGAAGAAGTATTAGCTAATTTGAATAAAGCGGAATGTTTTTTAAGCGAATTGGAGGCGGTAAAAAGCGAATATATTGTTCGTGGATTTAACGATGAAATTCGAAACAAGTATGAGTTGGCTTTTCGCTTTTTTGGTGAAAAACCTTATTCGACATTGAAAGATAGGAGAATTGAGGAATTCAAACAAAACTTTGAGAAATTGGATTCGTTGATTGAAAAATGGAATGAGATTTATGTTTCTAATGAACTTAAAAGATGCGAAAGGTTGTTTGATGATATTGATGGAAAATCACTTGATGAACAGCAACGAAGGGCTATCGTCGTAGATGAAACGAACAATTTGGTTCTTGCCGGAGCTGGGAGTGGAAAGACTTTGACGATTTCCGGTAAAGTCAAATATCTTGTTGAAAAGAAGGGAATCAACCCGAAAGAAATTTTGTTGATTTCATTTACCAGGAAAGCAGCGGATGAAATGCGGGAGAGAATTGTCGAAAGACTTGGACTTGATGTAGAAGTTATGACTTTCCATAAGCTTGGACTTGATATTATTACTAAGAATATTAAAAAAAGACCAGATGTATGCAACGAAATGAAAAAAATGGTAGACGATTACTTTAATCAAAGTTTTTTAGAAAACAAGGAGTTGGTTGGAAATCTAATAATTTTTTTTGGATGCTATCTTCACATTCCGAAAAATTGGACAGAATTCAATAATCTTGGAGAGTACCATGATTATTACCGTAATGTAGATTATAAGACGATGAAAGGGAAATTTCAAACGAGTCGTTATGTTGAAGAAGGAATCGAAAATCTAAAAACGCAAAAGCGTACTATTCAGGGAGAGATGGTTAAAAGTTTGGAAGAAGTCATGATTGCAAATTTCCTTTTTGTATATGGAATCGACTATATTTATGAGTATCCATATCCATACGAACCAGATGATTTATATAGAAAAAAATACAGACCGGATTTCTATTTGCCGAAGTATGATCTTTACATAGAACATTTTGGGATTGATATACTTAATAGAGCGCCTTGGCTTTCACCGATTGAAGAACGAAAATATTTAGAAGGAATGGAGTGGAAGAGGCAATTTCATAAAAAGAATGGGACTAGACTGCTTGAAACATATTCTCACTACAACAATGATGGCATTCTTCTTGAAAGGTTAAGAGAAATGTTGGAAGCAGAAGGTGTTGCGTTTGAAAAAATTGATTTTAAAAAACTTTTCAATGAGATTTATAATCAGAAAAAAGATAGGTATTTTGAGGAATTCAAGAAATTGGTTTGCACATTCATCGGACTTTTTAAATCAAAGGGATATAGTGATCAAGAATTTGAAACTTTTGGCAAGTCGATTAGTCGAATGGAAAACACTTTTCTTCAGATGCGAAGTCAATTGTTTTTAAGTGTAGTGAGGCCTATTCATAAATACTATCAAGAGTATTTAGATCGTAACGATATGATTGATTTTAACGATATGATTAACAATGCAAAGAGAATTGTGGAATCAGATGATTATGAATCAGAATACAAATATATAATTATTGACGAGTATCAGGATATTTCGTTTGGCAGATATAGACTGATAAAGGCGATAAAAGACAAGACCAATTCTAAAATTATGTGTGTTGGGGATGATTGGCAATCAATTTACCGGTTCGCGGGCAGTGATATCAGTTTGTTTACGGATTTCAGCAAATATTTTGGATACTGCGAATTGCTAAAGATTGAGAAAACCTATAGAAATTCGCGGCAATTGATTGATGTTGCAGCGAGATTCATACAAAAGAATGAAATCCAGTATAAAAAAGAGCTTACGTCAGACAAGAACAATGATAATCCTATAAAAATATTGGGATATGGAGAGGATATATTTGAAGCACTTATAAAAGCAATTACAGAAATTGCACATTTATTCGGAGATAAGGCAGAGATACTGATGCTTGGAAGAAACAATTTCGATGTGGAATTTTTAAAAACTCACAAGGATTTTAAAATAACAAAAAAATCAGATGGTGAAATTAAAATTAAATGTCGACTATTTCCTGACATTAAAATTGTTTTTTTGACCGTGCATAAGGCGAAAGGATTGGAGTCTGATAATGTCATAGTTGTCAATTTGGAAAATAAACTTCTGGGGTTTCCAAATAAGATTTCGGACGATCCTTTACTTTCATTCGTTTTAACTGGGAGTGACGATTATCCTTTTGCAGAAGAGAGAAGACTTTTTTACGTTGCCATGACGAGGACAAGAAATACCACGTATATGATGGCGCCTGAAAAAAACATGTCACCATTTGTAGAAGAATTGATAAAAGAGAGCCAAGTGCCATATGAAATTTTTGGGGAAGAATCTTCCATAAAAGGAAATCCTAATTGTCCGAAATGCCAGAAAGGGTATTTGATTCTAAGGAAAAATGCCTCAGATGGTAAACTGTTTTTGGGTTGCACGAATTATCCACATTGCGATTTGACGATCAATAATATTGAGATTTTGGATGATCAAATTGAGTGCCCGGCTTGTGGGGGATATATGATTAGGCGAAAAGGGCGATATGGAGAATTTTATGGGTGCATTAATTATCCTTTATGCACAAATACGATAAAAATAGAAAAAAAGGAGGAGTATTTTTCAGGATATAGTTCATAGCCATTGAAGAAGAACGGACCATGGTTTATATGATTAAAAACCTGAAAGATTTATTCATTCTTCCCTATCATAAAAGAAAAAATAATTTGAACAATAACAGCCACAAATTTTCATTGCTAATAGTATTCTTTATATAGGCAGAAATTATTAATTCCTATTAATATATCAGAACATGTTGTAAAAATAGAACATATAGATAAATGAGGAGGGCATTATGGGCATATTGGGGAAAGCCGCAAGCATTTTGTCGGAGGCGCTTACAACGATTACTGAACCGACATTCATGAAAGAGTTCACAAAAGAGAACCAGCAGTTGGACAGCTTGATTGATTTGTCAAGCAGACTTAAAGATGGAGAAAAGAAGGAACAAGTAGATAGAGACATCATGTATTTGAGAGCTGGCATAAGCGGTGAAAGCAGAGTGAACTATGAAATACAGAATTCATTTCTTCCGTTGATTTGTCTGCATGATATAAGGGTTGAGCATAATGGACATGTTGCGCAACTTGATTTTGTTATTATTACAAACAAGTTCATATGCATATTGGAGACAAAGAAACTGTTTGGAAATATCACCATCAACAGGGATGGCGATTTCATTAGAACGGTAAAAAGTAAAAGAGGTAGAATGTATAAAGAGGGAATGTATAGCCCCATATCTCAAAATGAAAGACATGTAAGAATTTTACAAGACATGTTGAAGGGCAATGGCATAATTAAGAATATGCCTCTTAAATCATTGGTAGTCATGGCAAACGAAAAATCGATTATAAACAAAAAAGGATGTCCTAAGAATATCTCGAAGGCCATATATAAATATGATCAGATAGTTCCGTATCTTAAAAGGAATTTGAACGATAAGAATAACACCATGAATGTTATCGGAATGAATATGGTTAAGATGGCCAGATTTTTGCTGGAAAACCATAAACCCATAGAGTTTGATAATGTTGCAAAGTATGGGATTACTGATGAAGACTATCTTAAAATTGGCTCAAAAAAAGATTCTGTAATTAAGAATAAAGTTGTGAAAGAAAGAAGCAGTAAGTTTGTGAAAGAAAATAAAAACAAGGCAGTAAAAGAAAGTAAAAATAAGGTTGTGAAAAAGAGTAGCAAAAGTAATGAATTGATTTTCAATGAATTGAAAAAATACAGACTCGCTAAATCAAGAGAAGAAGGCGTAAAGGCATATTATATTTTTACCAACAAGGTAATGGAAGAACTTATAGAAAAACAGCCAAAGAAAGTAGAAGACATATTGGGAATAAAGGGTTTTGGAAAAGTTAAGACGGAAAAATATGGAGAGGATATTCTCGGGATTTTTAGCAAATATACATATTGAATTAACTTTTGCGGAGGTAGAAAAATGCCATTTGAAATTATTCGTGAAGATATAACGAAGATGAATGTAGATGCTATTGTCAATCCGACGGATCGCTTCTTTTCCGGAGGTGGGGGAGTCGACGAGGCAATTCATTTTGCCGCCGGGCCTGGTATGCGCAAGGAATGCAAAGCGCTGGGTGGCTGCGAGGTTGGCAAGGCGAAGATTACCAAAGGATATAATTTGAAAGCGGATTATGTTATACATACGGTAGGTCCTGTCTGGGTTGACGGCAAGAGCGGCGAGGAAGAGCTTTTGAAGGAATGCTACAGGAGTTCATTTGTCCTTGTAAAAGAGAATAAGATAGGGAGTATTGCTTTTCCAATAATATCTTCAGGCACTTTTGGATATCCCAAGGGGAAGGCGCTCGAGCTTGCAAAATCGGCAATCGAAGAATTTCTCTCCGAAAACGAAATGGATATTTTTCTTGTAGTGTTCGACAAGGAGACATTTGAAATATCGGAGAAGTTGTCTTTCTCAATCGAGCAGTTCATAGACGATAACTATGTGGATGAGAAAGGTTCTGAATCAAATTTATTTTACAGCATGGAAGAGATGTCTGTGAAAGAACATGAAAGAAGGTACGGTCGCAGCCTTGACGATGTGCTGGATCAGCTCGACGAAACATTCTCCCAGACCCTCTTGAGGATGATTGATGAAAGAGGAATGACAGATGTTGAGGCTTATAGAAAAGCGAATGTAAGCGGCAAGCTTTTTTCCAAGATAAGAAGCGACAAGGATTATCACCCAAGCAAATCAACTGCGCTCGCCTTCGCAATCGCCTTGAGGCTGAATCTTGATGAAACCGGGGACCTTCTTCTGAGGGCGGGCTACGCCTTGTCCAACAGCAGCAAGTTTGACGTGATCGTCAGGTATTTCATAGAAAAGAAGAATTATGATATATATTATGTGAACATAACATTGTTCGACCGCAACCAAAAGCAGCTGGGATATAGAATTTATGCATAGGCAATGTGTTCGGAAAGATGGAGAAAATATCAGCATATTATGTTTTGAATAAATTTGATAAAGCAGACCATAAACAAGCGGCAAATCAATTTCGCGGGTTCAACACTTTTGTTGTTCCTACGGAAAGGATTTGTCGCTTTTTATGCGAACAATTCTTTTTTTGTTGGTGCTATCGTAAAACCATGAAACGGTTGGTATTCACTAACTTATGAAAAGGAGGCTTTCATGAATAGAAATGCATTCGAGGCGCTTTGTTGCTTGGCTTCAAGGGAAAACTGGTGCTGGAATCTCTTTTGTACAACATGCGGCCACATGTACTTCAGGTACGCATTCATCGAGCTTATGCAGGGGCATCACCCGGACGGCGGGGATTGGGTGACAAGGAAAAGGAACCACCGCAGGCTGGAAAGGGATGTGGGAAGCATGCACGCTCTGGGAAGCTGGGACCTCATGGACATGGTGGCTTTTCAGAAGATCTGCGAGGAGGCTGACATCAGGCGAATATCCGAGGAATGCCGTTTTCCGGACTGGCTTGGCTACCTGGGGCTTGTAATCGGACATGCGGAGGGGGCGGAATTAATTAACAAGAAGCTGGCCAAGGCCTGGGCGGGGCAGCTTGCCGACCTGCTTGACCCGGATTCTGAAACTGCCAAATCCTTGAGGGCAAAGGCAGAAGGAGACAGATCCTTGACGCTTGACGACCTTGAGAATGTTGAACGGAGTATGCCGCAGGGGAAAAGACGGTGAAGGTGAGGAGGGGTAAGGGTGGATTTGGATTTTTTATATGGTACGCTTGGGATGGATTACAGCTTTCTTACTGCGAATATTCAGCCAGGAGAAGAAAAAATCCCCTTGATGCTGGTTGTGGACGAGAGGGTTGGAGATAATATTGGGGCGGCATATCCTTCTAAAGACGGGCTACGAGGTTCGGCACAGGCAATGGTCGACAGAATCGCATTTAAATATGGAAGTGGAGCATGGGGAAAAGAAAGAGCCGGCGGAAATTGGGCCAATTGCTTTTTAGAGAGGAAAGCCGATTTTGGAGTTTTGCTCGTCAGGCCTTCGGGGGGAGGCAAATGCGCTGTTGCGCTTGTTTCAAATTTAAGAAATATCGGGCAGGTTAATGAATGGTTTATGAAAGATATCGAAAAAAACATAGGGGTTTTTATTAAGCACATCCATACGGTGTTGAAACATCAAAGGCATGAAAATAGTGTGCTGGCATTTGCCCCTAAAGATTCGATCGATGCAGTAAGTTGCCGCAAGAAAATTTTTTCAAGCATGCTGAAGGGCGGCACCGTTGATTTTACTTGGGTTGTCTGCAGCAGAGGGGAAATTGGTGTCTGCATAATAGCGGAAAAAGATGTTTCAAGAGTGCTGGATAAAAGATATCCCAAAGTTGAAGGGCTTTCCCCTTTGGCAATATCAGCAAAATCCTCTTTCGCTTATTTGGACAGGATTGGGTGGAAGTGCGGCAAGGAATTTTGCGGACATGGAATACATGCAATTTATCAGCGGGACTGTTCCTACGGAGTTCTGGTTGTTAAGCCTGAAAGATTGGGCGAAAGCGCAATTGTTTTCCTTGACGGAATAGACGAGGTGAGGGATATGTTCGATTATGCGACTCTAATAAATCCGTGCGATGCATGGGACCAGTGCATGGAGATTGCAAGTATGATGAAAGGGGCAAAAAATGGGTGTTCATGACTTTGTTGCTGAGGGAATTGAGAGAAACGCATTTGAGGCGCTTTGCTTTCTGGCCTCAGATGAGGAATGGTCCTGCAAGCTATACGGAACCGGCTACATTTACTTCAGGTACGCATTGCTTGAGCTTGTGAAGGGGAGTCATCCTGACGACGGGAAATGGGTTACAAGCAGGAGAAACCGTGGCCGATTGGAAAAGGATGTCGGAGGCATACTCAGTCTTGAAGACTGGGGGATGAATGAAATGGTCCAGCTCCAGAAAATCTGCGAGGGGGCCGATATAAGCAGGATTGCCAAACAGTGCAGATATCCGGATTGGCTTAATTATCTGGCTGTTGTTATTCGGCATGTGTGGCAAGCTGAAGTTGAAAACAAGCTCTTGACCATGGCGTGGGGACCGGGGCTTGTGGAAATGCTTCCCGAGGATTCCATGTATCGGATATCCATTGGCAACAAGACAAGGGGGGAATGGCCGATTCATATTTGGGACTTGGTGCGTATTGAGCGCGAAATAGATAGGGGCATGCGGGAAAGTGCGGACAATAGGCATCAAGACGAGGTCTAGAGGCAAAGTGGAAAGACCATAGCAATTAGACAGGAGGAGCGCAATGGACGGATTTTACAAGGAACTGAAGAAATATGAAGACAGGGAGGTCGACAGACAGAAATTCATTGAAGTTTTTGAAACTGAAATGAATAGTGACATCGACTATATCTATTTATTTACAGAGGATGAGGACAGCGATTTTCTCATTAAGTCATACGAGGAAGACGATCCCAGGCTTCATGACTTTGAGGAGAGGTTGGAATCCGGAGAATTGGACAGTGTAGAGGGTCTTCCATATCCTCATATGGATTTGCGTGTTTCAATGTACATGGACGAGGACACCGGAAAATGGGAAATGCATGACATTTATATTTCGAAGATGTATGAAACAGGGTGTTCTTTATGGTCAATACCATGGGAGCCAGACCATATGACTGACGGTGAGAGGGAATGCGTTTTGAGAGTATTGGACAGGGTGGTTATTTGAGGAAAAGGATTGGATTCTTTTTATTGCGTTAAATTGCTTGAGAGTCAGAAGTTCCCCGAACAATATAGGCGGATTTAAGTGATTTGTTTATTAATTTAGAGGAATATTGGATTGATTATAGAAATATGGAAGTGGTTGGCAATTTTTAAGACTATAATTGATCGGGGTGAAAATATTGAGGCTTAATGTGGAACAAAAGAAAATCATTCAATTGAAACCAAGTGGGCACATGCTTGTAAAGGGTGTTGCGGGAAGCGGAAAGACTACGGTTGGAATTCACAGGATACCGTATTTGGCAACTCATTATTGTTATGACAAGAATGACGAAGTGCTCATGATAACCTTTAACAAGACCTTGAAAAATTATATAGAATATCTCTATGGAAAGGTTGAAAATGAAGAAAATCAGCTGAGCATGAACGAAATTTTCCACAGCTCGGGAAAGGTAACCATAAAAACAATAGACAAACTCATATACGACTACTATAGAATGTCATGCAGGAACAAGCCCAGGAAACTTTTGGATATTAGCGAAAAATACCAGTATTATTCCAAAGCCATATCCATTGTGTCTAAAAAATATGAGAACCTACATATTATCGATCCGTCCAATATCAAATTTTTGATGGGTGAGGTCGAATGGATAAATGCATGCGTCATCGAAAACGAAGAAGATTATCAAGTGATCGACAGGATGGGAAGGGCAACCAATGTGTCGAAAAATTCGCCGCAGAAGCTACTCAAGAATTCCAGGACCAGAAAAGCGATATTCGAGCTCAAGCTGGTATTTGAAAAATTGCTGGAGCAGGACGGCCTCATAGATTTTCGCATAATGCAGCTTGAGGCTCTTAAGTTTGCAAAAACGATTCCGGTAAAAAAGTACAGGCATATAATCATCGACGAAAGCCAGGACCTTTCCAAGTCACAACTGGATATGATTAACTTGTTTTATTTGGATTCTCCCGAATCTTCCATAATGTTCATCGCTGACAATGCGCAGAGCATATACCCGCACTCGTGGCTCGGGAAGGGCAGAAGCTACAAGACCATAGGTTACGACATGAGCGGCAAAAGCAAGTCGCTCACAAAAAACTACAGGACTACGACCCAGATAGCTGAAGCCGCCTATGACCTGCTTGAGAAAAATCCGTTTGTGCAGGCCGACGAGGATTTTGTGAAGCCTTCATTGGTTGACAGAAAAGGAGAGTATCCAATCTACAGGCATTTTGAAACTCCGCAGATGGAATATGAGCACGTGGCAAGCTTGATAATGGAATTGAAAAACGACTATGAACTGAAGGATATTTGCATAATTGCCAAGGAAACAAACATCATCAATCTCTGCAAGGCATGCCTGGAGTCGAAAAATATTAATGTCGCTGAATTGAGCAGAAGCGACCCCAATTTTTCGGATGACAATGTCAAGATGACGACCATGCATTCGATAAAGGGACTTGAATTCAAAGTTGTAATAATTATTGGCCTGAATGATGGAGTCATTCCAATGAAGTACGACTGCGCTGAAGAGGACAAGGAGCTGCTGGAATCCGAAGACAGAAAACTGTTCTATGTGGGAATGACAAGGGCGAACAATCTTTTGTTCATGTCGAGTTCTAAAAGACCGTCAAAATTCATTTGTGAAATCGACCGTAACTTTTTAAGGCTCAAAAGGGAGTGCAGAATTAAGCCCTACAGGCAGTTGAAAATCGAGGAATACGAATTCCAGAAGCAAATTGTCGATCTTTATTCCAAAGAGGAAAGCGTGAGGCAATGGGTGATTTCGGAGCTGCTTGGCAGCTATGGCTACGACAGGTCCATGCTTGACATTGAATACGGTGTTTCAAACTATTCGAAGAAGGGTTTTGTCGATATTGCCGTAAGCCTTCATTTCAACAACAAAAGGGTTCCATTCATATTTGTAGAAATAAAAAAGCAGTCCGTTTGCCTCCAACCGTCAAGACAGCAGCTGTTTGACTACATGGCGTCTGAAAAAACCGTCAAGTACGGAGTGCTTACTAACGGCAGAAAAATAGAGATATTCGACAGGTCGTTCGACCAGATAAACGACATTCCGAAATTTCACAGGGCCATGATGCCCAGCACCAAACATTTATACAGGTATATGAATCTGAGAAACAACAACAATTATTCATACAGCTTCGACGAGTCTTCCAACGATCTTGAGATAAGAAACGCCGAATCTGATTTGGCCTATGACTACAAGAAATTTCACAAAATCAACGTGTACGGCAATATTGTGGCTGGAATTCCGGAGGAACC
>CAZEHH010000058.1:0-10472 GCA_964512505.1 uncultured Peptostreptococcaceae bacterium
ACTTTCCACTGTTCTTCCTGCAAACTGCCCGCTGCCTGCAGCAAGCTGTCTTTGTTTTTCCTGACATCTGACATCTGACATCTGCTCCTCAATCTTTTGCTTTTGCCTTTAATCTTTTCCTTCCCACTTTCCACTTACTACTTTCCACTGTACTTCCTGCCCGCTGTTCTTGCTTTTCAAGCATTCAAATCTATATGACAATACCCACCGGGATTCTTCTTGAGGTATTTCTGGTGGTATTCCTCGGCCCTGCTGTAGTTTTCGAGAGGAAGCACCTCTATCTTCAGCGGTTCCTTATACTTTCCTGCAACCGATTCTATCCATTCCCTCGCCCTTTCAAGATCGTCCCCGCTTTCGGAGTATACTCCCGACCTGTATTGAGCCCCCCTGTCGGGTCCCTGACGGTTAAGAAGCGTTGGGTCGATTATCCGAAATAGCCTGGAAAGCAAAGTTTCAACGCTGGCAAGGCTCTCATCGTAAGTGACCTTGACCGTTTCGGCATGGCCTGTGAAGTTATGGCAGACATCCTCATAGGTCGGATTCTCGGTTTTTCCATTGGCATAGCCCACCTCTGTTTCAAGCACTCCCGCAACTCTCGAAAAATACTCCTCGACTCCCCAAAAGCAACCTCCCGCAAAATATATTGTCTTCATAAAGTTCTCCTCCCTTTCAAGCCCTTACAGTCGTTCAATCACTCAACATTGGCATATTTGCCCATGAACAGTATGTCTCCATGGACATCGTCCGCTATCATGAACAAAAATGGCCTGTCGGCGATGAATGTCACAGGTTCCATGACTGCGCTTTCAAGCATCTCTACAACCGTTGCCGCGGCAGCCTCGCTTCCTTTCTCGTTGACTTCTATCACAGCCTTGTGCAGAACCCTGTTTATGAAGATGCCGTCCCTTATTCCCGAAAAATCCGCCTGGGCTCCGAAAGGCTTTTTCATGCCCATGGACATGAGGGCTCCGTTAAGATTCTTTATGCCGTAGTCCATCTTGAACCTTGGCACTCCAAGAATGAGGTCCTCTGTTTCGAATATGGAATCCTTCATACTTTTCCAAAGCTCCACGTCAAGGCTTTCTACAAGGTCGTCCACATTCTTGACGCCTCCGGGCAGCACAAGATACATGGACAGCTTGCCGTTTCCGTAAGGAAGCCTGACGATCTTGAAGTCCTCTGTTTCACCAAAATCGGTCCTGCCCTTGCTGCTCATCATTTTGACAGCCTTCTTCTCTCCCGATTGCTCTGTGAAATCTGTCTCATAGGTTCTTTCCTCGTCAAAGGCGTCGGTCCACTCTCCCTTGAAATAGACCGCATTTATGAGATACATTACCACGTCCGCAGGTATTGGCGGATCAATCATTTTCTCAATCTTGCCTTTTGTGGAATCGCTTATCCATCCGTTTATTATATCCGCGCTGTCAGGCTTTTGAAAATCCATTTCCTCAACCGAAGCGTCGAACACTTTTTTGTTGAGCTCGAGGAAGTCGGTCCCGATTGGCTCCCCCTGCCTGTACCAAATTGAATTCGACATGTCGATTTCCACTGCTTGGTCGGCCTGCATGAGATAAGGAATGAGATTTTCAAACGTATTGTTGGCGGCTTGGTCCGAGACTTCTCCATATCCCAAGGCTGTTTTCATTTCCTCCCGGGTTTCTCCTCCCGAACCGTTGTATGTCATTGTCAGAGCAGTGGAAACGCTCAGAGGTGAAATGAATATGTTTCCTCCGCCTTCCTCCCTGTTGAGCTCTTTGAACAGTTCAAACGCGAAGGATGTCATTCCTCCTATTACTTGTCCGTCTATTTCATTCTCGTCGTAAACCCGCTTGTCTTCCGCTGCCGGCATTGCGCATGAGGTCAATAGTGCAATTGCCAGCACCGCCGATAAGACTGCTCTAATATGTTTTCCCATAATTGATTCCTCCTCGTTAAATTTTCCATCGTCTCTTTTCAATTAGACGATGGAAAACGCAAGCCGTTCCACAAATGCGGCATTTCTTTTTCATCCGTTCGCTTTGTCGCCATTGTTTTTCTTTAGTGTCCGGAAAGCGCTTTCGAACCTGAATATCCCCATTCTTCCGCTTTCGGTCCCCTCTATGCCAACAAAACCCAGCCCCCTGTCGAACATAACCCTTATGGCTGCCATGATGCTTTCGTTCTCGTCAAGGAAAGGTGTCTCTTCAGCAATGCCCGGAAGTTCCTGCGAAAAGGAAGCGGATTCGCAGACATCCCTGAGAGGGGTAAGGTTCAAATACGATGTGAAGTTTTTCAACCCGAAAAAGTCTTCAACAAATGAATTTTTTGGGCTGAAAATCATTTCCTCCCTCGTTCCGGCCTGTACAACTTCGCCATCGTTTATAAGCACAATCCTGCTTCCGAGCTTTATGGCCTCCTGTATGTCGTGGGTGACGAAAACTATTGTCTTTTTCAGCTTTTGGTATATGTTGAGAAGCTCGTCCTGAAGCACCCTTCTTGAAATTTCGTCCACCGCTCCGAGAGCCTCGTCCATCAAGATTATGTCGGGATCGGCGGCAAGCGCCCTCGCCAAGCCGATCCTCTGCCGCTGCCCGCCGCTCAGCTCGCGGGGATACCTTGCAAGGAAACTCTCGTCCATCCCCACAAGCTCTATCATTTCCAAGGCACGCTTCTCCCTCAAACCCTTATCGGCGCCTGTCAGATTAAGCACATAGCCTATGTTGTCCCCTACCGTCAAATGGGGAAACAGGCCTATTTTCTGTATTACATATCCTATGCGCCTTCTGAGCCCGATCTTGTCCCATTCCCTTATGTTGCGTCCTTCCACGTATATTTTCCCGCTGTCGGGCTCAATGAGACGGTTGACAAGCTTAAGCAATGTCGTCTTCCCGCAGCCCGAGGGCCCAAGGAAGGTTACGAACTCGCCCTCGAGGATGTCGAGGCTTAAATCTCGGATTACAGGTTTCCCGGTTTCGTAAGACTTGTTTATTTTTTCAAAACGTATTATAGGCATCAAAGCAACCCCTTGCCCTTTAGAAAATCTTCCGCCACCTTTTCGGGATCCATTTTCTCATTCTCGACCAAGTAATTGAGCTCGGTCATTTCGTCGTCGCTTATTTGTCCCGTCAGTTTTTCAAGCACGGCCTCAAGCTCGGGGTAGATATCGAGGGTTTCCTGCCTTACTATGGTTGCCGCGTTATATGCGGGGAAAAACATCTTGTCGTCCTCGAGCACCTTGAGCTCGAATTGCTTTATCAGCCCGTCGGTTGAGAAGGCGTTTATAACGTCGACTTGGTCGGTGCCTATGGCCTCGTATTTAAGCCCTATGTCAAGCTCCACCATGTCTTCGAAGGCAAATCCGTATGCATCCTCAAGCCCTGGATAGCCGTCCTCCCTTTCATAAAAATCGTATTCGGCGCCAAATACAAGGTCTCCTCCCTTTTCAGCCAAATCGGAATATGTTTCTATTCCCATTTCCTCTGCTGCCGACCTCTTCATAGCAAGCGCGTATGTGTTGTTGAATCCGTACATGCCGAGCCACTTCATGTTGTATTTTTCCGCATAGGCATACTTTACCGCTTCATAGAGTTCTTCGGGGTCGTTAATCAGCTCCTCCTTGAGAACAAAAAGCCATCCCGTTCCTGTGTATTCGGGATAGATGTCTATCTCGCCGCTTTCCATTGCAGGATGTATGTTGGCCGTCCCGCCTCCTATTCCAAGCTTCTTCTCAACACTTATGTCTGTGCCGTTCTCGATTAGAAGTGTTATCATCTCAGATAATATGTACTGCTCTGAATGAGGCTTCGATGCTACGACAACCTTTTTTCCCGCCTTGTCCGAACACCCTGAAATTCCTGCCGCAAGAACCGCGCACAAAAGCAGGCTCAGTATCTTTTTCATCATGCCACTCTCCTTTTTTCCGTTCCAAAAATTTTAAACCTAACTTTCTTTTCAACAATCCCCAACAAAAAGTCAGACACTATCGCCAATAGTGCAACCAAAAGGCTTCCCGCAAATGTCATCTCCGTGAAATTGGTCGTTATTCCCCTCCATATTGCCACCCCAAGCCCTCCGGCTCCTATGAAAGAGGCTATTCCGCCAAGGGCTATGGTCATTACAACCATTGTCCTGAAGCCGGCTATTATGACAGGCAGTGCAATGGGAAGCTGAACCTTAAGCAGCAATTGCCTGTCTGTGCTCCCCATGCCCAGGGCCGATTCCACAATGTCCTCGTCGACTTCCATTATCCCGACATATGTGTTTCTTATCATAGGCATGAGTCCGTATACGACAAGGGCTATCAATGCGCTCCTGTTTCCTATTCCCGTGATTGAGACCAAAAACCCGAAAAAGGCAATCGAAGGGACAGTGTATAGAAAATTGACGAATCCCATGACAATTTCAGCCATTCTTTTATTTCGGGTCATGTATATTCCTGTAACAAGCCCAATCAGGCTTATTATAAGTATTGCTGTGAATGTCAAAACTATGTGCTCTATAACCAGCTTCACGAAAAATTCCTTTCGTTCCACATAAAGAATGAACACTTTCCAAATAAAAGACATACTCTACCCCCATTTTTATTGTATTGCGCATTCCTTCAATACACAAAAGCATATTCTATAGATGCTTCATTGGATTTTAGCGGTCTTTTTCACTGTAGAATTTTCTTTTTATTTAATTGTCAGTTCTTCCAGCCTATTCACTTTTTCAGCGAGATATTCAGCATCAAGGCCTACGAAATTGCGCTTTTCTATTTCCATGATTATATATCCGCTGAAATCCCCGACAGCTCTTTTTATGAAATAGTTTTTAAGCTCCGCTATTTCCGAAAGCGAGTCAAGCAGTGCTGCAATGATTGAAACATCATCCATTCCATAATTCTTTATCTGAAAGTATGACATGAAAAGAAGCCTTTCAAACGAAATATTCTCCACGATTAGCCTTAAATTCTTGTCTTCATCATAGTAATAGACTTTTTCGAGCTCATAACCGATTTTTTTTAATATCTGTCCGATTTTGTCTATGCAAAAGGCAGCAGTGTTCGGGTCATTTATTGAAGGGGAAATTGCCCTTAGCGCTATTTCCACAAGCTTGCTTAGTCCCAAATCGACATCCTTCTCCCTGTCCCTTTCCTCTCCGATAAAAACATACTCGAGAATCTCCGAAAAATCATTTTCGCTTTCTTCCCGGCCGGAATCCTTTAAATCGAAAATCCTAAAAATAGGCGAATCCTCCTCTGCATACTCTCCAAGCATTTTTTCCGTTTTTATAAGCTTGTTTCTTTTCTGCCCGTAAGCCACCAGGGCCTTCTCGTCAAAGCCTTGAACATATCCAGCCCTGTCTGATTTTACAGTAGTAGGCTCCATGTCCAAACAACTGCCCAAATCTTCGGTTGGTCTGTTTTTTATGCTTTCGTAGGCGCGGATTTCCCTGACCTTTGATTCCACCAGTTCAATGATTTCCCTCGTTATGCGCTCAATCAAGGAGTTTATCTGTATTGACTTTGCGACATGGTGCAGGAAGTACGCGAATATGCCCAGACAAAGTATCGAAACAACGACTCCGATTCCCGAGGAAACTATAAGGGTTCCCGAAGCCTTATCCTTTAAAAGAAAGAGTGAAACGATCGAATAAACGAAGGAGCCCATGAAAAACCCGAGGATTCTCAATGTCACTCTGTTTTCCAGAAAATCCTGCAGAACACGCGGCGAAAACTGTCCGGAATACATTGTAAGCACAACCATTATTGTTGAAAAGGTTATTGTTGTCATAGTGAGAAGCGAACCTGTCAAAACCGAAAAAAGCGTTTTCCCCAGCTCGACGGATGTAAAAAGATAGTCCGGAAGATACTGGGCCCATACAAAACCTGAGTCAAGTCGGGATACCACAATAGCCAAAACAACAGCAAATACACTGTAAGTGAAAGGTATGAAATATGCTTTCTTTCTTAATTGTCTGTAAAATTTCATTTTGCCCAACCCCCTCAATACTTATAATACCCTTCAAGGACAAACTGAACACAAAATAAAAGTTCCGGCTGCAAAAGCAGCCGGAACTTTTATAATTTGGTCGGGATGACAGGATTTGAACCTGCGACCTCTTACTCCCGAAGCAAGCGCGCTACCAAGCTGCGCCACATCCCGAAAAAAGGCACAACACTATGATACATAATTATACGGTTATAATCAATAGTAAAATACCAATTGCCTCTTTTTTTTATCAAGCTTTCATCTGCGCCTTTGATGCCTCAAAAGCATAGGGTAGCGCATTTTGCATTTTCTCTTCCATTCATTTTTTTCTTCACATTTTCGTCACAATGATTGTGTAGTATAATCAAAAGAATGAAAGGAGGATCAAAATGCAAAATTTAGTTTCGCTGGCCATTTCCTTGGCCGCAATTCACTTTTTTTCAAAACCAATAAGAAAATACGCCGCGATGTTCTACACAGCAGCATTGGCTTTTTCAGTCGGAGCTTTGGCATACCCGGCATTTCCCATATCATCAATTATTAACGACGGTTATCTCGGATTGTCCCTATGGATTATCGTAATGTTCGTTGGGATACGCAATCCCTTTAAAAGGCTTTCTAAAAAAGTGCGTTTGGTAAGAACGCAATTATCCATTGCCGCCTTTATTTTCACCTTCGCGCACTTCATTCACGACTTTATTCTAAGCTTCGAGCTTTCAATCGCAACCGGCATTCTGTCTCTTGTGATAATGGCGCCGCTTTTCGCCACATCGTTTGAAATTGTGCGAAAGCGCTTCAAGTGCTCTACATGGAAAAAGTTTCACCGTTGCGCTTACGGGGCATATGTTTTAATGTTCATGCACGTCATTCTCGTAACCGGCAATACGGTCAACCTTCTTTACTATTCGGCAGCACTTTCACTATATCTCTTTTTCAAGTTCAGGCGAGCTTGCGCGGCAACCCGAACTTTGAGGTATGCATTGCTTTCGCTGGTTATCTTCAACTTGATTGCAAGCCCATTGATTAATCCTTTCGTTGAAGAAACTGCCACAGCGCAGATTACCCCCGCCGCCTCAAGCTTATCGGGGAACCTGTATCGGGACGGGACCTACATGGGAACGGCCGACGGATACGGTCCTGATTTGACCGTAGAAGTGGCGATTGAGAACAATGAAATCTCAAGAATAGACATTGTAAGCCACAACGAACGCGGAGAGTCGTTCTACATGCCGGCATTCGAAGCCATTCCAGAAAGGATAATGGACACCCAATCCGTTTTGGTGGATTCCGTGAGCGGTGCCACCTACACTTCCTATGGAATCATGAACGCAGTCAACGATGCTCTTTCAGGCGCACTTGAGTCGGGAAGCCTTGAAGAGACTCCTTATGAAATCGAAAATACTGAACATTCCGGGAAAAACGGCGGAAAGGGACTTAATAGGAAAAACAGTCAATAACATGAAAAATGCTTCGCCTTAGGCGAAGCATTTTTTTATGTGTACATTTTATCGATAGCAGCCTGAACCTCTTGATTCTCAAGAAACTCGTCGAAATCGCCCACGCGGTCATAGACTCCCTTTGGAGTCAGCTCTATCGCCCTGTTTGAAATGGTTTCGACAAACTTGTGGTCGTGAGACGAGAAAAGCAGGACCTCGCTGAAATTCTTCAGCCCGTCGTTTACCGCCTGTATCGACTCAAGATCCAGATGGTTTGTGGGCTCGTCCAGAATAAGGACGTTCGCCCCCGAAAGCATCATCTTTGAGAACATGCACCTTACCTTTTCCCCGCCTGACAGCACCGGCACTTTTTTGAGGGGCTCCTCTCCTGAAAAGAGCATCCTTCCCAGGAATCCCCTTATGAAGCTTTCTTCTTTTTCTTCCGAGAACTGCCTCAGCCAGTCAATGAGGCTGAGGTCAACCCCTTCAAACCATTTTGCGTTGTCGTTTGGCAGATATGCCTGGCTTGTTGTTACTCCCCACTTGAATCCCCCGGAATCAGGCTCCATTTCTCCGGCAAGAATCTTGAAAAGAGTCGTTACTGCCATTTTGTTTCTGGAAAGGAATATCACCTTGTCATTCTTGTTTACGGTGAATGAGATGTCGCTTAAAACCTTGACCCCATCGACTGTTTTGGTGAGACCTTCTACAAAGAGTATGTCCTTACCCGTTTCCCTGTTGGGCTTGAAGCCTACGAAAGGATATCTCCTCGACGAGGGTACTATGTCCTCGACCTTTATCTTGTCGAGAAGCTTTTTCCTGGATGTCGCCTGCTTGGCTTTCGACGCGTTGGAGCTGAACCTCGCTATGAACCTTTCAAGCTCCTTTATTTTCTCTTCGCTCTTCTTGTTCTGGTCTTTCATCAGCTTGAGCGCCAGCTGGCTCGACTCGTACCAGAAATCGTAGTTTCCCACGAACATCTTGATTTTGCCGAAATCGACATCAACCATGTGGGTGCATACCATGTTGAGAAAGTGCCTGTCGTGCGACACTACAACTACAGTATTTTCATAATTTATGAGGAATTCCTCAAGCCAGCTTATCGCCGCAAAATCCAAGTGGTTTGTAGGCTCGTCCATGAGAAGTATGTCGGGATTTCCGAAAAGGGCCTGGGCAAGAAGCACCTTCACTTTCTCGCCGCCCGAGAGCTCCCTCATGAGAAGCCCGTGGGAGTCCTTCATTATTCCGAGTCCGACAAGAAGCTTTTCAGCGTCGGTTTCCGCATCCCAACCGCTTAGCTCGGCAAACTCGCCCTCGAGCTCGGAAGCCTTGATTCCGTCCTCTTCCGAAAAATCCTCTTTCGCGTAAAGGGAGTCCTTTTCGTTCATTATCTGGTATAGTCGTTCATGGCCCATTATTACAGTGTCAATTACTCTTTCATCGTCGTATTCGAAGTGATCCTGCCTAAGGACTGCCAGCCTCTCTCCCGGAGTTATGAAAACCTCTCCCGCAGTGGGTTCGAGTTCTCCCTGGAGTATCCTGAGCAATGTCGACTTGCCTGCCCCGTTTGCGCCGATCACACCATAGCAATTCCCTTTTGTGAATTTCAAATTCACATCTTCAAACAATTTTTTATCAGAAAACCTTAAAGCCAAATTATTAACGCTTAACATTTTTTCACCCTTTTATCCTTTTAAAATAAATTTTTCCGCCATTTGTCCACATTTGATTAGTTTACCGTAAAACAAGATAAAATGCAATCAATCAGCCCCAGTCTATAACGCATTGCTCCGCCAAGCGGTTTCTGAATATTCCAACTTTTCCTTGACCTGAGCATGCCCCCGGTTTATGATTAAGGAAATACTCTCGAAGGGATGTGTACATATGGAAAAATCCAAAGACAGGAAGGACTGCATAAGGGCCCTTATGATAAGGGAATACAAACCGGGCGACCTTGGTTATATAGACTATATGCATTGCAAGCTGTATGAAAAGGAATACGGCTTCGATGTGAGCGAATTCGAGCCATATGTCCTGCCTGCAATGGGCAAGTTCCTGGAGACGAAAGACCGCAGCGGCAGCATGGTTTGGGTGGCCGAGGACAATGGAGTGATTGTGGGCTCAATCGCCATCATTCAGAACAGCGAAAAGGATGCGCAGCTCAGATGGTTCATAGTAGACCCATCCGCCAGGGGCACCGGACTCGGAAACGCATTCATTAGGACTGCGCTCGACTTCTGCAGGGAAAAAGACTACGATTCGGTTTTCCTTTGGACCGTAAAGACTTTGGATGCGGCGCGCCATCTTTACGGCAAATACGGCTTCGAAATAACGGAATACGTTTCCCGTTTCCTTTGGGGAATCGACCTTGTGGAAGAGCGTTGGGAACTCCAGCTTTAAACAAAGACCTATATAGGCACTCAATGCGATTGCATGACAACATACAATCGCATTTTTTGTTCCCGTTTTTAATTTAAGGACTGCCTGTTCATATTTCTGCTCAGTTCTCTTTTCCAAAAATCTTCAAGTGGTCCATAGACCCCTTCCCAGCCTCTTCCTTTGCTACCCATGATGTCTCCAAAGGGACAGTTGTATCCGGTTTCTCAATATGGCTCAATTCATATAATACGCACCTTTCCATGACTGCATGCTATAAAAGCCCGCGGCTCACTTCAATCATTTTGCCTCTGCCGCTTTGAAAACTGCGCTCTGCCCCATTCACTGACGGCTGATTTAATGACGTGATTTGATGCATGTTTATCCATTTAAGTCAATTATGTGCTTGATTTCCATATCTCTCTTCGATTAATAATGCACCTGCTATTTTTTTGTTGGTTTTACCGATAATTAATAGCAATTAATGGTTAAACGCAATCCTTTCGGGTAAACATAGAAAACTAATATTGCAGATAATTTTGAAGCGGCACAATAGCCGTTCCACAACTGCGATTTTCATCAACAATCAAGTGTCAAAAGGTAGCGATGAAGAATTGATTTTTACATGGACGCTCAGAATCATTTTGGAGCCAGTTGCGTAACCGACCTCTTGGGGTCGGTTTTTTACTGTCAAAATTCCATTTTTAGG
>CAZEHH010000059.1:0-10238 GCA_964512505.1 uncultured Peptostreptococcaceae bacterium
AGTCGGGAGAGACAATAGACACACTGGCCGCGCTTCGCGAGGCAAAGCGGAAGGGGGCAAGAATACTCTCAGTAGTAAATGTGGTGGGAAGCTCCGTTTCACGCGAATCAGACGATGTCTTCTACACATGGGCCGGACCGGAGATTGCGGTTGCATCCACCAAGGCATACACCACCCAGCTTATGAGCATGTATCTCATAGCCCTTCATATGGCAAGAGTAAAGGGCGTGATGAGCGACGAAAGATATGAATCCGTGCTGGGAGAACTAAAAGCCATTCCCGAGAAAGTCCGTCAAGTCATAAGAGATGAAAAAATATTCCAAAAGCTTGCCGACGAGCAATTCAACAACGAAAGCGTATTTTTCATGGGGAGAAGCGTAGATGTCGATGTCGCATACGAGGGTTCTCTAAAGCTTAAGGAAATATCTTACATCAACTCATTCGCAATCCCGGCAGGGGAGCTTAAGCATGGGACAATAGCCCTTATGGAAGAGGGTACCCTCGTTTTTGCCTTGGCAAACCAGGACAGGCTGTTTGAGAAGATGATCTCAAACATAAAAGAAGTGAAGGCAAGAGGCGCATATGTCGTTGCAGTCGCAAAAGCAGGAAACAAAGAAATCGAAAAGGTTGCCGACAAGGTTGTCTTCATACCTGACGGAATGGATGAATTGACCCCGCTGCTTTCGGTCGTTCCGCTCCAGCTTTTCGCCTACTACGTTTCCGTAGCCCGAGGCAACGACGTGGACAAGCCCAGAAACCTTGCAAAATCAGTAACCGTAGAATAGCTGAATGAATCCAAAAAGCAAATTGTGGAAGGAAAATAAAGTTCTTAAATGGGCAAATAACCTTCTTAAATAACGGTAAATGAAGTTTCAAATAAACTGCGGCCTTGTGTGCTATCAAGGCCGCAGTATTGAATTTAAACTCGCTGAAGTCATAAAAAACTTATTGTATACAATTTTATTGGCAGTGTTTTTGCTATGTTAAAATCGATTATATATAAATACAGCATGGAAATTTGTATGAAATACAATTGTACAATAAAAAAATAAGCACGGAACTCTCGGCCTTGCCCGAGTATTCCATGCTTTAGGAGAAGCTTTTTTATGCGGCTGCTGCCTTTTGACGGTGGCTGCCTATTGTTTTTCCATAACAAGCTCCGAAGATCGTTCCAAAGACGAATCCTTCCCAGATATCAATACGCCAAGGAAAATCAAAATTGCTCCTGAAGACTGAGCCGGGTTCGGGGTTTCATTCAGAAGAAGAATGCCGAAGAGCGCAGCAAAAAGAGGCTGCAGTGAAAAAATCATGCTGGTTCTTGATGCCGATGTATGCTTCTGGGCAATTGATTGAACAATGAATCCGAAGGCGCTGCATATTATTCCGAGCGATAGAACTGCAACCCATCCATCGCCGGTCTGCGGAAGCGATGGTGTTTCAAAGGCAATCGAAAAAATGAATCCAAGCAGTGCCGTCGTGCCAAGCTGAATTATGCCCAAAGCGATCGGATCCGAACTTTTGACGGCTCTGTTGTTTAGCAGAATCTGAAAAGTCATTGCCAAGGATGAAAGAATGCAGAAACCGTCCCCGGGCTGAATTTTGAAACTTCCGTTTAGAGTCATGAAAGCTGTCCCCGCAGTGGCCAAAAGCATTCCGAGAATTACGAAGCGATTGGGCAATTCCCTTGTTGATATTATCCTTGTTACCGGCACGAAAACTACCGTAAGACCGACAAGGAAAGCCGCGTTTGAGGTGCTTGTGGTTTTAAGCCCAAGAAGAAGAAAAGTAAACAGAAGGAACAGAAATATTCCGAGCATGCATCCGTAAGCCAGTGTCAATCGGTTTATCAGCTTGCGTCTTCGAAGCAATAGGGGAGACATGACGGCAAATGCCGTTCCAAATCTCAAAGCTATGAGATTGAATTCATCTATTGATCCTAGACCTTGCTTCATAAACATGTATGACGATCCCCAGCCCAGTGCAACAAGAACCAAAAGCATTTCAGCAGTTTTTCTTGACATTTCCTATACCTACCGTTTACATATTATGGACACTCTCTACCCTGTATAGTATACTGCAAACATTAGTACAAGTATAACGAATGTCTGTAATGGTTAACATGAAAATTACTAATGTGTGGAGGTAGCTTCGTGAGCATCTATAAGTATGCAATTTTAAAGAAGGTTGTGGAATGCGGTTCATTCACAAAAGCCGCGGTGGAAATGGGATACACCCAGTCCGGTGTAAGCCACGCAGTCAAAAGCCTCGAGGAGGAGTTCGGCTTCAGGCTGCTTACAAGAAGCAGGTCAGGAGTGAAACTCACCCCGAACGGTGGAAGGGTAATAAAATCAATTGCCGAAATAGTAAATTGGAACGACAGGTTGAACCAGACCGTAACGTCAATAAACGGAATGGTCGAAGGGAAGATACGAATAGCCACATTTACAAGCATACCCATTTGGTGGCTGTCGGGAATAATGAAAAGTTTTCTTGATGATTACCCTAATATAGAGTTTGAGCTGATTGACGGAGACTATGAGGAAACGGAGCAATGGATAGCGGAGTACAAGGTCGACTGCGGGTTTGTAAACCTGTCCGACTTGAAAGAGGATCTTTATGCAACACCCATAAAAGAAGACGAGCTGTATGCCGTCCTTCCGAAGGGGCACCATCTCCTGAAATACGAAAAGATACCGGTCCAGGCTTTGAACAATGAGTATTTCATATTGCCCGGGGAGGGCATGGATTCGGATGTGGGACGGATCATCAAGGGGAATTCGCTTGAATTGAAGATACGTTATCATGCAAAGAATGACTATTCCACGGTGGCAATGGTAAAGAACGGATTGGGCATAAGCATTTTATCCATGCTTTTGCTTGAGCCTCTTCCCGAGGGGGTGGAGATAAGAAAGCTTGAAGAGTCTATAAGCAGGCAATTGGCTTTTGCGACACTGCCTCTTGACCGCAGGGCGCCTGCCGTAAAACTGTTTGAAAAATATCTGCTTGAGCAGATATCATTTTTCCCGGGATACGGTGACATCCGGGAATGACAAGGAGATTTTCTGCATTCAGGCATATTGTCAAAATAAAATGCGGCAGCTGATTTTTCAGCTGCCGCATTCATGTTTTGATTTATTGGTCAATCCATGATGTAAATAGGTTTTACGCCTATTCCATTCAGTGTGTAGTTAATTATTTTTTCGGCATCCTTCATTGAATTGAATTCTCTATTGTTAAGCAGTTCATAGACTGTGACCGAAGTCATTATGCCGAAAAAAGCGTAGGCAAGCAAATGGGGATCCTCGACATTGATGATTTCCTCATCCATTGCTTCCTTGATGTATTTCTCAACATAGCTTATGTATCCCTTTACAGCTTCCCTCAGTTCGGTTTGGCGAAGCTCTATTCCCCACAGCTGGCTCATTATGACCTTGAAAAAGTCTCTGTTGTCGTAGATGATCTTTAGCTGCATGAAGCATAATTGCCTAAATTTGTCTATTATGTCTTCTTCCTTTGAAACAGCCGCCTCTATATCGCTTTCAATCATGGAAAGGCCTTCCTTGACCAGAAAATTGAACAATTCCTCCTTGGTCTTGAAATGGTAATACAGCGTGCCTTTTGCAACGCCTGCCTTTGCGGCGATTCCATCCATAGTGGCGCCTATATAACCTTTTTCGGAGATTTCCTTGATTGCTGCATCCATTATGACTTGCTTGGTGTTCTTCATAATGCACCTACTTTCGACTGACCGGTCGGTATAGTTAACTTCAATATACACGAAAAAGCGAAGATGTTCAAATAAAAAAATATTTTGAAGGAATGCTTGCATTTTTTAGTGTGCGGGATTATAATTAGAAAAACTGAACTGACCGGTCAGTACAAATAATGTTTTTGGCAATATCAGAAGCGCGAAGGGGAATAGGAATATGAAGAAATTTGGAATGCTTATAGCGAAAAAAAGAGTTTTGGTTTTAATCATTGCCGTATTGCTTGTCATACCGTCATTGTATGGAATTGCAACGACAAGGATCAATTACGACATTCTTACCTATCTGCCCGAAGAACTTGATTCCATGAAGGGGCAGGATGTCTTAAACGACATATTTAAGAATGCTGCAACTGGATATCTTGTAATCGAGGATATGGAAGGGAAGGATGTCTCGGCCATCAAGGAAAAGATTTCAGAGATTGAAGGTGTCGAGGGTGTAGTTTGGATTGACGACATTTTAGACATAAATGTACCCAAGGAAATAATTCCGGGTGACATAAAGGACATATTCTATAAGGAAAATTTCACGCTGCTGATGGTGAAATTCGAAAATCCGTCCTCTTCGGACGGAACTCAGGAGGCAATAGGGGAAATAAGAGGAGTCATGAACAAGCAGTGCTTCTTCAGCGGAACGTCGGCAATACTCAAGGACACAATAGAGCTTTCCGACAGGGAAACACCCATATTCGTGCTGCTGGCCGTCTTTCTTGCTGTGATAGTGCTTAGTCTTACACTGAGCTCAACCGTAATACCTTTCATATTCCTGGCGGCAATCGGAATAGCGATTCTCTACAACATGGGAACGAATGTTTTTCTGGGGGAGATATCCCATCTGACCAAGGCCCTCGCCGCGGTGCTTCAATTGGGGGTGACGATGGACTTTTCGATTTTTCTTTTGCACAGGTATGAGGAGGAGCTTTCCCGGAATAAAGGAAAGGAAGAGGCCATGGCCGACGCCATTTCAAAGACAATGATTTCAATTAGCGGAAGCTCTCTTACAACCATCGCCGGCTTTCTGGCACTGGGGGTAATGAAGCTCGGCATAGGCCGCGACATAGGCTTTGTAATGGCCAAGGGAGTGGCATTGGGAGTTGTTTCGACCGTAACCATACTTCCGGCGCTGATTCTTGTTTTCGACAAGGCAATACACAGGTTCAGGCACAGGACCATATTGCCGGAATTCACGAAAACGGCGGACTTCATAACGAAGCATTACAAGGGCTTCATGCTCCTTTTTGTCATAATTCTTGTTCCGGCTGTCTACGGAAAGGCGAATGCGCCTGTATACTACAACCTCGACCAATCGCTTCCAGAGGACATGGAGTCCATAGTTGCGCTTGACAAGCTGAAAGACAAATTCGACATGATGACCACGCACATGATAGTCATAAACGACGAGCTTCCGTCTTATGAGAAAAAGGAAATGATCGACCGCATAGAGGCGCTTGATGGAATACAGTTTGTTGCCGGGTATGACAAATACATCGGGCCGGCTTTGCCCGAAAGCTTCGTGCCGGATGAAATCAAGGACATTTGCAAGAAGGGCGGCTACAGCATGCTCCTTGCAAATTCAAATTACAGGGCGGCAACGGACGAACTGAACAATCAGCTCTACGAGATGGACAGGATTGTGAAATCCTATGATCCGGACGGACTGATTACAGGAGAGGGCGCCCTTACCAGGGACCTCATAGAAATAGCGGACATAGACTTCAAGAATGTCAGCATTGTTTCCATAATTGCAATTTTCGCCATAATAATGCTTGTGTTCTACTCTTTGTCCGTACCCATATTGCTTGTGGCTTCAATAGAGCTGGCAATTTTCATCAACATGGCAATACCATTCTATACAGGGACGGTCATACCTTTCATAGCATCCATAGTCATTGGGTGCATACAGCTTGGTGCTACCGTAGACTATGCAATTCTTCTGGCTACGAGGTATAGAGAAGAAATACGCAACGGTTATGAAAAGCACGAGGCAATGAAGAATGCACTCGAGGGCTCGATAAATTCAATCGTTACAAGCGGACTCACCTTTTTCGCTGCGACAGTCGGTGTCGGAGCAATAGCCGACATGGACCTCATAAGCGCGCTTGCGCTAATGATTTCAAGAGGGGCCCTTATCAGCATGGTTGTCATAATAACGGTCCTTCCGGCTCTCCTGATGGTGTTCGAAAAGACTGTTGAAAAGACAACTTTGCATTGGAAGAAAAAACCTTTGCAAAAGAAAACAGGTTGCAAAGAGATTTCTTAGAGCGTACAAATATTGAAAGGAAGGATAGATATGAAAAATAAAAAGCGAATTGCCAGAGCATCTTGCATGTCAATGGCTCTTTTGATGGCATTTTCAAGCTTTTCATGGGCGGCGGAAACGGCGACAAAAGAAGAAACTGTTTATGTCAATCTGAACCATGAAGGAAAAGTGGTCAACATAATCGTGAGCGATTGGCTGCATTCAGAAGAGATGAATGTCGAATTTGACGATGTATCCACACTTGAGGGCATAAGGAATGTAAAGGGAGAGGAAGTTCCCGTTGCCAGCGGACAAAGCCTCAGCTGGAAAACTGAAAAGGGAGAAATATACTATCAGGGGACTACGGCAAAAAAGCTCCCAATAGAGTTCGAGCTTAAATACAAGCTGGATGGAAAGCCGGTTTCGCCGGAGCTTCTTGCGGGAAGTAACGGAAAACTTGAGATAAGAATGAAGGTCACCAACAAGGACTCTCATGACGTAATGCTCTCTAGCGGAAGCAAGCGCCTGTTCACACCGTTTGCCGTGGCTGCCGTATTCAATTTTCCGACGGACAAATGCAGAAACATTTCAGTCAATACGGGCAAGGTCATAAACGACGGCAATACAAGCATAGTCACATATGTCTCAGTGCCTGGCCTGGAAGAGAGTCTCGACATAGACGACGATGATTTCGATGATATGTTCGACCTTGCTGAAGAACTGATTTTGGAAGCGGATGTGAATGATTTCGAGATGGGTGACATACTAATAACAGCGGCTTCCGATTCGAGCATATTAAACGACATAGAAGGATTCGACGACATGATAGAAGAGACTGAGGACGGGGTCGAGGATCTTTCGGATGCAAGCGAGGAAGTGCAAAGCGGAATAGAAGAGCTGAGCGACGGGACCTGGGACCTGCTGAGAAATTTCGGGGACTTCAATGAAGGAATGTTTTCCCTTGAGGATGCTGTATCCGTATTGGAGGAAAACATCAACGGAAGAATTCTCGACGGTTCAATAGACTTGTCGGACGGAGCAGAGGAATTTTGGGAAAAAACAGACGAGCTGAAAGAAGGATCCGAAGAACTCTATGACGGCTCGGTCGAACTGCAGGACGGACTGGACGATGCCTACAGCGGTGCTGTGGACCTGAAAGCGGGATCCGTGCAATTGACTGCGGGAATAGAACAGATGCTTGCTGAGGCTTCGGGAAGCTCGATGGACACCGATTCCGTCAAGTATGCAGTGGAGCAAGCAGTGATACAGGCCGTGGAAGGTGCTGTTGCCGGCGTTATAGATGGAGATGATTCACTTACGGATGAGCAGGCCGCATATCTTGAAGCTGCGGCCAAAGCTGCCGGGGAAAATGCGGGAGCGGCAGCCGGAGAGGCTGTGAAGGAATCGCTGGATGAAAAAATCGGCGGATTGATGACAAAGCTAGGGAGCGGATTGGGTCAGCTCCTGGCAGGAGCCCAGGTACTCGATAGCGGCCTTTCAGTCCTCAAATCCGGATTGTGGCAGCTCTCGGACGGGGCCGAAGAGCTTAGTGACGGAATGAAGACACTTGACGACAATGCAGAGCTGTTTCAGGAAGGGGCCCAGGAGCTTGCCGGCGGAGCGCTCGAGCTTGTGGACGGACTGGAAGCATTGGGCGAAGGCGCGGAAACATTGAAGGAAGGAACCAGCGGACTGGCAAAGGCTTCAAATACGGCAAACAAAGGAATAGGAAGCCTGCAAAGCGGCGCGCAAGACCTTTTCGAGGGATATGAAACTTTCAGCGACGAGGGAGTGGACGAGCTTCACGACAAGGTTGTAGAAAAGACCGACGAGTACTACGAGTTATTCGAGATAAAGGAAAAGCTTGAGGAGCTTTCAAGCGGATATGAAAATTTCTCGGGCATTGGTGAAAACATGGAAGGAAAGCTGAAATTCGTCATCAAGATCGACGGCATCGAAGTTGAGGATGATGAAGTTGAAGCTCCGGTAGTGGAGAAGGCAGAAACAGGATTCATTGCCTGGATCAAGAGTAAATGGAAGCATATATTCAAAAAATGATGCCATGCTGCCGCTGAATTGAATAGTCAACAAAATAATCAAGAGATAAATAAAAGGAGAACAATGAAATGAAAAAACACTTGAAGAAAACCATGATGATATTGATGTCCGCAATTCTTGTTATGAGCTCTGTAGGAATGGCCTTTGCGGACGAGGCGGAAACCGGGGACGTTGAGGTTGAAAATATAGAAGCCAACAGAAGCGAAACATCGATAAGCTACAATAAAAGCTGGATAACGGAAAAAGTTGTCGCAATTGACGGCATTGCCTATGTTCCGCTTTTGCAGATAGCGTCGCTCCTGGGTTTTGACACTTCATACGATGAGTCGACCGACACATTGGAAATATCTAGCGACTGGAATCCCGAAAACTTCAGGGGAAGCGCCCAGCTTGTCTTCGGCAACGGAACCATATACAACGGCGGCTATGAAAACTGGGAATTCGATGGAGAAGGCACATTGACATTTCCTGACGGGTCCAGCTACGAAGGACATTTTACGGGCGGAGTCATGAGCGGAGAAGGCAAGTACTCCGCGGCAAACGGAGATGTTTTTGAGGGACGTTTCGCTGATGACACCTACTGCGGCTATGGAGAATACACCTACGCAAATGGAGACCTTGTTGAGGCGGAATTCGACGGAGGAACATTTGAGGGATACGCATGTGTGGATGTAAGCGGAACAGATGAAAAAGACCAGCTTAAGGCTTACAAATGGGAAAGCCCTTTTGAGACATTGGATATTCAAAGCAAGGCCTTTGACAGAAGCTTGTTCAACGGAAGCGTGGACATAGTTTATGCAAACGGGGACACTTACGATGGAAGCGTAACCAACAGCATGGAAAACGGCAACGGCGAATTTACAGCTTTCGACGGAACAAAATACGACGGAAATTTCATGATGGGCAAAAAGACGGGATATGCAGTCATGACATATTCTGACGGAAGTATGTACAAAGGATATTTCAAAGACGGCGCATACAATGGCTATGGAAAGCTTTACTATGAAAATGGAGATGTTTACGACGGCGCATGGAAAAACGGTGAAAGAGAAGGTTACGGAAAGTATACCGAAGCCAACGGAAACTATTTCTACGGAATATGGCAAAATGATCTGAAACATACAAAATACGAAGAAGACGACGAGGACTACGAAGGCTATGGAACATATGTTGTAAACAAGAAAAACACATCCGACGGCGAGACCGACAAGTATAAGCAGAAATGGAACGAAGGAAAGCTCATAAGGGAGCGCAAAGACAATTGAAGAGACTGATTTTGAAAAACAAGTAAAGGCGGGGTGAAGATGCGATAGCATATTCACTCTGTTTTTATGTTAAATCTTTGTTGATTTTGTTGACAAAGATTTCTACAGTGTTAGTATATGATTAAATAATCATATACTAAGGGGGCGGACTATGAAGCAGGTGGAAATAATGAAAGCTCTTGCTGATGAAAACAGATTGAGGATTCTGAATCTGCTAAGCCGAAATCTGCTTTGCGTTTGCGAGATAGAGACAATGCTTGAGTTAAATCAGTCCAATATTTCAAGGCATCTGGCAAAGCTTAGGAATAACGGCATAATAATCGCAGAAAAGGACGCTCAGTGGGTACATTATAAAATTGACACGAAGTTCAAGAAAGAGTACCCGGGACTTTGGAGACATATGGAAAAGATTTTCCTGGAAAGCACAATATGCGCTTCTGACAGCAAGCGTTATGAGAATTATATTGAGAATGGCTTCACATGCAAAGACATACAGAGCGACAAGGGACTCGTATTGGAAAACATAAAAGAAACCCAGTCCAATATTGGGTCGCGGGAGGCAAAATAATGGAAAATCAAAAGATAATGAAAGCGAAAGCTTTGGACAAGAAACAGGTTTCCGAGGAAATGGGGATATTCGGACGCTATTTGACCCTGTGGGTGGCGCTTTGCATAGTCATTGGGGTCGCTGTAGGAAGATGGATTCCGGCGGTGCCTGAGACACTCAGCAAGTTCGAGTATGCAAATGTTTCAATTCCGGTGGCCATACTCATTTGGCTGATGATTTACCCTATGATGCTTAAAATCGATTTCCACAGCATAGTCGAGGCGACAAAAAAGCCCAAGGGCCTTACAGTTACAACCGTAGTCAACTGGCTGATAAAACCGTTCACAATGTATATCATAGCGG
>CAZEHH010000060.1:0-10136 GCA_964512505.1 uncultured Peptostreptococcaceae bacterium
TAACCTTATACTCCTCCTTTTACAAAACCGTTTTCAAAGAGCGTTTTTTCACGCCGTATTAAGGTTTGAATTTTCAGTTAATTATATAATATCAGTTTGAGCCTATAGAATAAAGCTTTAACTCTTTCTTATTTAAATCTTAGTGAAAAAAGTTTAAACTTTTCCATCTCTGTGCTATTATAAGCATATGCCCATATCGAGGAGACTTAAAGATGAATAAAGGAAAATCAAAAAAACAAATTTTCATAAAGACCTGCAAAGGTTTACTAAAAAACATTCCCATGATGGCTGGAGTTGTACTCTTGATAGGTCTTTTGAAGACTTTTGTAACATTCGAAGCCATTTCGAATCTTTTCACCGGAAAGCCATTGGCTGACACGGCCCTTGGAGCACTGTCGGGAAGCATTCTTGCGGGAAATTCCATCAACAGCTACATAATCGGAAAAGAAATGCTCGACTCGGGATTAAGCATTCTCGCAGTTACAGCCTTCCTGGTGGCATGGGTTACTGTTGGTTTTGTACAAATACCGGCTGAGGCAAAAATGCTCGGCAATCGTTTCACTCTCATGAGGAACATTTTAAGCGTTATTCTTTCCATACTTGTATCAATTACGACCGTATGGATTATCGGAGGTATCAACTGATGGACAAAAAAAACAAAAAGCAAAAGAAAAAAACGGAAAACATATGGATTTTCCCATCCTTAGTAATTGCCATTTATGTTGCACTGTTTTTTGTTGATCAGGATAAAACTCTGCATGCTCTGGAATATGCGGCAAATCTTTTTGCAGACATTGTTCCAATACTCTTTGCCGTTCTATTTTTCATGTTCCTTTTCAACCTGATAGACGACAAAAAACTCAAGAATCTTATAGACAAGAGTCCAAAGGCTGTTAAATACATTGCAATGCTGCTGCTTGGAACCTTCAGCCACGGGCCTGTTTACGCATGGTATCCCCTTATGAAAGAATTTCGAAAAAAAGGCATAAGCTACGGTTCCATAGCGATTTTTCTTTACGCACGCGGAATAAAACTTTCCCTTCTGCCAATGCTGGCTATATACTTCGGCTTTAAGTATACCCTAGTGCTCACAATCGTCATGGCTGTCTTTTCATGCATACAGGGACTTATGGTCGATGCTGTTATGAAAGGTCATTCCTGATTCGCGCTTCTTCTAATGATTTTATACTGAAAGCCTGTCAAATTAATTTTGGCAGGCTTCATTTTATGTTATCCAGCCCGGCGCAGTGGTAATATATGAATGAGGCAAACAACATGTGAGACGATTATGAATGGAGACTTTGTCGATGAAAAAAGTTGACTTCAAGAAAGAATTAAAAGACTTTTACAGTGCAAAAACGGGGAAATGCGTTTTGTAGATGTCCCGGAAATATTGGCACTGACTATGTCGTAATGCCGCTTCGGGGACTTTGGTACATAAGCGACAAGAGCCAATGGAAACAGGAGAAAAAAGATAAATGGCAATGGACATTGATGGCCATGCAACCAAAGCAAATAACAAAAGAAATGGTCGATAAAGCGATTGAATCGGTAGCAAAAAAGAAAAACCCGCCCGCTCTTCCCAAAGTATGATTCGTGTCTTTTGCCGAGGGGCTTTCAGTTCAAATCCTCCATATCGGCCCATACTCCGAAGAAACCGACAACATTGAAAAGCTCCACCGCTTCGCTGAGAACGAAGGGTATTCCATGTGCGGAAAACACCACGAAATCTATCTGAGCGATGCCAGAAAAACGGCTCCCGAGAAGCTTAGGACCATAATTCGCCAGCCTGTTGAAAAAGCCTGAACAAGTTTTTCCCGTTCAGGCTTTTTCAACTGATATGAATATTCTCGAATCAAACATGCTCTTTTGCTCATTGTCGATTATTCTCGTAAACGGTATTGTGAAAAGTGGGCCGTTGGGTTTGTATCCCTCGGCTTGCGCAAATTCAAGCAGTTCGGAAACCACCTTCTTGTCGGCAAGCCTCTTGCTGTCAGTATGCATATATGTCATAAACTCGGTCGGCGGAATGCGTGTATACCTGGACGTATTCTCCGGTTTCCCTATGCAGTAATTGCAATATCCGCATATTCCATCAAGATTCAGTGAAAGCAAAGCCTCAAGCGAATAAATGATTCCAATGGGGAAATTTATTATTTCCGAGCTTCTCTCGTTACACCGAAGAATGTGTTCCCTAAACTTCTTTGACCGGTAGTTTTTGGAATTGGAAAGGCTTTCATCCATCCCCGTTTCAAAAATGTAGAAGGGTCTTGGATTGCGCACTATTCTCATTTCCCTCGTAGCCAAATCAAGTGTCGTCAAACGAAAATTGCGATGGTAGTCATAGGTACGAATCGCCTTATCGATAATATCCCTCTTGCGCTCCAGCGCCTCCTTCCGCCCCTCCATGACATCGTAAAGCTCCGGCATTCCACTCACATAAAGGTATTCCTTTATTTCATTTAAAGTGCACCCTCCTATTTTTAAATATGTTATAAGCTGCAACGTATACTCCTGCTCAGGAGAATAGAGACCATATCCGTTTTCCGCCCTCTTGCACGGAGCAAGAAGTCCTATACGATTGTAATACTCAAGTGTGTCCCTCGAAATTCCGCACTGCCTGGCAAATTCGCTCGCATAATAATAACCGTCGTCTATCAACTTAAGCCCTCCCTTTGCCTCATTCTTCTAAAATCAATTGTTTGAGCAAATACTTTGCCTCAAAATTTTTCAGCCTATTCTGATAATTTTATGTCGATTTCGTTGACATCCGAGTAACTCGGTGGTTTAAACTAATTATAATATCCGGATACGTATAATACAAACCAAATCTTTCAATAACTGAAAAGGAGGCAACGCTATGAGCAAAAGCTACGAAAATCTATTGGCTCCCGGCCGAATCGGAAATCTGAAGCTGAAAAACCATGTAATAATGGGCCCTACCGAAACGCTTTACGCATCTGTAAACGGAGAAGTCACGCGACCTATAATCGACTACTATGTAAGAAGGGCAAATGGAGGTGCCGGACTGATTGTTTTGCATTCCGCTCAGGGCAACACCAAAATGGATCCAATAGACCCTTATGCGGGATCCTTGAGGATGGACGACAACGCCTACATACCAATGCTCTCACAGCTTACCGAGGAAGTCCACAGGGCGGGTGCAAAGATAGCCGCTCTGGTCTCTCCCGGTGGCGGCGCCCAGTCCCTTGGCTTCCCCTACGAAAGAGGAACACTCGAATCCATTCCAAACGTCGGTCCGAGTGAAAAACGTTCAATGGTTGCACAAAGACCTGTCCGCAAGCTTACGGTGGAGGAAATCCACAAGTCGGTTGAAGCTTATGGCCAATGCGCAGGACGCGCAAAGGCATCGGGTTTCGACGCCTTCTATCTTCACGCAGTAGGGGGATACCTTATATCAGAATTTATGACACCATACTTCAACGACAGAGACGACGAGTACGGAGGCAGCCTTGAAAACAGGATGCGCTTCCTTATGGAACTCATAGAATCATGCCAGAAGTACGCAGGGAAAGACTTCCCTTTGGTTGTTCGTATGTCAATCGACGAATACATGGGAGACGCGGGACGCGGAATTGAGGAATCCAAGGAAATAGGCAAAATGCTAGAGACCGCCGGAGTTGCCGCCATAGACTGCAGCGCGGGAATTTTCGAGTCCATGCACATGCTCATACCCCCTATCTACCTTCCCGAAGGCGTGCTTGTCCCCCTTGCCGAGGCCATGAAAAGCGCAGTAAATATTCCCGTGATTACCCAGGGCCGCCTCTTCGACCCTAATGTGGCAGAAGCGGTTCTTGCTGAAGAAAAGGCTGATTTCATTTCACTATCGAGGGCATGGATTGCCGAGCCCGACTGGGTTAAAAAGGTGATGGCAGGAGATGTGCAAGGAATGAGAAAGTGTCTCACATGCAACTACTGCATAGGCTCCCGCGTATTCAACAACCTGCCGCTGCGATGTGCCTTCAATCCCGAAGCGGGAAGGGAAAACAGACCCGAAACCACCATGACAAGAACTGCCGAACCCAAAAACGTTTCAATAATAGGTGCCGGGCCTGCAGGACTCGAGGCGGCATATATACTAGGACAAAGGGGACACAATGTGGACATATACGAAGCCGGCGATGAGATTTGCGAAGGTCAGCTTTCCGCGGCAATGCTTCCACCTTGCAAGGCAACACTAAAAAACATACCCGACTTCTTCGGTTCTCAGCTTTCAAGACTTCCAAACGTGAATATACACCTCAGCAGTCCGATTGACGAAAACAACGCAGGAGAGCTGAATGCCGACATTGTGATGCTTGCAACGGGAGCAAAACCCCTTGTTCCGGACATTCCAGGCATAGACGGCAAGAATATATACACAGCAGAACAGGTCCTTAGGGAAAAAGTAAGCCTGAGCGGAAACGTTGTAGTGGCAGGAGGAGGACAAATAGGCTGCGAAACAGCACACTGCCTGCTTGAAAAAGACTGCAAAGTTTCAATAATCGAGATGTTGCCGGGCATAGCGCTTAAGGAAGAACTAATAACCATGCTTACAATAACAAACATACTGCAAAGCTCGGGCGCAGATGTCCACGCAAACACCAGGATACTCGAATTCAAGGACGGAGTGGTAAAAGCATTGGAAACAACCAAGAAAGAAGAGATTGAAATACCGTTTGACAGCGTGGTCCTGGCATTCGGCACATTGCCCGAAAACTCACTATATAAAACACTCAGCGAAAAATACGAGACCATAAAAATAGGCGACAGCGGAGAAGTCGGAAACATCCGCACAGCAATAGAAACCGGCTACTTTGCGGCAATGGAGTTATAGGAATTTCCGCATAATCCCTATATGATCTTCATATAGGCTATATTGATGAAAAAATGTTGTTCCATATAAAAAGCCTTGCCTTCGGCAAGGTTTTTTATCATCTCCATACAACACCATAATTTTTCGGGTTTTTGCGTTTTTCCTTGAATGAAAACCCATCCACATCATCAATGTGGCAAAACCACATCCCTATATTTTCTTTCACGTTGTTGTACATTATTTCGGCATTGCTGAGGTGTACATACTCGCATATCCGGTTCTCTTCTTCTTCCTTTTTCTCAACATTCCTGAAAATAGAATTCAAAGAACTTTTGTTTATTTCGTTTATGCTTTTGTTGTCTCTTATGAGCGAAAGATATTCGTCTGCGCTTATGAGGTTTCCCTTGATTATCAAGCCTTTGCTGTTGATTGTTACATACAAATCCGTCAGTCCGCCGTTTTCGCCGTTTATGGCTTTATTTATTTCGTAAATAAAATCGTGTCTCATGTAAAAACCCTCCCAATACGATTATATTTAGGGTTTCTACAATAATTACCATATTCCTTCTTGTTTTTGAATATTGTTCCATTTTTAATTCTATCTTCATTCATCTTAAAGCCTTTTGAAGCCTTTCATTGAAATAATAAAAGGCTTCAATCTCTATGCTTCTTCGCTTTGAACCAGCGCTGTGAACAAATCCACTATTGCGGGATCAAACTGGGTTCCAGAGCAACGTTTCAATTCCTTGATGGCATTTTCTTTTCCAATTGCCTTTCTGTACGGCCTGTCGCTTGTCATTGCGTCATATGCATCCACTACGGACAGAATCCTGCATTCAATGGGGATTTCTTCGCCTTTCAGTCCGAATGGATAACCAGATCCGTCAAACCATTCATGATGCTTGTGTATAAAATCCGCCACATGTTCCAAGTCGGGCATCGAATTGGCTATCCTGTAGCCTATTTCCGAATGCTTTTTCATCTCTTCAAATTCCGATTCGGTAAGGGGTCCCGGTTTCAATAGTATTTTATCCCTGATTCCTATTTTTCCTATGTCGTGGAATTTTGCCAAAAAAGCAATGCTGTTAATCGTGCTTTCCCTGAATCCAAGCATTCTGCCGATTTTCACACAATAGTCTTCAAGTCTTCTTGCATGGGCTTCGGTTTCGAAATTTCTGGCTTCAAGCATATTTGTCAAAAGCGAGATGTCTCCGTTGTTTCTTGTATATCTGTGGCTGGTTTTTTCCCTGTACATCTCGTCATCCGCGAATTTGTAAAGCTCCCTGACGCTTTCGCCGTCTACATGGCGAAGAGCATAGCCTATTGAAAGACTTGTCGGAACAAACGCATATTTGTCATTTCTTTTCTTCAAGTCTCTTTTGATCTTTTGCTTCAATTCCTCCAGTTGTTTCAATTTCGCATCCATCAACACAATTGTAAATTCATCTCCGCCGATTCTTGCCAAAATCGCCCCTTCCGGCAAATTGTCTTTCAATATTTCTGCAACAAGTTTGAGATACTCGTCACCCGAGACATGCCCTAAAATGTCATTGTACAATTTCAAAGCATCGACATCGCAAACCAATACAGCAAAATCCCCTTTTTCCTTTTCCATCCGGTCAAGCACCCGTTCAAAATAATTGCGGTTGTATATTCCTGTCAAGGAATCCTTTATGCCCAATTCATACAATTTCTTTTTGGAGACATTCAATTCCGTTATATCCCTTATGACAATCAATATCATCTCTTCATTTATCCACGCAAGGCGGATTTCATACTGCAAGTCCAGCCCCATCTCCTCAAGGCTGCATTCAAAATTCATTGTTGCTTTCGATTCAATTTCATTTATTTCATTCTCGGAAATTATTGGCTCTCCCTTTTCTGTGAATTCTTCCAGCTTGCCCCTGTATAGTTTTGCCAGTCCCGGAGGGAAAACTTCTTCCAATGATTTTCCTCCGAATTCCATTCCCGTAAATGATCTTGCCTTTTCCAGCTCTATCATGTTTTCAATAAAAATGCCATCCCGGTTCAAAACAAACATCATATCTGGAATCGAGTCTATTACAGCCTCCAGTCTCTCGGCCAGTTCCTTCTTGTCGATAAGCACCGCCTCGAGCTTCCTTGTTTTTTCCCGCACCTGTTTTCTTGAATATAAGCTTACGCTGAAGCTTAAAAGCAAAAGCGACATCAATCCCGTTGCCCAAAGAAGTATCATCCTTTCGGTCTCTTGGCTTATGCCCGCACTTTTGCCCTGCCATTTTTCATATATTTCATCTATCTCTGACTCATCCATTAAATTGAATCCGAAATTGATGAAAGTCAAGAGCTTTGTGTCGCCCTTCTTGATTGCCCGGTAGAATTGATTGGAATACAATGGTTCAGTGTGGCGGAATTCTTCCTGCAATCCGGTTCTATATAAAAAGTATCCGGCAGGCAGATCGTCCATTACAAACATTACGACTTCACCATTGCCCGCAGCATTTACTATGTCTTCATAGCTTTCATACAATAGAATATTCTCAAGCCCTTTATTCTCCATTATTTCTATAGAGTAGCCGCCTTTTTTTGTGGCAACTGGAAAAGCCCTGGCCGATTCTATGTCATTTATTCCTGAAATGTTTTTATGGAAATACAGGGATGTCTCTATGTTTGCATACGGCACCGTAAAATCATACAACTTCTCCCTTGTTTCATTCTTGAACATAGTGTCAATTACATCGTACTCTCCCGTTCCCATCATTTCCTGGGCAAGAGCCCAGTCCATTCCGTGAATCTCAACTTCTCTACCGGTCTTTTCTTCAAAAAGTCTCCACATGTCGATGCTTATGCCGACCAATTCCCCTTCATCGCTCCTGTAAACAAATGGAGGATAATTGTCGTCCATTACAATCTTTAGAGGACCTTCGTCTGCATACACCGGAAAAAACATTGCCGAAAAAATTAAAATTGACGTAATCAGCGCTATTGATGTCTTTTTCATTTCAAGCCCTTTCTTTATCCTCTAACTACAGAATTTCGACTTTTGTTCCAAAATATCATTTCACCCATATGCATCATTTTCGGCCATTTATAAAAATACATCAAGTTGCCGGTCTGAATTCCGGACATCTTTGATGCATTCATATTAAGATTGTACACTATTCGGTCTTGCCTGTCATTCCTTATTGCCCCAAATCAAAATATGGAATGGGATCTGACATAATATTCAACCCATTCCAGGGGCTCATTTCCATCAGTGCAATAAATTTGTCATAGCGTCAATAATACCATTTCTTATTCCTTTATTGGGGCATAGGCATAATAATATTTTTTCGATTGACAATCTTTTGTGTAACCATGCATTAATGGGTATAAAAGCAATAGTAATGCAAAACCGAGGGGGGTGTCGAAATTGACCGAATCGCTAAAACACATGCAAAAAATCGATACAGGTGACCACCTTGTTCTTCTGTACAAGGACGAAAACATAGAAAATATGGTGGCTTCTTTCATTAAAGCCAGCCTTGATCGAAATGAAAGATGCATGTATATAAAAGGCGATACCGACACCGAAAAAATGCTCGTAAAGCTTTCCCATCTTGTTGATTCGAAAAAAGCAATCGAAGAAGGATCTCTTTTCATAATGGACAGATCAGAAGCCTATTCGAAAGACGGGCTTTTCATGCCAGATAAAATGATAGCCCTGCTGCAAAGCGAAACCAAAAATGCAGTTAATGACGGATACTCGGGGCTTTCTGTCACAGGAGAGCTCAGCTGGGTGCTCGACTACGAAGATGGAAGGGAAAGAATAATTGAATACGAATGGAAACTGAACGATAGGGTTTTCGATGATTACCCCGTTACCGCCCTATGCCGATACAATATGAACAGGTTCAACCCAAGCATGATAAAAAGCATAATAGAGCTCCATCCTTTTATAATATACGATGGAAAAATAAATGAAAACCCTTACTACGTCGAGCCGGAAGGCTACCGCGACAACAAAATCGAGGAATACGAGGTCAAGTCATGGCTTAAAAACATAAACAACTTGACCAATGCAAGGAGCAAATTCATAAACGACATAGAAAAAAAAGAAAACGAGTATCAAGACTTGTTTCACCGCATAAAGGACGCAATATCCATTTCCGAGTTATACGAAACACAAAAGAAATTGGTTCTTAAAAATGCAAACAAAGCTTCCGAGGATCTTAGCGGTTACACATTGGATGAACTTAAAGGCGCAAGTATATCAGATTTTGACAACAAAGAAGGTCTATACGAATGGGCAAGCAACGTCCCCGACGGTTTCGAAAGCACTTTTGAATCAGAAATCATTCGAAAAGACGGCGAAAAAAGATCTGTTGAAATAAATGCCAAGCTTTACGAAGAAAACGGAAAAAAATATGTCCTGTCGGTTGCAAGGGACATTTCAATGAAGAAACGCTATGTTGAGGACATACTTGCAACGGTAACAAATTTCCTTGAAATACACGATACCTACACCAAAGGTCACAGCGAAAAAGTTGCTGCTCTTGCAAAGGAAACCGCAAGGGCAATGGGACTTCCCTCCGAAAAAATCAATGAAACATATCTTACAGGTTTGGTGCATGACATAGGCAAAATGTTGATTCCTGAAAATATTCTAAACAAACCAGGTGAACTGAGCAAGGAAGAGTATGGCAAAATTAAAAAACATCCTGAATGGGCCTACGAAGCGATTATAAAAAATGAGGCATTAAGTGAAATTGCCAAAAATGCAAAGCACCATCATGAGAGATGGGACGGAAAAGGCTACCCGGACGGGCTTAAAGGAGACGAAATACCAATGGTATCACAAATACTCACTGTTGCAGACTCATATGATGCAATGACATCTGAAAGAGCCTACAGATCCGCCATGACCAAGAATGAAGCTGTTGCAGAGCTGAAGGCTTGCAAAGGCACTCAGTTCCCGCCGCATGTTGTTGATGTCTTCATTGAAAAAGTCTTGAAATGAAACTTTTATAGGATTCTCCATTAGTAAGAGTGTCCATATAATAGCATATTGCCTAAAAAACTGACTCATGCGAATACACGCTTGAGTCAGTTTGCGTTTGTCAAAATTGCTTTTGAATCATGAACAAAGCAATTGTTGAGATATTTAGTTTGTTTTTACGAGCTATCGCCAGCAGTGCATTTACTCCATCACAATGCATGCCTTGGGAACAAAACCCGGAAAATCGCCGAAACATTAAACCACTGCTGCAACTGCCTTTTCACGGTGTTAAAGTATCTATGCAAGTATTTTTATGCTCTGTATGAAGTCGGCATTGATGATTTCCTTGCCTTTGCTTGTTTC
>CAZEHH010000061.1:0-9902 GCA_964512505.1 uncultured Peptostreptococcaceae bacterium
TATCTTTTAACCTTCATTATTGAAGCCACTTCATTTATCATTTCGGATTCCTGAATTTTTACAAGCGCCTTGTCAAGATTTTTCCTTTCGACTGCGTGTGTTATGAAAACCAGCGGCACGGATTTTTCTCCCGGTTTGCCCCTTTGCACAACGGACTTGAGGCTGATGCCGTTTTCACCCATTATCGTGGCGATATTGCCCAACACTCCCGGCTGGTCCTTGACCTGGAACCTGATATAGTATTCGCTCAGGCCTTCTCCAACGCTTTCGAGTGAAGACATGTATCCGTTCTTGTTTGCATGCGACACCGACGGCTTTTCCGATATGCGTTTCCCGATTTCCATCACATCTCCAAGAACCGCGCTTCCTGTAGGCATGGATCCGGCTCCCTTTCCGTAAAGCATCAATTCGCCGACAGCGTTGCCTTTTACGAACAATGCGTTGAATTCATTGTTTACGCTTGCCAGGGGGTGGTCCTTCTTAAGAAGAACAGGATGGACGTGAAATTCGAAAGTTTTATTGTTTCTTCTTGCAGTTGCAAGAAGCTTTATGATGTAGCCCAATTGCTTTGCGTAATCGATATCCTCTTTGGATATCCTTGTTATGCCTTCCCGTGGTATGTCCTGGGGAGATACTTCTATTCCAAAAGCAATATAGCTAAGTATGGAAAGCTTGAATGCGGCGTCCTCGCCCTCTATGTCCGAAGTTGGATCGCTTTCCGCAAAACCTTTTTCCTGCGCCAGTTTAAGTGCCTCGTCGAAATCCATGCCTTCGGCTGTCATTTGAGTCAATATATAGTTTGTAGTGCCGTTGACAATGCCGACAATCTCGTCGAACTTGTTGGCGGAAAGGCTTTGCATCAATGTGTTTATGATGGGGATTCCTCCCCCCACGCTGGCTTCGTATCTTATTTCAACTTCATTCTCGTCGGCCAATCCGCGAAGTTCTTTGCCGTAAGTCGCAATCACGGCCTTGTTTGCAGTGACGACATGCTTTCTGTTTTTTAAAGCAGCCTTAATGTAGCTGTATGCGGGTTCCAGTCCGCCCATAAGCTCCACCACAACCTGTATGTCCTTGTTTTCCAATATTTCAGTTATGTCGTCTGTCAAAACTTCGGCAGGCATTTCGATATCCCTCTTCTTGTTGACATCGCTTACCAGAACCTTCTTGACGTCTATGCTTCTGCCCAGGTATGAGTCTACCTTCCTTTGGTTCTTGTGGAGTATTTCCCAAACTCCAGAGCCTACATTTCCCAGTCCCAGTATTGCTACCTTTATGTTGTTCATTTGTTTCCTCCGTTTCTATTCCATTGCCAATAAATTCAGTTTAATTACTCCGTCCATGTTTCTTATTTCTTCGGTCAGTTCGTCGAATTCCATATCCATTTGGCTTATGTCGAAGGTGAGGGTCACATTTGCGACTTGGTTCATGGGTATGTTCTGGTTTATCGTCAATATGTTTCCCTTGCTTTCAGCAATCTTGTTCAAGATGCTCGACAATATGCCGGATTCGTGAGATAGAAGCAACGCTATGGTGACTTTTTTACCGTCCGCCCTTTCCGAGAAAGTGAATACATAGTCCTTGTATTTGTAAAAGGAACTCCTGCTTATGTCTACGGCTTTTACAGCTCCCGTTATCCCTTTTGCCTGACCGGTCTGAATGAGCCTTTTTGCTGTTATCACTTTTTCAAAGATGTCCGGTAGAATTTCCTTGTCTATCAACAGATATTTGCTGGACATTTATCTTGCTCCTTTCTGTCTTTATTTGAAAAACAAATGTGCGCATGGAAAAAACTAAAATCATTATAGCATGTAAATCACGTGTATACAATATACTTTTTTTGAAAATCACTTATATAACAATGTAAGCTTGAGACTCTAAATATTTTTATTTGAAATCGGGGAAAAAGAGCCTGCAGACCAGTATTTGCGCCAAAAAAGATTGAATTGTCTGACAAAATCTTATCAATTGTTGAAATCTGATCCCCCAGGCAATTATAATGTAAATGAAAAGTGAATATAGGTATTCGGATGATGATGGCGGGAGTCGATTTCACGATTCAAATGAACGATGGCCGCCAACGGACGATACTCTGGAGAGACCGCCCATGGCGGCACCGAAGGGGCAAGATCGAGCAGTGTTCAAAACTCTCAGGTAAAAGAACAGAGGCGCTAGTATTGGCGTTCTCTGTTTTTGTTTTTTTGAATGATTAAGGGGCAATGAGAAGAGGCTTGCTGAAGGGCGGATTAATCGCCCGATATTGAATAAAAAGAAGTGAAAGGCGTAATGGGTATGGGTATAAAGAAACTTGAGGGTGTTTGAAATCCACATTTTGAATCAACAGGACCTGGTATTTTGTAAAGGAGAAAATCGATGAAAACAGATGTTCAAATTGCACAGGAAGCGAAGATGAAACCGATTGTTGAAATTGCAAGGAGTCTTGGCATAAACGAGGAGCACCTGGATAATTACGGCAAGTACAAAGCCAAGATTTCATTGGATGTACTCACAAGTCTTTCAAACAAGCCCGACGGAAAGCTTATTCTGGTTACAGCCATTAATCCTACGGCTGCAGGAGAAGGAAAGACGACCACAAATGTCGGTTTGTCAATGGGGCTCAACAAAATAGGAAAGAAGGCCATAACCACTCTCAGGGAGCCTTCGCTCGGACCATGCTTCGGCATAAAGGGAGGCGCCGCGGGTGGTGGATACGCTCAAGTGGTTCCAATGGACGACATAAACCTTCACTTCACGGGTGACATCCATGCGGTCACTACGGCAAACAATCTTCTTGCTGCCCTGATCGACAACCATATTCACCAGGGCAACGGGCTTGGAATAGACCCTCGAAGGGTGACATGGAAAAGAGCCATAGACATGAACGACAGGGCGCTCAGAAAAGTGGTAGTCGGGCTTGGCGGCAAGCCCAACGGAATGCCAAGGGAGGACGGCTTCGACATTTCGGTGGCATCCGAGATAATGGCAATACTCTGCCTTGCCACAGACATGGAAAACCTCAAGGAAAGGCTTGGCAGGATGATAGTCGGCTACAGCTTCAAAAATGAGCCTGTCACTGCGGGGGAACTGGATGCAACCGGAGCCCTGGCTCTTCTTCTCAAGGACGCCATAATGCCTAATCTCGTTCAGACGCTTGAAAACACACCGGCCATAATCCACGGTGGACCTTTCGCAAACATAGCCCACGGCTGCAACAGTGTTGTCGCAACGAAGACTGCTCTCAAGATTGCGGATTATGTGGTTACGGAAGCCGGATTCGGCGCCGATTTGGGAGCTGAAAAATTCTTCGACATAAAATGCAGAGCCGCAGGGCTTGTACCCGATGCGGTAGTCCTGGTTGCCACAGTCCGCGCGCTCAAGAATCACGGAGGCCTTGCAAAGGCGGATCTTTCTAAAGAAAATATGGAGGCTCTTGCAGACGGATTCGAGAACCTTGAAAAGCATATCGAAAGCATAAGGAAGTTTGGTGTTCCTCTTGTTGTCGCAATAAACGCCTTCCCTACCGATACCGAAAAGGAACTCGACTTTGTTGAAAAGAGATGCAGCGAGGATGGAGTCGGCGTCGTTCTTTCGGACGTTTGGGAAAAAGGAGGCGCGGGCGGAGCCCATCTGGCGGAAAAAGTGGTTGAAATCATAGAAAACGAAGAGAACAATTTCGCTCCTATCTACGACTTGAATCTCTCGATACAGGAAAAAATAGAGACCATAGTAAAGGAGGTCTACGGGGCAGACGGGGTTGATTTCTCGCCCAAGGCATTGAAGCAGATAAAGCAGTACAAGGAAATAGGTTTGGACAAAACGCCCGTTTGCATGGCTAAGACACAGTATTCATTGACTGACGACCCCAAAAAACTTGGGAGACCGAGCGGGTTCAGGATAAGCGTAGCCGAAATAAGGGCTTCAGCCGGCGCCGGATTCCTCGTGGCTCTCACAGGAAACATAATGACAATGCCTGGACTTCCGAAAGTTCCTGCTGCGGTTAAGATGGACATACTCGAGGACGGGGAGATAATAGGATTGTTCTAACAGCGAAAAAGGGGAAGCCGAAAGAAAAACCGAGCGGATTTTTCCGAATAACATATTGGCGACAAAAACAAAAAAAGGAGGGATAAGCATGGATTTGACGAATGCAAGAAAAACACCGCTTTTCGATGTCTTTGAAAAGTACGGGGGAAAGGTGGTCGATTATGCGGGATGGGCTCTGCCGGTGGAGTTCGAGGGCCTTATACCGGAACATGAGGCTGTAAGGAACGCCGCCGGACTTTTCGATGTGTCCCACATGGGAGAGGTTGAAGTAAAGGGTCCCGAGGCATTCAAGTTTGTTCAGAACCTGGTTACCAACGATGTTTCGAAGCTTGAAGACAACCAGATCCTGTACGCGATGATGTGCTACGAAAACGGGGGCACGGTTGACGATTTGTTGGTTTACAAATATGCCGACGACTATTATTTCATAGTCATAAACGCCGGCAATGTGGACAAGGATGTAGAATGGATGAAGAAGCAGAGCCAAGGTTATGACCTCGAATTGACAAACCTTTCGGACCAGACGGCCGAGCTTGCGCTTCAAGGTCCGTCGGCACAGGCCATTCTGCAAAAGCTTACCGGCAAAAACCTTGAAGAGCTTGCATTTTTCTATTGCGCAAGGGATGTCGAGATAGCCGGAGTCAAGTGCCTCATTTCAAGGACAGGCTATACAGGCGAGGACGGTTTCGAAATATATGTCGAGCCCGACAAGGCTATACACATATGGGAGAAACTTTTAGGCGTTGGAGCATCCCAAGGGCTCAAGCCAGTGGGTCTTGGATGCAGGGACACCCTCAGGTTCGAAGCGGCTCTTCCTCTCTACGGAAACGAGCTTGGACCGGATGTTTCGCCGCTCGAGGCGGGACTCGGATATTTCGTCAAGCTGGACACAGACTTTATAGGAAGGGACGCGCTTGCCAAGCAGAAGGAGGAAGGCCTCAGGCGAAAGACTGTCGGATTTGAAATGAAGGACAGGGGAATCCCAAGGCATGGATACAAGGTTTACGCTGGAGAAAATGAAATTGGACACGTTACAACCGGATATTTCTCTCCGACACTCAAAAAAAGCATAGGCTTGGCTCTGATCGATGCGGAACATGCGCACATGGGCGGGACCATTTTGATAGGAATCAGGAAAAAGAAGGCGGCGGCCGAGATAATAAGCAAGCGCTTCTATTCAAAAAAATACAAGAAATAAATGCCGGCAAGCATTGGCCGGCGGTTGAAAATACAAGCAGAACAAAACACAAGGAGGATTAAAAATGAAAGTGATGGAAGGATTCTACTATACCAAGGACCACGAGTGGGTAAGCGTTGAAGGCAATGTTGGGACCGTAGGGATTTCAGACTATGCCCAGCATGCTTTGGGAGACATAGTTTTCGTCGAGCTTCCGGAGGAAGGCGACGAATTTGAAAAAGGAGAGGCTTTCGGTGCGATAGAATCCGTGAAGGCGGCTTCGGATTCATATCTTCCTGTAGGAGGAAAGGTTGCTGAAATCAATGAAAGCCTTGAGGACGAGCCGGAACTTCTGAATGCTGACTGCTACGAAAACTGGATGGTCAAAGTGGAAATAAATGATTTGGCGGAGCTAAATGAACTCATGAACGCCAAAGAATACGAGGAATTCATAAGCGAGGAGGAATAGTATGTTCCCATATATTCCAAACACAAAAGAAGATGAAAGGGTCATGCTCGAAGCTATAGGCGTAGATTCGATCGACGACCTTTTCGAAGACATACCGGAAGCCTTGCTCCTCAAAAGGCCCTTGGGCATTGGCGAGCCAATGTCGGAGCTTGAAGTGAGAAGGACCATGAAAGAGCTTGCCGGAATGAACTACAGCGCCGAAACCCATGTGAATTTCCTGGGAGCCGGAGCATACGACCACTACATTCCGTCTGTGGTAACCCACATGGCGGGACGCTCTGAGTTCTACACGGCATACACTCCATACCAGCCGGAGATAAGCCAGGGAACATTGCAGGTCATATTCGAGTACCAGACAATGATAGCCGACCTTACTGGAATGGATGTTTCCAATGCATCGCTTTACGACGGGGCTTCTGCTGTGGCAGAGGCGGCGATGGTTGCCTGCGCAGTAAGCAAGAAAAACAGGATTCTTGTTTCGGAAACCGTAAATCCCGAAACAAGGGAGGTTTTGGCAACCTACGCGAGGTTCAGAGGTTTCGATGTTGAGACAATCCCCGAAAAAAGCGGTCTTACGGACCTTTCCAAGCTTTCCGAAATGCTTGATGACGAAACAGCTGGAGTCGTTCTGCAAAACCCCAACTTCTTTGGGAACCTTGAGGAGCTCAAAGATGTAAAGGGAATGTTTACAAGCAAGAAAACCAACTTCATACTCTCGGTTGACGCCATCTCCCTCGGACTGTTCAAGAAGCCTTCCGAATACGGCGTGGACATAGTCGTAGGAGAGGGACAGTCATTTGGAAACGCACTGAATTTCGGGGGACCATATCTCGGATTCATGGCTACAAGCAAGAAAAACATGAGGAAAATGCCTGGAAGAGTTGTGGGACAGACCGTCGATGTGGACGGGAAAAGAGCATTCGTACTGACCCTGCAGGCCAGGGAGCAGCACATAAGAAGAGAAAAGGCCACTTCCAACATTTGTTCCAACCAGGCGCTCAACGCAATGATAGCGACAGCATACCTGATTGCAATGGGCAAGGAAGGACTCAGGGAGGCCGCCGTTCAAAGCACCCAGAAGGCGCATTACGCTTACGAAAGAATATGCGGACTGGACCGTTTTGAACCCGCTTTCGACAAACCGTTTTTCAAGGAATTCGCAGTCAAGACCGACATCGATCCCGAAACTGTAAGGAAAGCCCTTTTCCAAGCCGGAATAATGGGAGGATATGGCCTGGACAAGGCATATCCAAGCTACAGTGACACACTTCTTTTTGCAGTGACCGAAAAAAGGACCAAAGCGGAAATCGACAAGCTGGTCGAGGCATTGGAGGGGATCAAATGAAGAAATATGACAAATTGATATTCGAACAATCCGTCGAGGGACGGAAAGGATACAGACTGCCGGCCATGGATGTAGAGGAAAAGCCTCTGGTGGATTTCTTTCCTGAAGGCATGATTGAAGACGGGCCGGTGGCACTTCCGGAAGTCAGCGAAGTGGATGTGGTAAGGCACTTTACGAATTTGTCAAACAAGAACTATGGAGTCGATACAGGATTCTACCCCTTGGGATCATGCACAATGAAATATAATCCCAAGATAAACGAGGACATGGCGTCGCTCCCCGGTTTCTCAGCCCTTCATCCGTGCCAGACGGAAGACACGGTGCAAGGAGCGCTGAGGCTTATGCACGAGCTCGACAAGCAGCTTGCCGAAGTTGCAGGGCTCGAGCGTATGACATTGCAGCCTGCGGCAGGCGCACACGGAGAACTCACAGGCCTCATGATAATCAAGGCCTATCATGACGAAAGGGAGGACTTTGCGCGGACCAAAATTATCGTTCCCGATTCTGCTCACGGAACAAATCCTTCAAGCGCTCATGTATGCGGGTTCGATGTGATTGAAATCAAGTCCAACAAAGACGGTTCGGTGGATATCGATTCGCTCAAGGAAGCCCTAAGCGACGAGGTTGCCGGACTGATGCTTACAAATCCAAGTACGCTCGGACTCTTCGAGACTCGGATAAAAGAGATAGCCGACCTGGTTCACGAGGCTGGAGGCCTTCTTTATTACGACGGGGCAAACATGAACGCAATAATGGGCCTTTCGCGTCCGGGAGACATGGGATTCGATGTGCTTCACTACAACGTGCACAAGACCTTCTCGACACCTCACGGAGGAGGCGGACCCGGCGGCGGGCCTGTGGGCGTCAGAAAGGACTTGGTCAAGTTCCTTCCCAAACCCCTTGTGGAAAAAGTGGGCGACAGATATGTCCTTGACTACGACAGGCCGCATTCAATAGGCAAGGTCAAGAGCTTCTACGGCAACTTCGGCGTGCTGGTGAGGGCTTACGCCTATATTCTCACCATGGGGGCCGAGGGGCTTAAGAAGGCCAGCCAGTATGCGGTGATGAATGCCAACTATATAATGCGCAAACTGCAAGACCACTACTATCTTCCGATAGACCAGGTGTGCAAGCATGAATTTGTGCTCGGAGGCCTCAAAAAGGCGACTCTGGAAGTCCATACGATAGACATTGCCAAGAGGCTGCTTGATTACGGATACCATCCTCCGACAATCTATTTCCCTCTCATAATAAACGAAGCCATAATGATTGAGCCGACCGAGAGCGAAAGCAAAGAAACCCTCGACGGCTTCATAGAGGCAATGATCAAGGTTGCCGAGGAGGCGGGAGAGAATCCTGACATACTCAGGCAGGCTCCAACCACAACGACCGTAAGAAGGCTTGACGAGGTCAAGGCGGCGAAAGACCTGATTCTGAAATACCAAGCGTAACGAAAAAGCGTATGCTGACGGGAGGCAATCATGAGAAAGAAGATAATCATAATAGGCGGCGGCCCAGGGGGGTACGTCGCCGCCATAAGGGCGGCTCAGCTGGGTGCACAACCCATCCTGATCGAAAAGAATAGATTGGGAGGCACTTGCCTGAACTGGGGTTGCATTCCCACCAAGGCGCTGTATCGCAATGCGGAGATAATGAACAATTTCAAAGATGCCGAAAGCTACGGCATAAAGGCGGGACCGGTAGAGCTCGACATGGAGCGGGTCATCGAACGTAAGAACGAAATAGTCGAGAAGGTAGTAAGTGGTGTGGAAAAGTTGATCGAAGGAAACAAGATTCAAACGGTCAAAGGCACGGCAAGACTGGTGGATGGAAAAACGGTTGAAGTATCAACTGCTGACGGGGAAACGAGCCGAATATCCGGAGACGCGATAATAATCGCAACCGGCTCAAAAGCCGAGAAACCTCCGGTGGAGGGCGCCGACCTCGAAGGAATACTTGGAAGCAGGAGCATCCTCGACCTGAAAGAGATTCCAAAGCGCCTGGCTGTCGTCGGAGGCGGAGTCATTGGACTTGAGTTCGCAGGCATATTCAATGCATTCGGATCCGAAGTCACACTCACGACAAGGCAAAGCAAGCTGCTGAGGCAGTACGATTCAGACATTTCAAAGAGGCTGCCTTCAATGCTAAAGCGCAGCGGAATGACCGTAATGACAAAGACCACTGCCAAGAAAATCGAAAAGAAGGACGGGCTTTTCGTCATAAGCCTCGAAGGAAAGAAGGGCGAGACGACAATCGAAGCCGAAGCGGTTCTTCTTTCGGGGGGAAGGAAACCCTATTTCGACGGACTCGGGCTCGAGGATGCAGGCGTAGAATTCGACAGAAAGGGCATAATCGTAGACGGAGGATTCATGACCAACCTCGACGGGGTATATGCAATAGGAGATGTCAACGGAAAGGTCATGCTGGCTCATGCAGCCTCCTACCAGGGCGTTCGGGTTGTCGAAGAGATAATGGGACAGGAAAGCACCGTAAACACAGACCTTGTTCCTGAGTGCGTGTTCATTTTTCCGGAGGTCGCAGTTGCCGGCATTTCGGAGGACCAAGCCGCCGAGAAGGGGATGGAGTTTCGGACAGGCAAATTTCTCTTCGCAGCAAGCGGAAAGGCCCAGGCGCTCGGCGAAACGGATGGTTTCGTGAAGGTTGTCGTTGACGGAGACGACCGCCTGATTGGAATCCATATAATCGGGCCCCATGCTTCCGACCTCATGCACGAAGGGCTCATCGCAATAAATGGCAAACTAACCATAGAAGATATTGCGGACACAATTCATGCCCATCCCACCCTTTCGGAGGCTTTTTCGGAAGCAGTCCTCGATGCCGGAAACATGGCAATCCACAAGCTGGGG
>CAZEHH010000062.1:0-1620 GCA_964512505.1 uncultured Peptostreptococcaceae bacterium
ATCTCTACTGGCATTTCCTCAGGACTGTCGTAGCGCTCGTCCAGATAAGCCTGCAGATTCTGTGTTATCGAATCCGTCACATCCTGATAATTGGAAGCTTTTTTATTGGCAATTATATCTTTCAACCTTATTACGATCTCTTTTGTCATATAGAACCCTCCTTTTCTCATATATGTAAGGGTCGCATGATTGCTTGATTATTATACTAGCAATATTACTATTTTTCCCGTTTAAAAGCAAGTTCATTGTTTCTTTTGCTTCCCGAAAGCGCTCTTCTAAGTACGGCTATTTCCCTTTTGTATCCATCCAAGTCATTAGGCGTTTCAAGAGGGACAGGCCTTTTTGATATTTCAGGATGTCCCGCAAGTATTTCATTGAGCCCCTCGGCTATCCGCGCAACTCCATATTCAACTCCCTTGCCCGTATGGTTGCCGGGATGAAAATTATAAAATCGGCAAGGCAATTTTTCGAGGCGGTCAAGGTCCCCTCTCATGGTTTCCTTGGCGAATTCCCATGTTTGAGGCTTATGGGAAGCCATGTTTATGGTGTATGGAGCGTGGGCAACAATTTCCCCGAAACCGTTTTCCCTGATTAGCTACTCAAGCGCGGCAACATCGCTTTCAACAAGCTTTGCGGCTTTGCCTCCCCTGGGGTTTCTAGTGAAAAATTGAAACGTGTCGGCGCCTATTTCCAAAGCTGTCCTGCCCATTTTTTCGTAGCCTTTTGCAACTGACAAATGGCATCCTATATGCATTTATTTCTCCTCTGCGATATTTGGGCGATGTGGCCCATTGGCGGCTCTTCGTCGAGAAAGAACAGCGCCAGCGTGCCAGGTCCTGAATGGGCCCCTATGGCGCATCCTATATAATCAACAACAATACCGGCGCAGTCAAACTTTTCGCCTATCAGTTCGAGAATTTTTTCAGCCGACTCCAAATCGTCTCCATGATTTATGCCGATGACCTGATTTTCAAGGGAAGTTCCCCTCTCTTCAATCAGTTCAATCATTCTTTTGTGCAAATGCTTCTTTCCTCTTGCTTTTTCAATGGGAATCAATGAACCGTCCTGAACATCGAGTATGGGTTTCACATTAAGCAATCCACCTACAAAAGCCTGTGTTTTTGAAACTCTTCCTCCCCTGAAAAGATATTCCAGTTTGTCGACTGTGAATATATGCTGCATGTGTCCGGAATAGAAATCTGCCGCCTCGACAATTTCATCCAAAGAACATCCCTCTTCAGCCATTTGAGCGGCCTTCAGCACTACAAGCCCCATCCCTCCGGATGCGCATTTTGTGTCTACTATCCTTATGCGTTTTTCAAGGTCCGGATATTTGTCCCTGAGGTTTTCAACTACAAGCCTTGCGCTGTCGAAGGTTCCTGACAATTTTGATGAAAAACTCAGATAGACGCATTCCCTGTCTCTGTGGCTTTCAAAAACATTCATCAGTTCTGCAAGTGGAATTTGTGCTGTCTTATACACCTTCCCGGACCTCATGCCTTCAAAAAGCTCTTTCGGCTTTATTGAAACGCCGTCCAGGCGCTCGGAATCGTCGTCATTGACCAACAGAGGCATTACCTCTATATCATACTTGTCTATGATCTTGCGATTTAAGTCGCA
>CAZEHH010000062.1:1720-9671 GCA_964512505.1 uncultured Peptostreptococcaceae bacterium
CAATTGCGCAATGAAAATGGAAAGAAGGATACAGGCATTGCCGGAAATTGCATCAGCTGAAATTATTTTTCCCCTAAAAAAATTGTCAATCAGAATTGAAAACCAGAAAAACATGACATCTGCAATCGACAAAATAGAAAAAATTGTTAAAGCCATAGAACCGGGTGTAAGACTATCGGAATCTAAATCCCCTGAAAAGGCTGTTCCGACTTTTGGCAAACTTGTCAATAAACATAAAAGCCTGCTTTTTTCGGCCGCTCTTTTCGCTGTATCTTTCATGGTGAATGACTCGTCATTTTCATTGCTTCTTCTGATGGCTTCATATGTTATTGCCGGAAGCCCCGTCATTTTTTCAGGCTTCAAAAGCCTGTTCTCGGGGTCGGCTATGGATGAAAAATTCCTAATGTCAATTGCCACTTTCAGCGCATGGGCAATAGGCGAACCGCATGAGGCCGTTGCCGTTATGATCTTATACAGCATAGGAGAAATTTTCGAAGCCAGGGCTGTGGATGATTCCCGTAGCGCCATTGAAAGCCTTTTGGAGCTTAAGGCGGAAACAGCTACGGTTTATATTGACAATATTTTGATTGAGACTCAAGCAAGCAAAGTCTCCCCAGGCTCCTTAATATTGATAAAGCCGGGAGAACGAGTGCCTTTGGACGGAACAGTCATCGAAGGAAAGTCTTTTGTGGACACTTCTGCCATTACCGGAGAATCCGTCCCTCGAAGCATGAAGGCGGGAGACCCTGTCTACAGCGGCTCCATAAACAAGACCGGTTCCCTGAAGGTTCGTGTGGACAGACCTTATGCGGAATCGACAATAAACCGAATCATGAAATTGGTTGAAGAGGCGGCTTCGAAAAAAGCATCCGCCGAAAAATTCATTACACGCTTTGCGAGAGTCTATACCCCAATAGTTGTCGCAGCGGCTATTTTGACCATTCTTGTCTTGCCATTGTCAGGGATTTTTACATTCAGGGAAAGCGTATACAAGGCCGCCGTATTTTTGGTCATATCCTGTCCGTGCGCGCTGGTAATATCCGTCCCGCTGGCCTTCTTCGGAGGAATCGGAGCAGCATCAAGGCACGGCATCCTTGTCAAGGGCGGCAATCATCTTGAGACTCTTGGGAGAGTCAAGACAGTTCTTTTCGACAAGACCGGAACGCTTACCAATGGGACATTCGGCATCACCGGAATAAATCCGGCTCAAGGCTTTACTGAAAGCGATGTGCTAAGATACGCCGCCGAAGCGGAGAGTCAGTCCAACCACCCTATCGCTTTTTCGATTCTGAGGGCTTTCGGCAAAACGGTGACTCAAAACCATATAAAAGATTTTCAAGAAATCCCGGGAAAAGGCGTTCATGCCATCTCGGGCGGCAAACGCATACTTGCAGGGAACTCGAATCTCCTTGATTCATTCAACATACCGCATGAAACAGCCACAGAGCAGGGCACAATTGTTTACGTGGCTGTAAACAAGAGCTATGCAGGACATATAATCATATCCGATACGCTTAAGGACAAGGTCGAGGAAGGCTTGCGGCTTATTAGGAACAAGGGAATAAGGCACTTGGGTATGCTGACAGGTGACAATAAAGAAATATCCGAGAATCTTGCCGATCAGCTTGAATTGGATGCTTGCCATTCAAAGCTGCTTCCTTCGGAAAAGGTTTCTGTTGTGGAAAGATACGCAGAAGAGCAAATCGTAGGATTTGTCGGGGACGGAATAAACGACACCCCCGCACTAGCAACCGCAAGTGTTGGAATATCAATGGGCGGTCTGGGTTCGGATGCGGCAATTGAAGCCTCGGATATAGTAATCATGAATGACGACATCGGAAGCATAGCCAAGGCCATAAGCATATCAAGGACAGTAAGATCCGTGGTAGTGGGGAATATAACAATGGCTCTTTCGGCAAAAGCAGCCATCATGCTTCTTGCAGTATTTGGACACGCCAGCATGTGGGCCGCTGTTTTCGCTGATGTCGGAATAGCGCTTTTGGCTGTCATAAACAGTGTAAGAATTATAAGGAAAAAATATTGAGCTTGAAAAAGAATCAGCGGAGGAAGAATTTAACAAATATTTCCTCCGCCGATTTTCATATGTTGATTATTTTTTTGTTTTTACATATCCAAATGTTTAAATCACGGTATAAGTATTATTTTGCTGCCTTTTCCCTGTTTGAGAAGATCCACGGCATCCTGGAATTTTTCCAGAGGCATTACGTGAGTAACAACAGGCTTTACATTCAGAAGCTTGTTTGAAAGCATGTTGTCCATCTTTGTCCATGTGTCGAACATCTTTCTTCCGTGAAAGCCGTATATTTTTGCTTCCTTGAATACCACATCAGGACCAAGATCCAGTGATATCGGTTTTGAAGGCAATCCTACGAGTCCGACCTCTCCTCCCTTTCTGAGGAACTTGAATCCTTGATTTATTGCATTGACATTTCCTGATGCATCTATGAAGGCATCGGCTCCCACACCGCCGGTGATTTCAATTATTTCCTTAGCCGTATCCACTTCTTTAGAATTTAGGCAACGCGTAGCGCCTACATCCTTAGCCAATGCAAGCCTGTCGTCTATTATGTCTATGGCGTAAATTTCCGCAGCACCCAGGGCCTTTACCGAGGCTATGGTCAGGAGGCCTATTGGACCGCAACCTATCACTGCAACCTTCCTACTTGAGACCCGCATCTCCAGCCCTGCGCGAAAACCTACTCCCAATGGCTCCAGCATGGCTCCGATTTCCGGTGGAATGTCCCTTGAAAGCTTTCTTACTACCTTGGATGGAAGAGCCGCATATTCGGCGAAACACCCGTTTGTGTGAATTCCGAAGAGCTTGAGATTCTGGCAGATATGCTGTTCCCCATTCTGGCACTGATAACATTCACCGCACGGAATGTGAGTTTCCACAGCCACGTAGTCGCCGATTTCAAATCCATTCACATTCTTGCCGACAGCCGCTATTTCACCGGAGCATTCATGCCCCATTACAACGGGAAGCTCTATGCCCGCTCCAGCCGCCCAACTGTTCCAGTCATATACATGAAGATCGGTTCCGCATACCGCAGCCGCCTTCACCTTTATCAAAACCTCGTCAGCCTTGCATTCGGGCTTTTTAACCCTTTTGAATTCCGCCCCGGAACCGGAACCGGTCTTTACTATTGCTTTCATCATTTCACTCATTCCTAGATCTCCTTTTTTCTTAATCTCTCATTATTCCTCCGTCAACATCAGTTATCTCGCCAGAAACATGTCTTGCACCATCCGACGCAAGAAACATTGCTACGTTTGCTATATCCTCAGCTTCCGCGAATCTTCTAAGTGGAACTCCCTTTAGAAAATTCGCACGTGCCTCTCCCTTGAAATCGGCAATCATTTGGGTGTTTACCGGACCGGGACAGATTGCATTGACATTTATTCCATATGGTCCGCCTTCTCTTGCCAGGCCCTTGGTCATGGCAATAACACCGGCCTTGGATGTCCCGTAAACAGTGTTTCCGAATATTCCTCCCCCTACCTTTCCTGCAATCGATGCTATGTTTACAATCTTGCCATGTCTCTGCTTCATCATAATGGGTAGGACATGTCTGCATGTGTTGAATACGCCCTTAAGGTTTATGCTTATTACCCTGTCGAAATCCTTCTCATCGAGTTCGATAAAATTTCTATTGTCTACAATTCCCGCATTGTTGACAAGGACATCGATTCTTCCGGTTTCCTTCAAAATAGAAGCCATATTTTTTTGTACATCGCCATAATTTGAAACATCGGTTCCGTATACTCTTGCGAAACCGCCCTCTTTTTCAATTTCTTCTGCAACACTTGCTGCGCCAGCCTCATTGACATCCAAAATGAATACTTTGGCACCGGCTTTTGAAAAACCCAGACAAATCGCCCTTCCTATTCCCTGGCTGCCGCCTGTAACTATGACCGTCTTATCGTTAAAATCCATTTTTTCTCCTTCCATGAAAACATTTCCCTTCTGCTCGCAAAATTTTCCCATATAATCCATGATACCATTCTATTTTAAATTATAGTTATTTTATTTTATTAAATATTCATAATATTGTTTATTCATCTTTTCCATATGTCGTATCGCTGTTAAAATCAAACATTGCATTATGCCATCTTGTAATTCTGACATCCAATGGCCCGACAAAGTCAGGCCATTATGTAGAGAAGGACTATTTTCAGAAAAGGCGTGGTTTGCCCTCTTCAATCTGCAAACAGCCGAGCATCTTAGAGCATTGTTGCTGGATAAAAATTCAAGCTAATACAGACTGGGGCTGGCTCTTTTCAGATTGGGAACAATGGTTAATTCGGATGTCAGAATCATAACCAAGCCCTTCCTGCACAAATTGTCCAGCATTAATTCGGAAAATGATGAATTGGAAAGTCTTTTGGATGATATTACCTTTTTAAAGATTACCGAAAAAACTGTCTCCGACAAAAACGAGCTTCTTAAGCAGATAAATGATATAAATGTAAAAGGCTATGCAATCGATTGCGGAGAATCATACAATGAATTCGTAGGGGTAGCAGTTCCAATAATAGACCGATTCGGGAAAGCAGACTATGCCATAAGCATAGCGGGTCCTACCAATAGGCTTGATCGCGATAAATTCGAAAAAATTGGAGAAGAACTCGTCAAGACAACAAAAGAAATCTCAAAATTGATCGGCTTCTGAAAGACAAGACAAATCATTTGAAAAAACAAAGCGGAGAACTGAAGTATTTTATCTTCAGCTCTCCGTATAATATTTGTTCTTTCTCACATCCGTATTATTCGCCGAAAATCACCTCTATCAGCTCTCCGATTGTGATTTTGCCAAAATACTCTTCTGTTCTGAAACCGGACAATATGTCCCTTACAGCTTCGATTTCGTATTTGCAACCGACAAGGCTTTCCTCTACCGGATCTACCGGCTTTATTCCCAAATAATCCCCAAAGAATCTTACAGAATCGATTATGCCTTCCTTCACCTCTGCCGCAAACTCTATTTTGCCGCCTGCAAACCGCTTCTCGCTATAGATGTCGAATTCAGGCGAAGAACCGTAATTCCAGTCCCATGTCGCGAACCGTTCATCACGCATTTTTTTTATTTCAGCCATTTCATCCTCTGAAAGCAGAATCTCCTCGGAATTGCCGTCTTCCGAAAGATATTGGTGTATGAGCTCCCAGAATGCCTTAATGTCCATTTCACCGTCAAGATGTTCCTTTATGTTTGTAACCCTGCTTCTTACTGACTTAATACCCTTGGACGTAATCTTGTCCATCTTGACATTCAGCGAGTCTACAAGATCGTGTATGTTGACATCGAAAAGGAGTGTGCCGTGCTGCATGAGCTTCTTTCTGTACATTCTCTGGGCATTGCCCGATATTTTCTTGCCGTCTATAGTTATGTCGTTTCTTCCTGAAAGCTCAGCCTCTATGCCCAATGTTTTCAATGCCTCTATGATAGGTCCCGCGTATTTCTTGAAATCGACTGTAGCCGCATCCTCTATGTTTGCTATGAATGTGAAATTAAGATTTCCGAAATCATGGTAAACCGCTCCTCCTCCGGAAATGCGGCGGGCTACCGGAATGCTGTTCTCCTCTACGAATCTTGGATTAATTTCCTCGAACGTGTTTTGGTTTTTACCCACTATTATCGCCGGTGCATTCTGCCAAAGCAGAAAATAATCCTCGTCCATGTCGACATTCTTCAGGCAGTACTCCTCAAGGGCCAGGTTGTAGTAGGGGTCCGTGGAACTATTTAAAATGTATTTCATGAATTACCTCCTCGGTTGTGATTATCTATCATATTAACACAACCCCACGAAATGTCATAATAATTTTTTTATATGGCTGATCAAACTGCTTTATAGGGTTTTGGAAGTTGCAGGATTAAATGAATTCCTGTTTATCTTTTGCACATAATAAAGCAAGCACATACCTGCTTCTATATTTTTATTGATTGTCTTGTTTCTTTTGTTTTCTGCTTTTGCTGTTTCTTTGCCCTTGTTTTTCCTGATATCTGACATCTGATATCTGCTTTTCCTGACAACTGATATCTGCTCTCAGTTTTCTCTTTCCAATTTCCACTTCCCACTGTTTTTTGTCTTTGCCTTTTATTTTACTTTACTGCAAACTGCAAGCTGCCGGCTGTACTTTTAGCTTTCTACTTTCTACTTATTTTTTTGCAACGCAGAAATTGTAGTTTTTCATTAGCCTAAGGGGGCTCGACAATGTCGAGCCCCCCTTGGGCTAAGAGAAAGAGTTGTTTATTTATTCATGATAGATGAAGGACATTTTGCAAGCTGCGTGGACAGCTCCGCAAATCCTCCACCGACCTTCAGATAAACGTAAATTATTTTTGCTATTTCTTATTTTTCTTCTTTGGCACATGTATTGCGTTTCCATGCACGGCGTGGGCCGCTTCATGGAGCGACTCCCCAACTGTCGGATGGGCGTGGATTGTGGTGGTTATTTCGTCTATTGTCGCCTCAAGCCTTACGGCAAGGGCTCCTTCGACTATGAGCTCTGTGGCTCTCGGTCCCGCCATGTGCAGTCCGAGCACTTCTCCTGTCTTGCTGTCTGTCACGTATTTGGCTATTCCGTCGACTTCTCCCATTATTATGGATTTGCCGTTGCCGTTAAGGGGAAAGACTCCTGTCGACACTTTGTATCCTTTTTCCACAGCTTCTTTTTCTGTCATTCCGACTCCTGCGAGTTCGGGTTTTGTGTATACGCAGTAGGGCGTTGTCGCAAAGTCTATGCCTGCGTTTTTGTTCATGATGTGGTCTGCGGCTACCATTCCTTCAGACGACGCTGTGTGGGCAAGGAGGACTCCTCCGTTGCAGTCGCCTATGGCGTAAATGTTCTTTGCGCTTGTGCGCATCTGCTTGTCGACTTTGATGAAGCCCCTGTCCATTTTGGCGCCGAGTTCTTCTAGTCCGAGCCCTTTTGTCACTGGTCTTCTGCCTATTGAGAGAAGCACTTTCTCGGCACTGACTGTGAATGGACCTTCCGGACCTTCTGCGTCGACTTCTGTCATTTCTCCGACTTGCCTTATTGCCAGAACTTTTGAGTTTGTGTTCACTTTTATGCCGGACCTCTCGAATCTTCCCCTGAGGACGTTTACCACTGTCTGGTCCATGTTGGGGATGAGGTTGGGAAGCATTTCTATTATGGATATTTCTGTTCCGAAATCGGAGTATACGTTTGCGAATTCGCAGCCTATTACTCCGCCACCTATTATTGCCAGGCTCTCCGGTATTTTCTCCAGTGCAAGCGCTTCGTTGCTTGTTATTACTCCGGGCGAGTCGACTCCGGGTATTGGAGCTATTACGGGAGCCGAGCCTGTAGCGACGATTGCCTTGTCAAACTCGACTGTCTGTTTCTTGCCGTCCGGCATCTTTACGACTATTTCGTTTTCGCTTGCAAAGGACCCTTCCCCCATTATTACTTTTATTCCGTGAGATTTGAAAAGGGTCTTGACTCCGTTTACTAGCTGGGTGACTACGAGTTCTTTTCTTTTCAGCAGTCCTTCCCAGTCGCAGGATAGTCCTTCTACTTTTAGTCCAAGCGACTCGGATTCTTTTTCCATTGTTGCAAAGAGCTCTGCTGTGTGGAGCAGCACTTTTGTGGGTATGCATCCTTCGTTGAGGCATGTTCCGCCTATATACCTCTTCTCTATCACTGTGACGTCGGCTCCGAGCTGGGCAAGGCGCACCGCCGCCACGTATCCTCCCGGGCCTCCACCTATTACTACTGTTTTCATGCTCATATCAGAAGCACTGCCGGGTTCTCAAGATGCTCTTTGAGGTCTTTGAGGAACATTGCTGCTACTGCTCCGTCGACTACTCTGTGGTCTGCCGTCAGGCAAAGTTTCATGAGCGGCTTGATTTCTATTTCCATGGCATCGTTTACGACTGGTGTGTTCTTGATGCCGCAGATTCCCAG
>CAZEHH010000063.1:0-4706 GCA_964512505.1 uncultured Peptostreptococcaceae bacterium
CTATTTGAACTGACTTAGAAATCTCAGGTCTGCACTGTGAAACAGCCTAACATCATCCACCCCGTAACGCATCATGACCAAGCGGTCCAAACCGATGTTCACGTAAAATCCTGTATACTTGTCGGGATCAAGCCCAGCAGCGCGAAGCACATTCGGATGAGGCGAACCGCCGGGCATTATTTCTATCCAGCCCACATGTTTGCATACGCTGCAGCCTTTGCCGCCGCACACCAGACAACCCATGTCGATCTCAAATCCAGGCTCTACAAACGGGAAAAATCCCAAACGCATCCTGACCGGCACGTCGCGGCCAAAAACCTTTGACAGAATGCTCTTTATCATAATCTTACCCGATGAAAAAGTAAAATCTTCTTGAACAATCAATGCCTCATACTGGAAAAAAGCCCTCTCGTGACGTGCATCGGTCGTTTCATTGCGGTAGACCCTTCCCGGATAAACAAAACGGTACGGCGGCTTGTGCGTCTGCATGTAGCGGACACTTCCTCCAGTAAGATGCGGGCGCAAGCAAAGCCTGTCGCCTCCACGCCCTGAGTCATGGCCTTTAAGCCAATAGGTATCCATGCTTTCTCTTGCAGGATGCTCGGGTGGAAAGTTCAATTTGTCAAAAGCGTATAATTCGCTTGTGATGTCTTTTTCCTGAAATATTTCAAATCCCATTGAGCGAAAAGCATCGTTCAAATCGTAGCACATCTGTGTAATCGGATGCAATCCTCCGCTATTCGGCAGTATGCCGGGCACGCTGCAATCAAAATCGGGGGAGATTTCCGAGGCCTTTAGTTTTAACTCCTCCATGCGCGATTCAATCAAAGCCGTAAAACTTTTTTTCAGCTTGTTCGCTTCTCTTCCTACTTCCGGACGAATTGTAACATCAAGCTTGGGAATTTCTTTCAATATCTTGGTGAGCGATCCCTGTTTGCCGAGAATCGACGCCTTGACCTCTTGCAATCCCACTTCATTACGTGCCATTGCAATTCTTTTCTCCCCTTCGAGGAGTAAAGTTTTCAATTTCTCTTTCATCAAATTTACCTCCATTATCAATATTTTTTCACATTTTCCAATATTGAGTCCCATTCACTCAAACCACAAACATTGAAACCGGAATAAAAACTCTTGCTTTTAAATCATGTCTTTCACGAACATGAACCGGGGGCGGTTTTGCACCATTTGGTTTTTCCAGTATTTGCTGGAGCTTTACTCGGTTTTTTCTCCTTTCATTTTGCTGTAAAATCTTTTCCATAAATAAAAAAAAACCTCATCCAACAAGGGACGAAATTTTCGCGGTACCACCCTAATAACCGATTCCTCGGCCACTCGATATTTTTAACGCAATAACGCGTCCGAATCTACTTAAAGTTCAAATCGGAAGCTCCGGAACGAACTTCAGCGAACCATTTTCCCGCAAATGCTTACAGCCCATGGCACTTACTCTCTCTTTGGCATTAATTCGCTTACTTTTTCCATCTAAGCCTATGTATGAAACATTATGAAACCAAATCCTTGTAAATCAAGTATGCATTGATATTCCCTGTAATCAGAAAAATATTCCAAAAGAAACTTGGATTTCTCTTCATAACGGCTGCACCCCTTTGAATTACTGAATTTTATTAATTGAATTATACCATAGGGGGCAATTGTTTACAATAAAACAATGGCAATTACAGGGTTATTTTGAAATTTTCTAACAATTCTTCTTCAGGGCAATGTCATACATCAGAATTCCGGCGGCCACCGCGGCATTCAATGATTCCGCACGACCTATAATAGGTATTTTAACGGATTCATGGCAAATGTCAAGTATTTCGTTTCTGATGCCCGATCCCTCGTTTCCTATCACAAGGCAGGTTTTTTCCCCGTATTTCATTTCGCCATAAGGTTTTGCACCATTTATGTCTGCCGCTATTGTCTTGTATCCATGGTCCTTCAACTCTTCTAAAAATTGTTTTCCCGGTATTTTCTGGATTACAGGCATGTGGAAAATCGATCCCATGGCGCTTCTAAGCACCTTGGCATTGTATGCGTCAACGCTTCCTGAAGAAAGCGCAACCAGGCCGGCTCCCGCCGCATCGGCAGTTCTTATTATCGTGCCGAGGTTTCCGGGATCCTGCAGGCAATCAAGAAAAATGACGAGGTCAGGCAAGTCACCAATTATTTTTTTTAGTGAATTTGAGGGCATTTCTGCAACAGCAAGAAGGCCTTGAGAAGCGACCGTTTCGCATACATGCCCAAACACCGCCAGATCCGTTTCAATCGCTTCTGCCCCAGATGCCGAAAGAGTTTCCACCAGGGAAATTTTCTTTTCATCGATTGAGTCGACGAACAAAACCGTCTTTACATTCAACCCGCTTTCCACGGCATCCTTTATCAGCCTGTACCCCTCTAAAATGATTTCAGCGTGTTTTTCACGGTATTTTCTTTTTTCAAGGGATTTTATTCTTTTAATTTTTTCATTTTGTCTGGAAATGATTTTTTTCATTTTCTACCTTTCCCCAAGGCTGCCCAGGTCTTCGTTTTCTCCTACAACGATGAGCGTATCGCCTTCCTCAATCGTGTCTAATGCAGTAGGTGAAATGTTTATTTCGGCATTTCGTTTTATTGCCATTACATTCACGCCGTACTTGGCCCGAATGTTTATTTCCGCCAGGTTCTTTCCTGTCCATTCTGAAGGGGCTTGAATTTCAACAATGCTGTAATCCTCTGACAACTCTATATAGTCGAGTATGTTTGAAGAAACCAGATTGTTGGCAACCTTCACTCCCATTTCCCTTTCAGGGAAAACCACCCTGTCGGCGCCTGTTTTATAAAGTACTTTTGCATGAAGGTCGTTCTGCGCTTTCGACACAACGTAGTCTATTCCCATCTCTTTGACCATAAGCGTCACAAGAATCGACGCCTGCATGTCGTTTCCTATAGCTACTATCGCGACATCAAAATTCCGTATGCCCAATGCTTTCAATGAAGTCTCGTCCGTGGCGTCGGCCTGGACGGCGTGAGTCACATGCTCCACTATGTCCGCCACAGTCTCTTCGCTCTCATCGACCGCCAAAACCTCATGGCCCAAAGAATAAAGGGTCTTGGCAATGCTTGTGCCAAACCTTCCCAGACCTATCACAACAAACTGTTTTTTCATTTCAACCCCTCCCTTTATCCAACGCTTACCTTGCCTTCCGGATATTTGATGAATGTTTTTCGTTTCTGCTGCTTTTGCGCAACTGCCACAGCCAATGTCATCGGCCCCAGTCTTCCAATAAACATAATAAGCGCTATTATGATTTTGCCCGATTGACTGAGGTTTGGAGTCAATCCAAGGCTCAGCCCCACGGTCCCGAAGGCGGAAGTCGTTTCAAACAGTATGCTCATGAAATCGGCACCTTTTTCTGTGAAAGACAAAAGCATCGTTCCTGTTATGACAACCGCCAAAGATACGCTTGCAACAGCCAAGGCCCTGTTTACAATATCCCTTGGAATCTTTCTTTTGAATATCTCTGTTTCATCCCTTCCGTTTACCATGGAAACAATTGTAAAGAGAAGAACGCCGAAAGTGGTCACCTTTATCCCTCCGGCAGTCGAGCTGGGGGCACCGCCGATGAACATGAGTATTATTGTCAAAAACTTCGTCGGAATGGTTGTTCCTTCCATCGATACCGTATTGAAGCCTGCAGTACGCGGAGTTATGGAATGGAACAGCGATGAAAGTACTTTTCCCCCTCCCGAAAGACTTCCCATTGTTTGCGGATTGTTGTATTCAAAAGCGAAAATCAAAACAAAACCTGCTGCGATCAGAATTCCCGTTATGTAGAGTGTAAGTTTTGAGTGAAGCGAAAACTTGCGGTCAATCCTGTTTTTTGCCGTCCCGAACTCGAAAAGGTCGACAAGGACTGTAAAACCCAGCCCTCCAAGTATTATAAGCAATCCGACAGACAATGCAACAAGCGCATCGCCCGAAAAGCCTGTCAAACTTCCAAAATTGCCCATCAGGTCAAATCCGGCATTGCAAAAAGCCGATACCGAATGGAACACTGCAAAGCCCAATCCATTTTCCCATCCGTACATGGGAACAAAACGGAAAGACAAAAGAGCTGCTCCTGCCGCCTCTATTGCCATGGTGGCGATTATAACATTCTTCGTGAGCCTTACAACGCCCGAAATCGTAAACTGGTTCAAGGCCTCCTGCATCAGAAGCCTCTCCTTGAGCGAAATTCTCCTTCCTACAAGCAAAGCTATCAGAGTGGTCATTGTCATGAACCCCAATCCTCCGACTTGAATCAAAAAAAGTATTACGCCCTTTCCAAAAACCGTCCAATAAGAAGCAGTGTCGCCTATAACCAGACCGGTCACGCATACAGCTGAAGTTGCCGTAAAAACAGCATTCACAAATCCAACGCTTTCGCCGTTTGAAGAAGACTCCGGCAGCGAGAGCATTATTGCGCCCGCAAATATGATTGCGGCAAATCCCAATACCAATGTCTGTGCAGGATTGAGATTGTATCTTTTCAACATTTTATTTGTGCGAATCTTCTCCACCCCCTTTAGCATAAGCGGCTATAACATTATACCATTTATGAAGTAAAAAGATAAGAACAGCCGGCAAAATGCAGCTGTCAGTTGGCAGCGGGCAGCAAACAATCAAATGATATGGAACAGATGCAAAAAAAACAAAAAACCTCAAGTTCAAGGTGTTGCCAAAA
>CAZEHH010000063.1:4806-9444 GCA_964512505.1 uncultured Peptostreptococcaceae bacterium
GTGTTGCCAAAAGTCTGTAGGCTGGCGCATTTTTATACGCGGCCGAACGACTTTCGGCAGACAACAATGAAATTGAGGCTATATTGTCTATCTGAACTTATTGAAGCTTTTCCTTAGCCACCTCTACAAGCTTGGCGAAACCTTCCGCGTCATGGATAGCCATTTCCGAAAGCATTTTTCGGTTGATGCTGATGTCTGCAAGCTTGAGTCCGTTCATGAATCGGCTGTAGCTCATTCCGTTTTGTCTTGCTCCAGCATTGATTCTTGAAATCCACAATTTGCGGAAATCTCTCTTTCTTAGTTTCCTGCCGGTATATGCGGATCTGAGGGCTCTCATTACTGCAGGGTTGGCTGCTCTGAAAGTCTTGCTCTTGGATCCATAATAACCCTTGGCGAGTTTTAATATCTTTTTATGCTTCTTCTTGGCGTTTAAAGCCTTTTTTACTCTTGCCATTTTTCTCTACCTCCCTTGCTGCCAAATTCATTTTACAGATATGGCAATACTTTTAAGATTCTTTTGTAATCGGCACTCGATACAGTAGCCGCTTTTCTGAGTTTTCTTTTTCTCTTTTGTGATTTTTTATTCAAGATATGGCTTTTATAGGCCTTGAATCTCTTCAATTTGCCGCTACCTGTTTTCTTGAACCTCTTTGCAGCGCCTCTATGCGTCTTCATTTTTGGCATGACGATTCCTCCTTCCAAAATCTTTATTTATCAACCGGTGCCATGAATGCCACCATGCTTCTGCCTTCCATTTTTGCTTTTTTATCAATAGTGCCGCTTTCAGCCACCATTTCAACAAATTTATCGATTACGCCATATCCCATCGAGGTATTGCCCAGCTGTCTCCCCCTGAATCTCAAAGCAATCTTTACACGATCCCCGTCTTCAAGGAATTTGCGTGCCCGTTTTGCTTTTGTTTCCAAGTCGTGCTGATCGATATTAAGGCTCAAGCGGATTTCCTTGACTGTGATTTGTTTCTGCTTCTTTTTGGCTTCTTTGATTTTCTTTTGCTGTTCATACTTGAACTTACCGTAATCCATGATTCTGCAGACGGGCGGTTTGGCATTCGGCGCCACCTTTACGAGATCCATTTTCTTCTCCGCAGCCAAATCCATAGCTTGCTTTATGGATACTACGCCCAACTGTTCACCGTCATCTCCAACCAATCTTACTTCCCTGTCACGGATTGATTCGTTCAACTCAAAATTCTTAATGGTTGTCCACCTCCTGAATAATTTTCCATACTTTTAGACAATATAAAAGCGGATGCCGAAGCATCCGCAAAAAGACATGTGAACTGAAACATTCAATCTGTCCATATTGGCCCCAACGGATTATTCCGCAAGGCGAGAAGCGGATAACTTCTACTTTGTTTTACTAAAGCAGTTTACCATTTGCAAAAGCTTTTGTCAACTCTCCGGCAAAATCTTTCCTTCTACATTTTTCAGAAGCTCTTCGATGAAGCCTTCAATTTTTGCACTTCCAAGATCCCCTTTGTCCCGAGACCTTACGGAAAGCGTTTGGGACTCAACTTCCTTGTCGCCGATTATGATCATGTAAGGCACTTTTTCAAGCTGGGCTTCCCTTATTTTATACCCTATTTTTTCATTTCTGTCATCGAGTTCAACCCTTATTCCTTTTACAGCCATCAATTTCACAATGCCTTCAGCATAATCCGCGTGCTTGTCGTTTATGGTCAACACCCTTACTTGCTCCGGAGAAATCCAAAGAGGGAACTTGCCGGCGAAATGCTCGATGATTATTCCTATGAATCTCTCTATGCTTCCGAATGCAACCCTGTGAATTACGATTGGCCTGTGCTTTTCGCCGTCTTTGCCGATATATGTCAGATCAAATCGTTGCGGCAATTGGAAATCGAGCTGTATGGTCCCGCACTGCCAAGTCCTTCCCAGGCTGTCCTGAAGATGGAAGTCTATCTTGGGACCGTAAAATGCTCCGTCTCCCTCATTGACCACGTAAGGCAGTGCCATTTCCTTCAGTGCTCCTTCCAATGCCGTTTCGGCCATGTTCCATTCCTCGTCAGACCCGAGGGCCTTTTCGGGCTTTGTTGAAAGCTCGACATAGTATTTCAAACCGAAAGTTGAATAGACCTCATCGAAAAGAGCGGCTACACCCTTGATTTCATCCTTTATCTGTTCAGGCAGCATGAATATGTGGGCATCATCCTGAGTAAAGGCCCTTACTCGCATGAGTCCGTGCAAAGCTCCTGAAAGTTCGTGCCTGTGCACTCTTCCAATCTCTCCGACCCTCATCGGGAAATCCCTGTAAGAATGCGGCTCCATGTCGTATACAAGCATTCCTCCAGGGCAGTTCATTGGCTTGATTGCATAATCCTCATCGTCTATCTTCAGCGCGTACATGTTTTCCTTGTAGTTTTCCCAATGACCCGATGTTTCCCAGAGAGCCCTGTTCAGTATTATAGGAGTCTCTATTTCAACATAGTCCCATCTTTTGTGGACTTCCCTCCAATAGTCGAGGAGCAGATTCTTGAGTACCGTACCCTTCGGCAGGAAGAACGGGAAACCCGGTCCCTCTTCCATCATGGCGAACAGTTTGAGCTCCTTTCCCAATTTCCTGTGGTCTCTTCTCTTTGCCTCTTCAATTCTCTCGAGGTATTCTTCAAGAAGTTTTTTCTTGGGGAAAGCCGTCGCATAAATTCTCTGAAGCATTTTATTTTTCTCGTCGCCTCTCCAATACGCTCCAGCAACGCTCATGACCTTTACTGCTTTCACCTGCTTTGTGGACGGCAGATGCGGCCCTGCGCAAAGGTCCACCCAATCCGACATGCGATAGAAGGAAATTTTCGCATCCTCAGGCAAATCGTTTATCAGTTCAACCTTGTATTTTTCGCCTTTTTCTTCCATGAATTTTACGGCTTCAGCTCTCGGCAATTCGAACCGTTCAAGCTTTTGGTCCTCTTTGACTATCTTCATCATTTCATCTTCGATTTTCTCGAAATCCTCAGCAACAAAAATATGGTCCGATTCAAAGTCATAATAGAAACCGTCCTTTATGGCGGGTCCTATTGCAAGCATTGTTCCAGGGTAAAGCTTCTGAACAGCCTGTGCCAGTATGTGCGATCCGGTATGCCTGAATACATTCTTTCCTTCAGGCGAATCGAATGTGAAAAGATTCAGTTCTCCATCCTCGTCAAGCTCACTGTTCATATCTATGGTCTTCCCGTTGAATTCGGCTGCAAGAGCTTCTTTGGCGAGCCTTCCGCTTATTTGTTTTGCGATTTCATATGGAGACGTCCCTTTTCCAACCTTTATTTCTTTTCCGTCCTTCAACATGATGTTAATGTTTTCCATAAAATATCCTCCTTTATTTTCAAAAAATAAAAAGCCCATCCCTGAAAGGGACGAGCATATACCCGCGGTTCCACCCTGATTGTAAGAAACCCCTCAAACTTTTAACGCATCTCTGCGTCGGCCATTTCACAAAATGCTAATAGGGCCGATGCTCCGGGGCAGTACGGCATGAATCATATCGGAACGGTCTCAGCAATCCGCCCCTCTCTGTAAGAATGTTTTCCATGACAAGTCCCCTTCATGGCATGTTGCTATTCAAATGTAATTACCTTTTATTATAAGTTTTTATGCACTTTTGTCAACATTATAAGGATATTTGTCGTTTTTCTATGCAAACACAAGTATAAATCCCTGCACCAAACCTATAGCCAGCCCGATGACCCCTCCGAGAAGCTCTATGTGCTTTAGTTCCTTTTTGGCTATTTTAAGGATTATTTCCTCTATTTTTTCGTAATCGGCCATGTTTATTTTTTCTTCTATCATTCCGGATATGCTCACCTTTTCGATGGCCTTGTGGACAAGCACCTCCGTCAATTCATTTATTGCGTCGTCGCTCTCCTCATCTATGATTTTATTTATATGATCCAGAATCATGATTTTAAAAGCGAACGGTATGAAAATCGGGAACCTCTCGTCGGCAACATTCTTAAGCTTGTTTTTTATCAATGAATAAATCTGTTCCTTGTTGTCGTCGTTTATCAGCTCTTCAATGATTTCTTCGAGTGATACGAGCTCCTTCTCGACGGTTTCAGCGATGTTTTTCGCTATTTCGCCCCTTCTCTTGGGAATAAGCCCTTGAAGAGTAAATCCCAAAACCGGTATCCTTACCGGTTGTACAGGCCTGAAAATCATCTTGATTGCCGTGACGTTCGTAGACCATCCTATGACCGCTCCCACTAAAGCCATAAAAATCAAACGGTAATATATATCCATGCATCTCATCCCCTATCAGTGTCCCCTGCTTGATCCAAACATCATTTTACATAAACGGCAATGATCCGTCAAGATGCCGTTGCTTCGTCCATCAAAGCCTTGAGGCGTTCCTTCCCTATGACGTAATTCGTATTGCAAAAGTGGCAGTTCACCTGAGCTTTTCCGTCTTCCTTAATCATTTTCAATATTTCATCTTTGCCCAAGCTTATTATTGCTTTTTCCACTTTTTTTCTGCTGCAGTCGCAGGTGTATGAAACTTCCTGTTCCTCGAGTATTTCAAACAAGAAGGGTTCGAGGATGATTTCCGCCATTTTACTGACGTTTCCGCCTGATTTCCTGACTATGTCTGAAATTGATTCAAGCCTTTTCA
>CAZEHH010000064.1:0-9336 GCA_964512505.1 uncultured Peptostreptococcaceae bacterium
TAGGCGAGCCGGGGGTGGGTAAAACAGCCATTGCGGAAGGCCTTGCGCACAGGATTGTCAAAAGGGACGTTCCGGCCGGGCTGGAGGACAAGAGGATATTTTCCCTCGACATGGGGTCTCTCGTCGCCGGCGCCAAGTTCCGGGGGGAATTCGAGGAAAGGCTCAAGGCGGTATTGAATGAAATAAAAAAAAGCGAAGGCAAAATACTTCTGTTCATAGACGAGCTCCATCTCATAGTCGGGGCGGGGAAGACAGAGGGCGCCATGGATGCAGGAAACATTTTAAAGCCCATGCTTGCCAGGGGTGAGCTTCACTGCATAGGGGCGACCACTTTGGACGAGTACAGGAAGCACATAGAGAAGGATGCGGCCCTCGAAAGGCGTTTTCAGCCTGTAGCGGTGGACGAACCCGATGTGGAGGATACGGTCTCCATACTGAGGGGCCTCAAGGAACGCTATGAGCTCTTTCACGGGGTAAGGATAAACGATTCCGCACTGCTTGCGGCGGCAAAGCTTTCGGACAGGTATATAACAGACAGGTTTCTTCCTGACAAGGCGATAGACCTTGTGGACGAAGCGTGCGCGATGATAAGGACGGAAATCGATTCCATGCCCTCCGAGCTCGACCAGGTGTCGCGTGACATAATGAGGCTGGAAATCGAGGAGGCCGCACTGAAACGCGAGAAAGATTCCGAAAGCGTAAAACGAATGGAGACCATACAAAGGGAATTGTCGGAAAAAAGAGAAAGCCTGTCTTCCATGAAAGCCAAATGGGAGAATGAGAAGGATGGGATAAGGCGGCTCAATTCGCTCAGGGAGGAGCTTGAATCCTTAAACCTTGAAATCGAAAAGGCCGAGCGTGTATACGACTTGGAAAAAGTGGCAAAGCTTAGATACGGCAAGCTGCCTGAATTGCAGAAAAGCATACAGGAAAGCGAAAAATCGCTGAGGGACAGACAGGAGTCGGACGCCTATCTGAGGGAGGCTGTTACCGAAGATGAAATTTCCCGAATCGTTTCAAGATGGACAGGAATTCCCGTATCCAGGATAGTGGAGGGGGAAAGGGAAAAGCTTATGAACCTGCGGGGTATTCTTCACGAAAGGGTGATAGGGCAGGACGAGGCTGTGGAAAGGGTCGCCGATGCGGTTATCAGGTCCAGGGCGGGAATAAAAGATCCCGGCAGACCCATAGGCTCATTCATATTCCTCGGCCCCACAGGAGTCGGAAAAACCGAATTGGCAAAGACGCTCACAGAAACACTTTTCGACACAGAAAAAAACATGATAAGGATCGACATGAGCGAGTACATGGAGAGGCACTCTGTCTCAAGGCTTATAGGCGCGCCTCCGGGATATGTCGGTTATGAGGAAGGCGGGCAATTGACCGAGGCGGTGAGGAGGAAGCCTTATTCCGTGATTCTTTTTGATGAAATTGAAAAAGCCCACAGCGATGTGTTCAATCTGCTGCTTCAAATACTTGACGACGGCAGAGTGACGGATTCCAAAGGCAAAACCGTGGATTTCAAGAACTCCGTCATAATAATGACATCGAATACGGGCTCGCAGGAGCTTCTTGGGGGCATACGCGATGACGGCACAATAGACGAATCGGCAAGAAAAAAAGTGACTTCTCTTTTGCACAGCACATTCAAACCCGAGTTCCTCAACAGGGTTGATGAAATAGTGATGTTCAAGCCGCTATTCAAGGACGAGCTAAAGGACATTCTTGAACTGATGCTCTGTGATTTGAGGAAACGCCTGGCAGAGAAAAGAATCGGAGTCAAGCTCACCGAGGAGGCGAAAAACCATATAATAAACGAAGGCTACAGCCCTCAATTTGGCGCGAGGCCCATGAGAAGATTTCTGCAAAGGCATTTGGAAACCCTTGTTGCAGGAATGATAATAGACAAGCATCTGGAGAATGGACAGACCGCTGTGATAGACCTTGGACCGGACGGGCTTTTCATGAAAGGCACAGAAGATTTTGAATGATTTTGCAACTGGCGGCATGAATTTGCACTCATATGTTATGATGATTAAAAATATGCATATGGTGGTGGAATGATGTCTGTTCAAATAGAAAAAAAAGGGAAAGAAGCCTATTTGCGTTTTTCCAATCTTGAAAAACTCGGGTTTTTAAAACATTGCGTAACGACAAGGGCGGGAGGATTCAGCAAAGCCCCGTTCGATGGTATGAACATGGGTCTGTTTACTGAAGACAGCCGGGAAGTGGTCCTGATGAACCATAAAAGGGCGGCGGAACACATGGGCTTTCAATTGAATGATGCCGTTTTTACAAATCAGGTCCATGGCGACGGAATAGCCTTGATTGATGAAGGTTTCACAGGAGAAGGGTTTTGGCTTGGAGAAAGGGCGCTCGAAAAAGACGCAATAATAACGAGACTGCCCGCAAGACCCATTGTAGCTTTTTTTGCGGATTGCGCAGGAGTGTTTGTTGCGGATCCTGTCCAAAAGGCAATTGGAATTGCCCATGCCGGTTGGAAGGGGACAGTGAAGGAGATAGGGCGCAAAACGATCGAGGCCATGGGAGAAGCTTTTGGAACAAAAGCTTCGGATTGCCACGTTGCTGTAGGCCCTTCCATAGGCCCGTGCTGTTTCGAGGTCCAAGAAGAGGTTGCCGGATTGTTTTCACAGCTTTACGGAGAATCGGTTTTGCATAGGTCGGAAAAGCCGGGAAGATGGAAGGTAGACCTTTGGGAAGCCAACAGAATTCAGCTTGCCGGAGCCGGAGTAAGAGCAGAGAATATTGAAGTTTCGGGATTATGCACATTCTGCAGAGGCGATTTGTTTTATTCACACAGGAGGGACAAGGGCAAGACCGGGCGAATGGCGGGAATAATGGAAATAATTTAATTGCTTGCATACAAACCTTGTGGGTATTATAATGATAAGCAATTGATAACAATTAACAACTACAAAAAAGGAGGTATACCTTTGAAGGTTCATATAGACGAAGCAACAGCAGGTTCGATAAAAGCCTTTCTTGAGGAAAACAAGCCCGAAATTGAAACCTTGAGAATCCATATAGCGGGGGTTGGCTGAAGCGGCCCGTCATTCGGGATTGCTCTGGACGAGCAAAAAGAAAACGATTTGACCGATGATTCATCCGGATTGAAATTCGTTATTGAAGATTACATCATTGAAGAATTCGGAGAACTCATGGTGGAAAAATTAGGCAACGGATATGGAGTCCGACCTGTAAACGCGGCTCCAGGCGGAGGCTGCGAAAATTGCAGTTCCTGCGGTTAATAAAAAGTTTATTAATGAAGGAGCCCTTAAAGGGCTCCTTGCAGACTGTAGAAAAACACCAATTTCTGCGTTGCCTTGCCAAAACCCGTTTGGTCACGTATGTCTCAATACGCTCCCATCACTGGCCTTTGGCGGCGCCTTGAAATAGAAGGTTTTCTACAGCCTGTGAGATTGAGATTTTTTCTTTAATCTCGAAGGAGCCCTTAAAGGGCTCCTTGTTTTGTTTGCGTTGAAAAGACAAATGTTCTAATTTGAAAGAATTTTCAGAAAAAATTGAAATGCTTAACAAATAATTTATGACAGCTAAAACTCTTTTATTGCAAGGTCCAAGAGATTTTAACGGATTGAGGTCCAAAAACGTTCAAGTACACTTATGAAAAAATTGTTCACCGTAGAAGTACAAATCTATTGAAAAATCATTCCCATAGGAATATAATTCAAGTGAGGATATAAAAAATGGTGGAGGTGCTTTTGTGAGCAAAATACTTATTACCGGATCTCTTGGCCAGATTGGTTCGGAGTTGGCCGCAGGACTGAGGAAAATACATGGAACAGACAATGTTGTTGTAAGCGATATAGTAAAAAAGGACGTGCCGGCAGCAAATGAGGGCCCGTTTGAAGTTCTTGACGTTTCTGACGGAGCGAGGATGAAAAGCCTCATTGAAAAACACAAGGTCGACTGGGTTGTTCATCTGGCGGCAATATTGTCGGCGACAGGCGAAAAGAATCCCACCCTTGCCTGGAACGTCAACATGGGAGGACTTTTCAATGTTTTGGAAGTGGCAAGGGATACGGGAGTTTCTGTTTTCACCCCAAGCTCAATTGCGGCTTTCGGACCGGACACGCCTAAAATTGACACTCCGCAGGATACGCTTCAACGCCCCACTACCATGTACGGCGTCACCAAGGTGGCCGGGGAAATACTGAGCGACTACTATAACATGAAATACGGGGTTGACACGAGGGGAGTCAGATTCCCGGGTCTAATTTCCAACGAAACACTGCCCGGCGGAGGCACGACAGACTACGCGGTGCATATTTACTACCAAGCTCTCAAGGCTGGAAAGTTTGCATGCCCGATAAAAAAAGGCACATACATGGACATGATGTACATGCCGGATGCGCTCAATGCCATTGTCGGCCTAATGGAAGCCGATCCTTCAAAACTCAAGCACAGGAATGCATTCAATGTTGCCGCAATGAGCTTTGACCCCGAAGAAATCCACATGGCAATCAAGAAATATCTTCCTCATTTCAAAATGACATACGACCTGAGGCCCGAGCTTCAAAAGATAGCCGATTCATGGCCGGACAGTCTGGATGATTCCGCGGCAAGAAACGAATGGGGATGGAAGCCCGAGTACGATCTCGACTCAATGACTGTGGACATGCTTGAAAAATTGAGCAAAAAACTGGACATAAAAGAAAAAGTTTCATAGAGGATACAAACATACAACATAAAGACTTTTTAAAAAACCCGGCGAGAATTGCGCCGGGTTTTCATTTTAATGGGAATAGAGCTCATTTGACGCGATTGTATATGCAATGCATGTTTATTTCAACCGGCTATTTTGGTATGATAAGGTGTAAGTAAAAATAGACGGTGAGGGGTAAGGGTTATGAAAAAGTGGGATTATATTATAGTCGGAGCCGGACCATCAGGCATTTTCGCGGCGCTTGAACTGAAAAAGCTGGATGATTCATGCAAAATACTGATGCTTGAAAAAGGAAACCCGATAGGAAAGCGCACGTGTCCAAAAAGAACGACAGGAAAGTGTGTGGGATGCAATCCCTGCAACATAACGACAGGATTCGCCGGCGCAGGAGCATGGTCGGACGGCAAACTGTCATTGTCGGAGGAAGTGGGGGGCAACCTTCCAAGCTATATAGGAAGGGAAGAAACCAAAAAGCTCATCGAATATGTAGACAAGCTTTACATCAAATTCGGAGCCGATAAAAAAGTATACGGAATGGACGAGAGCGAAGGCATAAAATCCATACGAAAGAAAGCCATAGAAAGCAATCTCAATTTGATCGAATGCCCTATAAGGCACATGGGGACAGAAGTCGGGAACACTATCTACGCGGAGCTTCAGAAGCATCTTCAGGAAATCGGGGTGGAGCTTTCCTTCAGGAATCCTGTCAAGGACATTATGATAGAGAACGGAACCATTCGCGGAGTGGTTGCGGACAAGGAGCACTATGCGGACAAGGTTGTTGTGTCAGTGGGAAGGGAAGGCTCCGAATGGTTCAAGGCCATTTGCGAGAAATACGAAATAGATACAGAGGTCGGGGATGTCGATATCGGAGTGAGGGTTGAAACGCGTCGCGAGATAACCAGGGAGCTTGACGAGAACATGTACGAAAGCAAGCTTGTCTACTACACTCCAACTTTCGACGACAAGGTGAGGACATTCTGCAACAACCCCGGAGGGGAAGTTTCAACAGAATACTATGAAGACAATCTTGCCGTTGTGAACGGCCACAGCTATAAATCAGAGGAGAAAAAGACAAAGAACACGAATTTCGCGCTTCTTGTAACCAAGCATTTCACAGAGCCCTTCAATGCTCCCATAGCTTACGGCAAACACATAGCAAAGCTTGGCAACATGCTTTCGGGAAACAAGGTCATAGTGCAGCGCTATGAAGATTTCAGGCGGGGCAGAAGGACAACGGTGCAGAGGCTTGGAAGAAACAATATAGTGCCGACCCTTGCCGATGCCGTTCCGGGAGACCTCTCGCTCGTTCTTCCTTACAGGATAATGAAGGACATAGACGAAATGATCAAGGCTCTCGACAACATAGTGCCGGGAATAGCAAGCAACGGGACCCTCTTGTATGGAGTGGAGGTAAAGTTCTATTCCAACAGAGTGAAGGTAGGGAAAAATTTTGAAACCAACATTTCCAGCCTTTACGCTTTGGGCGACGGCGCCGGCATCACGCGGGGCCTCATGCAGGCAAGCGTCAACGGAGTCAGTTTTGCCAGGCAGATAATGGAATAAAACGGTTTGCCGAATTTGGAAATTTGATGAATCTCAAAAAACACCTCTAAAAGGGAAAGGTGTTTTTTTGAGATTGAAATATATGTTTACATGGGCGGTGCTGATATTGAAAAAGAAAATCTATTGGACAATATTGATCCTGTTGTTGCCATTCGCTTTTTTTTCGGCAGTCTTTTTTTGCTGCAAAGGGGCGGCATCCGAACCTGTCGGAAACGGACCGGACACCATAGCGGCGGCGGAGAGAATAAGCGAATTGACCGGCAGGGATTACCAAGGCAGGCAATTCGGAACCCCGGGAGGGGAAAAAGCCTCTGAATACATAAAAAGCGTCTTGAAGGAACAGGGAATTGAAAGCTTTTACGAAGAAGGCTACGGAATGGGGTTCGACGCCACCACCGCAGTTTGCAAATCAGCGGAATTCAATATTTCGGATATTGGAGACGGAATCTCTGGGACATTCGAGATTTTCAAAGACTACAATCCTGCGACCAAGGGTTTCGGGGGAGGAATCGACTATTCCGGTGACGTTCTTTTGGCTGATGGCCCGGTTGAAGACATACCAGGGTACATGCTGGTTGGACGCATGGTTGCGGCAAAGTCGGGGGAGATTTCCGAAGAAGCCCAAACCCATGTTTTGAAGAGCGGAGGGAAAGGGATTCTCTTTTATGACGAAAACGAGACACAGAATCATGAAATGGAAAGAAAGAGTGTGGATGCTTCCGAAAAGCGATCCGAGACCGTTTTTATAGCCCGAATAAGCGGCGGTGTTTATGACAAACTGCAAAAGCGCGCGGGAAACGGATTTGATGGAATAGCCGACGGGGTTGAAATCCATGTGGAAATTGGATTTCCATACGCGAGCGGCGAGAACATAATAGGATACATACCCGCAGAGCAAAGCGACGAATGCCTGATTTTTGCCTCAGGATACGACGGATACGGTTCATACGGCGAAAAAGGCCATGTGCCGGGAGCCATAGACAATGCAGGAGGAGTATCAGGCCTTTTGGAGCTTTCGGGCAAACTCGCATCTATGGATTCCTTTCCCGAAATGAATATAGTATTTTTATTTTTTGACGGTGAAAAATCCGGAGCTTCAGGAATCGGCGATTACATTGAAAATCCTCTTTTCCCGGTTGATAAAACGCAAGTCGTGATTTTAGACAAACTGGGATGGAAAAGTTCGGAAAAGACATGGATATCATATGTGGACGGAGACCCTTCTTCGGAGAGGCTTGCTGAAATAATTTTCAGGAATTATGAAAATGCAGGCATGAAAGCGCTGACCGAAGAAACAGGCATAAACGCAAGCCAAAAGATTTTATTTGAAAAGGGAATGCCATCAGCTGTAATCGGAAGCGTAAATGGAAAAGAATTCGATACAATCGGAGGATCTCCCAAGGACAATGGCGGACAATGGGATGCCTCAAAGTTTCAAGAGAATATGGAGGGATGCACTGATTTTGCAATAAGCCACTGCTATAAAATGCCATACACTGGGCATGTGGTTCCTGAAGCGGCAATTTTCGCCGCTGTGCTTGCCATTCTTCTATATTTTTTGTACGCCGCAAGTGTTTTATATGCCAGACATCCGGGCGTATCAATAGGCAAAAGAACAATTCGCAAAATTTATTTTTCATTGCCCCGAATGCTTCTGGGCCGTTTTGCCGGTTTGCTTGTTTCGCTTTCGGCGGCAATTGCTGTAATTGTTTTAGCCTCGAATATTCGTTTTTTGGACGGAGTTTCACCCAATTCGGCATTTGAAGGAATGCATTCATTCATAGGAAACTTCGAACCCGGCAAAATCTTCGGTCTTTTGGGTGACGGATTGGCATTGAGCGCTGTGCTTGCGGCATCGTCAACGGCATTCGCATTCATGGCGGGAATACTGGCCGGGACATGGAGGGGAGCCGCCGCAGAAAAAGCGTCGGATGGACGGGGAATGTTTTCCATTGCCGTATTGTCCATACCGCAGCCTTTCCTGGCATTGGGGCTTTTGTATGTTGCGATTATATGTTTTGGAACCGATTTATATTCGGGTGGAGGTTTTGAATATTCATTGAAAACGCTTGCCATTCCGTTTTTTTCGCTTGCCATTATTCCATCCGCCTCCTTGTCATTGGTGGTGGAAAGATTCGTAAAAGGGGAAATGGACAAGGATTATGTCCTTGCCGCAAGATCAAGGGGATTTGGAACATTCGAAATAGCAACAAGGCATATGCTCAAGGGGATTTTGGAGGAAGCTGTAGGATTCATTCCCGAAATGGCTGTCATGGCTTTGTCGAATCTTATAGTCGTTGAATATATTTTTGGATTGCCGGGTCTTATGAACCGGCTTCTTGTGGATATTAAGAGTCCTGAAACGGTATTCGGAGCAATGATTCTGGCGGGTGCATTCTGTGGTTTTTCGTTGCTTGTTTCAAGAGTGCTCCATTTTCTTATGAGCCCGAAGGGAGGGCGCTGAGATGAAAAGAGAAAATCGGCATATTTTATTGGGGACGGTGTTATTGTGGGCACTATTGCTGTTTGCGCTTTTTCCGGAGATTGCGTCTTTCGAAAAAGCACATCTGTTCAAAGGCATTGCAGATTTGACAGAAGGCGAATATTCAGGACTCGTGACAAGAGGGATCCGATCTGTAGCTGCCGCTGCGGTCATGGTATCAGCCATTCGGCTTATTGCGGCAATTGCATTAGGGGTTCTGTCAGGATTGGGAAGCGTGGCGGCAGGCTGGCTGATAAGCCTGTTTGAATCCGTCTTAAGGCTTGTTCCTGCAAATATAGTTTGCCTGGCAATTTTGGCTGGAGCCTCTGCAAATGAATCTTTAAGAGAACAGCTTCCAGCCATTTTTGTAACAGTGCTGAGTATTTCGGGCTGGAGCGGTCCGGCTGGGGATATTTCCCGGGAAATGAAAAAACTGAGTGGCGGAAGGCTTTCAAAAGGCGGCGAGGCGGCAGGCAGAGGCCGCGTTTCAATAGCTTTGGGAAACATGTCCCGAATTGTCAAGTGCCGCATTCCTGCAATGTTCTTTGACCAGAGCGCGAAAGTCTTGACGATTATGGCCCAG
>CAZEHH010000065.1:0-5002 GCA_964512505.1 uncultured Peptostreptococcaceae bacterium
GCTTTAAAAGAAGCGGTTTCAATCGACAAGTCCGTAGAGGGAATTCCTTCTACAAAGGGCATTCTATAGGGGGTATTCAAATGATAGCCATAGTGGACTACGGAATGGGGAATCTTAAAAACGTCCAGACTGCATTCAGCAACATAGGAGTGGATTCGATCATAACCTCAAGCGAGAGCGACATAGATGAGAGCGACGCCATTCTTCTTCCGGGAGTCGGCGCGTTTCAGGATGCGATCAAGTGCCTGAATGAATCGGGCCTGGTGCCTTGTCTTCGCAGAAATGTCGAAGACGGGAAAATTCTCATGGGCATTTGCCTTGGGATGCAGCTTTTATTCGACAAGAGCTTCGAGGATGGAGAATGGGATGGGCTGGGATTCCTAAAAGGAGATGTCGTCCGCTTTGAAATAGACCGCAAGGTTCCCCATATGGGTTGGAACAATCTCATTGAAAAAAGGCAAGATCCTATTGGCAAAAACGTCGAGACTGGAGAATTCGTATACTTCGTCCATTCATACTATGCAGTTCCAAAGAATCCGGACGATATTGTGTTTTCAAGCGAATACGGAGTCGAATTTCCTGCCGTTGTCAGAAGGGGCAATGTAATAGGCGCCCAGTTCCATCCTGAAAAGAGTGGGGAGACAGGCTACAAAATACTGAAAAATCTTAAGGAGATGATAGAGGCATGATGATATTTCCGGCAATAGACATCAAGGAAGGGAAGTGCGTCAGGCTTCTCAGAGGCGAATTCGATCAAAAGACCGTGTATTTCGACGATCCTGTCGAAGCCGCGCTGGAGTGGGAGCGCAAAGGCGCGAAATATATTCACATTGTTGACCTTGATGGAGCGCTTCACGGCAAAGGCAAAAACAGGGAAGCGGTTAAAAGGATTCTCGAATCGGTTAATGTGCCCTTGCAACTGGGCGGAGGAATAAGGACGGTCGAAATAGCTGCAGGATGGATAGATATGGGCGTTTCGAGGGTTATTTTGGGAACTGCGGCAGTAAAAAATCCGGAGATTGTTTCCGAGCTTGTTGAAAAAGTCGGAGCCGACAAAGTCCTTGTATCCATTGATGCGAAAAAAGGAATGGTTTGCACCGAAGGCTGGATGGAAACAAGCGAGCTCGAAGCGGCCGCATTTGCCGAGGACTTGGAGGCAAAAGGAGTCAAAACCATAGTTTACACGGACATAGCCAAAGACGGGACCATGGTAGGCCCCAATTTCGATGAACTTTCAAAATTGCAGAAAGTAACCCGGATGGATATAATAGCCTCCGGAGGCATAGGTGACGTTGGACATGTCAAGAAACTTGCCCAAATGGGGCTTTACGGCGCCATAACGGGCAAAGCATTGTATGAAGGCACGCTTCAACTGGAAGAAGCCCTGGAGGTGTCGACATGTTGACAAAGAGAATAATACCTTGCCTGGATGTCAGAAACGGACGGGTTGTAAAAGGTAGAAAATTCAAGGACGTGCAGGACGTTGAAGATCCCGTTTCGCTTGCAAAATTCTACAGGAACGAAATGGCGGACGAGCTCGTCTTTTACGACATAACGGCCTCCAACGAAAAACGGGATATATTCTTGAATGTGGTTGAAAGAACCGCAGAGCAGATAAACATACCGTTTACAATCGGCGGAGGAATACGCACGGTCGAAGATTTCAACAAGGTCCTCAAGGCCGGAGCCGACAAGGTGTCAGTCAATTCGGCTGCTGTCCTTCGTCCCGGTCTAATAAGGGAAGCCGCCCTCAAATTCGGCAATCAATGCGTAGTCCTTTCGATGGACGTAAAATGGCTGTCAGAAGGCAAATGGACAATTTACATCAACGGCGGAAGGGTGGACACCGGAATGGACGCCTTGGAATGGGCCAAAAGGGGAGTTGAGCTTGGAGCCGGGGAAATATGCCTGAATGCCATAGATTCGGACGGAGTCAAGGAGGGCTACAGCATAGAGCTGACAAGGCTTGTGTCAGAAGCTGTAAACGTTCCGGTCATTGCATCGGGAGGCGCCGGAAAAAGGGAACATTTCCTTGAAGTGTTTGAAAAAGGCAAGGCCGATGCCGCATTGGCTGCTTCCGTATTTCATTACAAGGAAATAAAAATAGATGAATTGAAAGAATATCTGGAAAACAATGGAGTTCCAATGAGGAGGCGGTTGAAATGAATATCGGTGTTGAATTGAAATTCGATGAAAAGGGGCTCATTCCTGCCGTCGTGCAGGACAATGCCACGGGGCAGGTTTTGATGGTCGCTTACATGAACGGGCAGTCAATAGAAAAAACGCTTGAAACCGGAACAACCTGGTTTTACAGCAGAAGCAGAAAAAGGCTTTGGAACAAAGGGGAAACATCGGGGAATGTTCAAAAAGTAGTTTCCATAGACTATGACTGCGATGCAGACACCCTTTTGGTCAAGGTGGATCCGGCCGGTCCGGCTTGCCATACAGGAAACACCTCATGCTTTTACAGGAGGCTTTATGAATCGGAATCCATTGAAAGCAAAGACGACATACTCGTAATGCTCGCAAGAGTCATCAAAGAAAGAAAGACAGGCGGAGACGAGAATTCCTATACAAGATACCTGTTCGACAAGGGAATAGACAAGATACTCAAAAAAGTGGGGGAAGAGTCTGCCGAAGTTATCATAGCGGCCAAGAATGAAGGCACTGATGAGCTTGTATACGAAGCGGCGGACCTGATATATCATCTGATGGTTCTGCTCGAGGAGAAAAACACGAATATCGATGCGGTTAAAAAAGAGCTTTCGGGAAGATTCAAATGATTGAAAAAACATTGGTTTTGATAAAACCGGACGCTTTTGCAAAAGGATTCGTCGGAAACATAATTTCCATTTACGAAAACAGCGGCCTTTCTTTTGAAAAGGCTAAAATCGTCTTACCCTCCAAAGAACTGCTTGAAATGCATTACAAAGCCCACAAAGGCAAGCCTTTTTTCAATTCGCTGCTTGATTTCATGTCGAGCGGAAAAATAATGGCGCTTGTAGTTTCAGGGGATTCTGCCGTGCAAAGGGTCAGAAACATAAACGGAGCGACAAATCCGGATGATGCCGAGGAAGGAACCATAAGAAAACTTTATGGGACAAGTATTGAAAAAAATGCAGTTCATGGATCGGAAGACCCCACTGCGGCAAAAGAGGAAATAGGCTTGTGGTTCGAGTAAAATATTGCAATTCGGCGGATTGTCGGGTAAAATGGAATCCGTGACTAATGATTTATCGGTTTTTGAAAGGAGATACAATTTGAAAAAAACAAGACAAATGACTTATGCGGCGCTTTTTCTGGCGGTTTCTGTAATTTTGCCGTCCATTTTCCATATGAGCGGAATAGACGGCAGGATATTCCTGCCAATGCATCTTCCGATTCTCTTGTCTGGATTTTTTCTGTCTCCGGCAATGGCTTTCCTTATAGGATTTCTTGCACCTTTTTTGAATTCATTTGCAACCGGGATGCCCGTTCTTTTTCCCATAGCTGTAATAATGTCGGTTGAACTGGGGATATATGGGCTTGTAACATCCATCATTTCGGGCAGTAAAAGGCGGATGCCCATAGCTTCCTTGATTGCAGCGATGGTTGCTGGAAGGTTGGCGGCAGGCCTAGTGGTGTATGTTTTGGCACTTCTTTTCGGAGTGCAAATAAATCCTGTAATTTATTTGCAGGTGGCCGTTCTGACAGGAATACCCGGTATTGCCATTCAGCTGCTTATTATTCCTCTGCTTTTGAAGTACCTTAAAAAGAATATTGGCCTATAAAAAATACTTTAAAATATTAATCAATTATTATATGACCGGTTTTAATATTTATTCAAATATTAAGGCGAGGTTATTTTTTTTGTATGCATTGTCAATTATAGGTGGAAAAATGTAAATAGTTATGCATTAATTATATATTAAATTATTAAACCGTGATGAAAAAAATAAATTTTTACGATTGCAATTGCTGAAAAACACACCTGTAACAATGTATACAAAAACCTAAATATGCATAAACATGCATGCGTTTGCATAATGCAGGGTCTATATAGTTATTAATATAACAAGCCAAAACGCTGATTTTAGCCCGTGAGTTGCATCCAAATGCTCTTGAATGGACGGCGGCTCGATGTGCGGAGAATTTTACATGTTGAAAATCTTGCATTATTATGCTAAGTTTAAATAGTAAATGCTGTAGATTTACATAAATTGAAAATTTGAAATTCAAGCAATTAATTAAACTTATGCAACAAGGTTTTGCCGGCGTGAACTTTCAAAAAATTTTGGCAAATAGAAGGAATAAGGCTTTTGTGTGTAGAATGAAGTAATGTAGAATAAAGTAAGTTGATGGATTCAAATCAATATTTTATGATAATTTGTCAAGATTATGCAATTTTTAATATCTTGACCGAATTATATATTTTTTTCATCCAATATTTTAAAGGAGGGATTATTTAGTGGAAACTAAGCAAAGAGAAAATTGGGGGTCCAGACTTGGATTTCTGATGGCGGCAGCCGGTTCGGCAGTCGGCCTGGGGAATATCTGGAGATTCCCATACATGACCGGTGAAAACGGTGGTGGCGCATTTATCATTATTTATTTATTTTTCGTGCTGGTTGTTGGTCTCAGTGTAATGGTAGCTGAATTTGCAGTTGGTAGAAGAACTCAGCAGTCTGCAGTTGGCGCCTACAAAAGCGTAAGCAACAAATGGACATTCGCAGGAGTCCTCGGAGTTCTCAGTGGATTCTTCATCATGGGATTCTATCCTGTAGTTGGTGGATGGGCAGTTGCCTACATCTTCAAGTCCTTCACAGGACTTTTGGCTGCGCCTGATGCAATAGGGGATGTATTCGGAGGATTCATAACAAGTCCGACACAACCTATTATCTGGTTCCTTATCTTCTTGGCTATGAACACATTGATCGTAGCAAAAGGAATCGCAGGCGGAATCGAAAAAGCGGGCAAGGTTCTCATGCCTACACTTTTCGTTCTTCTTATACTCATCGCAATG
>CAZEHH010000065.1:5102-6478 GCA_964512505.1 uncultured Peptostreptococcaceae bacterium
CTCGCAGGCCTTGCTATATTCCCTGCTCTCTTCGCATTCGGAATGGAGCCTGCAGCTGGTCCCGGACTCGTTTTCGTAGTTGTGCCTCAAATATTTGCAGCAATGGGCGGAGCCGGAACAATATTCTCGGCTATCTTCTTCATAGCTCTTACAGTTGCCGCGCTTACATCTTCAGTATCACTCATGGAAGTTGTAGTTGCATACCTTATAGACTCAAGAGGAATGGAAAGAAAACCTGCAGTTTACCTGACATCTGCAATAATGGTAGTCACTGGTCTGCTGTCTTCACTTTCTCTCGGAGTAATGAGCGGAGTCACTTTCCTCGGAGTAGGAGCATTCGACTTCTTCGACATTCTTACTGACAAGATATTCCTTGCTATCGGCGGAATGATTCTTGCTATCTTCTGCGGATGGGTTCTCAAGAAGGAAGACCTCGAGGACGAGCTTACAAACGGCGGAACAATCAAATTTGGTCTCTTCAACATTTGGTATGCATTGATCAAATATGTAATTCCTGTAGCGGTTGCTGTCGTAGCTGTTTCCGGAATAATGGCAATAACACAGCAGGGTCTCATGATTTTCGGTGTTGGAATCATCGTAGTATTGGCTATCTTCTCCAAAAAACTTTAATAAACACGATAGAGGGTCCGGCATTCATATGCCGGACCCTTTTTGTTTTGCAATAAAACATTAGGGACTTGGGTACAGGGACCTGTCCGGGTTTTGCATTGACAAACAAATCTCGATTAAGGCTTGACGGGTATGATTAAAATGCGTATAATATAAAAATAATATACCCCGAGGGGGTAATAGACAGTTTAAACTCAAAAGGAGAATGGTATAATGAATATAAGAGTTACCCCAAAAGCCAGAGAAAGAATTGCACGGATTGCCAAAGACAAGAACATGGACAGCCCAGTAATCAGAATAATCATGGAAGGATTCGGATGAGGCGGACCAAGTTATGGAATTGCTTTGGACAAGCAAAAGGACAATGACCATGTGGAGAATTACGGAGATGTGGCTTATGTGGTCGAAAAGGATTTGCTCGAAATGGGTGGAGAATTCAGAGTTGATTACCAGAACAATTTTTTCGCAAAGGGCTTTACCGTAATACCCGCTGGAGGAGCAAGAAGCAGCTGTTAAAACGTATCGGTTGAAATGAAAAAAACGAGGGAGGCAACGAAATTATGAACAAGGAAGTAGTAGTATATTCAAGCACGACGTGCCATTACTGCAAAGTGGCAAAAGAGTATCTTAATGAAAAAGGAATCGAATTCATAGAAAAGAATGTTTCCACAGACATGGACGCCAGAAAGGAGCTCATGAAAATGGGTTTCATGGGAGTCCCCGTAATTCAAATTGGGGAAGAAACC
>CAZEHH010000065.1:6578-9115 GCA_964512505.1 uncultured Peptostreptococcaceae bacterium
ATATAGACATCTATATATCTTTGAAAGGGGCATGGCAATGTATACAAAAGTTTTAAAAAGGGACAAGCAGACAGTTGAATTCAGAAAAGACAAAATAACCAATGCCATTTATCAAGGTTTGATAAGTGTTTATATGGACAGAAATGCAAACGAATTGAAAAAGTTGTCCGAGGTGATAAGCGACAAGGTAATATACAATATGGAGAAAAAAGCCTACAGTCGCGAATATCCTTCCGTAGAGGAAATACAGGATGCAGTAGAAGAAACTCTCATGGAAATGGGGGAGAGGAAAACAGCGAGGGAATACATAAGGTATCGAATGACCCATCAGGAAATAAGAGACACAAAAAAATCTTTGGTTGACGCCGAGAAAGTCGTAGACGAATATGTTTCAGAGGAAAATTGGCGGGTCAAGGAAAATTCAAACATGGGGTTTTCTTTGCAGGGATTGAACAACCATATAATCTCCGAGGTCACAAAAAACTTTTGGCTTGACCGTGTTTATACAAGCGCCATAAGAAAGGCGCACAGAAAAGGGGATTTCCACATACACGACTTGGGGCTTTTGGCGCCTTATTGTTGTGGATGGAGCTTGGAGGACCTTTTGCTCAAAGGCTTCAAGGGGGCTGTCGGAAAAGTTGAGAGCAAGCCGCCCAAGCATTTCAAGACGGCGTTGGGCCAGTTGGTGAACTTTTTCTATACTCTTCAAGGGGAAGCGGCTGGAGCTCAGGCCATTTCATCCTTTGACACATATCTTGCCCCCTTCGTAAAGTTCGACAATCTGGGTTACGAACAGGTCAAGCAGGCGATGCAGGAATTCATATTCAACTTGAATGTTCCCACAAGAGTGGGCTTCCAGACGCCTTTCGTAAACTTGACAATGGATTTGATATGCCCTAAAAATTTGAGGGACATGCCCGTGATAATAGGCGGGAAAAACAACTTTCAATACGCGTACGGGCAGTTCCAGGAGCAGATGGACATGATAAACAGGGCCTTCTCGGAAGTCATGATGGAAGGCGATGCAAAGGGGCGGATTTTCACATTCCCCATACCGACATACAATATTTCCAAGGATTTTGATTGGGATTCACAAGTATTCGACAGCGTTATAGAGATGACGGCAAAGTACGGTATACCTTATTTTGCGAATTTCGTGAATTCGGACATGGATCCCGAGGATGCAAGGTCCATGTGCTGCAGGCTTAGGCTTGACAACCGCGAACTCAGAAAACGCGGCGGCGGTCTTTTTGGCGCCAATCCCCTCACCGGAAGCATAGGGGTCGTGACAATCAATATGCCCAGGCTCGGATATCTTTCAAAGGACAAGGACGATTTTTTTGAAAGGCTGCGCCGTCTTATGGACATAGCAAAGTCTTCCCTCGAGACAAAGAGGAAGATGATAGAGCAAAGCACTGTGAACGGACTGTATCCTTACAGCAAATTCTATCTTTCTGAAGTGAGGAACGGAATGGGCGAGTATTGGAAAAACCATTTTTCCACAATCGGAATAAACGGAATGAACGAGTGCATAGAGAACTTTTTTGAAAACAGCGAAGACATAACAAGTGAAAAGGGCCTGAAATTTGCGGTTGAAACATTGGAGTACATGAGAGAAACAATGAGGGAGTACCAGGAAGAAACAGGAAATCTTTACAACCTTGAGGCGACTCCCGCTGAAGGAACCGCCTACAGGTTGGCGAAACTGGACAAAGAGGTCTATCCCGACATAATCGCCGCAGGGGTCGACGTTCCGTATTATACAAACAGTTCTCAGCTTCCCGTTGGCCATACCGAAGATTTGCTTGAAGCTCTTGACCTTCAGGAGCCTCTCCAGACCCTCTATACGGGGGGGACAGTTTTCCACGGCTTCCTTGGAGAAAGCATAGAAGACTTGGAAACGTGCAAACTTCTTGTGCGCAGGGTTATGGAGAATTACGAAATACCTTATTTTACAGTTTCTCCGACATTTTCGGTTTGCGGGGTTCACGGATACCTTAGAGGCGAGCAGCCGACATGCCCGAAATGCGGCGCGGAAACCGAAGTATGGACGAGGGTGGTTGGATTCCACAGGCCCGTGAAGAACTGGAACAAAGGAAAGCGCGAGGAGTACAGGGAAAGAAAGGCCTTCAACATGCAAAAGGCCGCAGGAGCGCTTTAAATGCTGTTTAGAGGCTGGCAAAAGGTGTCTTTGATGGATTACCCCGGAAAGATAGTTACAACGGCTTTTGTTGGAGGATGCAACTTCAAGTGCCCTTATTGCCATAACCGGGAATTGGTCGAGAACGGTTCGGATCTGGAAACCTTTTCACCAGGGGAAGTGCTTTCATTTCTCGAGAAAAGGCATTCAATGGTCGACGGCGTATGTGTCAGCGGAGGAGAGCCGACAATACACAAGGACCTTCCTGAATTCGTTGAAAAGGTCAAGCTTATGGGAAAATTCGTCAAGCTGGACACAAACGGATCGAACCCGGAAATGATTAGAGAGCTGTTGGACCGCAGTCTGCTTGACTACATAGCTATGGACGTCAAGTGCG
>CAZEHH010000066.1:0-8672 GCA_964512505.1 uncultured Peptostreptococcaceae bacterium
GATTCTCGAATAAAATCATATTCAGGTATTTTTCATTGCAGACAATAGCGGGAAGCCCCTCACCTTTTTCCATTACAATTTCATTTGCGATTACCGAAAAATCATTATCGTCATATAAAAAATATTTCTTTCCGTATCTTGATTTAGAAACAAATTCTTCTTTGCCTGTCAAAGTAATTACTTCAAAATCACTTTCGGAAAATTTTCTTAACAAAAAAAGATTCGAACCAAATAAAACAACGCAATTCTTTTTCATCTACTGACTCCTCCGATGATTCCCAGTAATCTGCAAGCAATTTCACAATAATCGATTATATTCGGTCATTTCTTTCTTCCATAGTATGAAAATGAATTCGTATGCCCTTAACAATTTATATATCTTGAACATCAGGTGTTGTAACTTACATCTATCCCTGAATCGTAAACTTATAATCAAAATTAGTATGTGAAACCCCTCCGTACTTGAACTTGTAAGGCTCATCGCCAGTTGAAAGATCGAAAAAATCAATATCACTATTATATGTCAAATATCTTATGCTCTCCACAATCAACAAACCTCCCGGGCTGTATTTGGCAAATTCTTCATTCATCGCCAAATATGGCAATACCACCCTATTGCCTTTCTGTAAAAGTCCTGCGCTAAATGCCGCAACTTTTCCATTTATCCTAAGAATTGAACTAAAGTTGTTTTCAAGTTGTTTTATTGATACGGTGACAGGATTAAAATACAGCTTTGATATTCCCTTTATTTTTCTTTCAAACAAACACCCGCTTCTTCCTTCGGCTCGTTTATTGTATACCTTTATTATCTCGCGCAGAGTTCTTAAATCAATACGTCGATTGTCAAAAATTTCGATACTGTATTTCATTTTATTTCTTTCTAGCCTATTGTAGCTTGTTCTTAAGTTTTGCCTTGTATTTCTACTTAAGTTTTTAATGTATTCATCAAATTCTCTGCTTACCGGAATTTGAACACACGGCTTTTTAATGATCTCAAAATTACCCATAAAACATTCGGAGATGAGTTTGTTTGTTCTGCTATTTTGATTTATCTTATTTAAATAAAAACTTGTTGTTCCAATGTCTTTTACTATGGATTTAAATGCGTAATTGAATTCGTCTTTTTCAATATTATCAGGATAAATTAAATCTAAATTACTTGCCGGAGTAAAATCTCCAAAAATATAAGCTGAGTTGATATTTCCGCTTTTTCTAATATATAAGGGAATTATCATCCTTGTTTCCCCGCATTCTGAAAACATTTCATAGAAAACAGGCTTAAGATCATATCTTTTAGGCGAAAAGAGGGAATATTTATGGACTATTTTATTGAATTCGTATTTTTGATATGGAAAGAATTTCGAATTGAATTCATAAAGTCTCTTCCACTCTTTTTCCAATCCATCAATACGCTTATGCTTGATTATTCTATACATATTGTATCACCACACATTCTATTAAGAATAACATGAAGAATAAATCTGTTTCCTTTTCCCCGAACAGAGTTGTCGAATTGTCAACTCCGTTTTTAATATGCATATCTCAAACATCGCTAATTGATTTGTTTTGTTATCTCCTTTATGCTTCTTTTTATATATTTTATTGAAGCAAAACATATAAAAACCGCCAATCTCCAGAATGAAACTGCTACTCCAAATTTTTGATGTCTCCTGTATATTCTCCAATTCCATTTCAAGGACTTAAATTTATTAGCGCTAACCGAACCTTTCATTTTCCTATATGAAGCCAATACCCCTTCAACCTTATCCGCATGCGGAACATGTACTCTAAGTATATCAAGCCATGTCGCATAATCCTCATGTCCAGTATCAGGCATGCCAACCATTTTCATTATGTCGCTTCTTACAACTACAGTCAGACATCCAATTCTGTTTAGTCTCAACAAATCCGTATAACCAAGCCTTTGCTTTCCACAGATTTCAGAAAAAAGAAATTTGCCGGATCTATCCACAACATCATAGTCCGAAAAAACAAATACCGATCCAGTTCTTTCCATGTATTCGATCTGTTTTTCAAGTTTGTTTGCTCTCCAAAAGTCATCGCTGTCCAGAAAGGCAATATACTTTCCTCTAGCCTCCAATATTCCCCTATTGCGAGCATTGGCTACTCCGCCGTTAATGTCAATATAGACCGGTCTTATTCTTTCATCCTGTTCACAGTATTCTCTTATTACCGCTCTGGTACCATCTTCTGAAGCATCATCTACTATGATGTGTTCCCAATTGCAATATGTTTGACCGGCAACCGAAGAAATGGCACAGGATAAAACATTCCGACAATTATATGCCGGGGTTATTATTGACACCAAGGGATTCAATCAAGCACCTCCTCCAAGGTCTCTCTTCTTTCAGCCATTAATCAGTTCTTACCATGTATTTTGCCTGTCATTTACATGTACACAGCAAAACACCCATCTATTCCATTTTTAAACCAGTATCCAACAGAACCGGTCTATGTCCAACCCGTTCGCATTCTGGCGGATAGGTCATATAGTCGCCATAGGCTTTTTCAAGCCATACATCGACCCGGTTTATAGCATTTACAGTCAAGTGCTCGAATTGCATCTTTCTCAGCGGATAAATCATATCATAGTCCATTGACCTCCAATAGCCTTTATTATCCGCCCAGTTAGTCACCGGAGTCTTTTCTTGATCATCGAATTTTTGAATTGCTCTGTCCAATGCGTTGAAAAGGACCTTCTTCGATACTGGCTTGAGCAAGATATGAATAATGGCTCTTGCCGCCAACTTTATTTTTCCCAAAATATTCTTTTGCGGTATACTCGATCCCTTTACACATTTCGATATATAAATATTCTTAAAAAAATTGACACAAAGAGCTTGCCAAACCCTTAAAAAACGATTGTTAGCCATTTGATCGTAAGGAAAAATATCCACATATATGCCATGATGCATATCCAAATCCCTACAATACATTTCGACGAATTTTGTTCCGTTTTTCCTGACCTTTGCAAAATAGAAAGGAGAATCATTGTCAGTTTGAAATGTCTGTAAAAAATAATCATCTCCCAGTTTTTCCTGTGCCGCCTCTAAAAACCTATTATACTCGGGTCTCTTCATCCCTATGTCAATATCGTCATCCCAAGGTATGAAACCCTTGTGTCTAACAGCCCCCAAGGCAGTTCCGGAATCGATAAAATATTCTATAATGTTCTCATCGCATATTCTGATGATGTTTTCCAATATGTCTAATTGTATTTTTTGCACCGCATGTAATTCTTTCCCATGCTCCATATGTTTTCCCCTTTTCACCAACTATTCCGTTCTTTCAAAAATATTTTCAAAGGCAGAAACAAGCCTTTCGTTATCCTCAAGGCGTCTGACAGCAATTCTTACATATTCCCCACTTATTCCTCTTTTGCCCGACAAATCCTTTATGAAAATGTCATAATCGCAGAGCAGCGTGGCCGAAAGCCCTTCCGCAGTAGTTCCGCCTATTACCTCGCACATAACGAAGTTAGCCTGCGAAGGCAAAACGCGCAATTGTTTGAAACGCGACAATTCCTCAATCAATATCCTTCTCACTTCTTTTATCCTAACCAATGATTCCGCATACTCTTTACTATATTTGCCCTGAATCTGCATGAAACATTCCGCAAATGAATTGATATTCCATATTGCAACGTCATCCTTTATTCGCGATACAAGTTCCGTATCTCCGCTTGCCAAAATCCCGAGTCTCAAGCCCGGAACCCCATAGGACTTTGATATGCTCTTAATGACAACAAGGTTCTTGTTCGCTTCAAGAATTTCTTCCTCAAGCAGGGTTCCCGGCCCTTCATCATCCGCAAAATCGACAAACGATTCGTCCACGATAATTTTTATACCTTTCCGCATTGCCCATTCAAGCAAATTTTCAAGCCCGGTCCTTCCTATGCAGTTTCCTGACGGATTATCCGGATTCACGAGCACCAAAATCCCGATGTCCCTGTCTTGATAATAATACATTACATCTTCGGCTGAATATCTGCAATCCTTGTTGCCATGCACATACGACACCACGCGTTCATTACCAAGCCTGTTGGGATATTCTTCGAAGCTTGGTTGAATGATTCCCACATCTCCCGAAAAATTGCTCATCAATGCTAAAATGAGTTCGGCCGCGCCGTTTCCTGCGCAAATCATTTCTTTTGGGACTCCGAAGAATTTGCCGGCCAAAAGACTGTTCACTTCCATGCCCGAAGGATATTGCCCCATAAGCTTCGAAAAATCCGACTTCATTTCATCCATCAGCTTGCGCGGCGGATAGAACGGATTCACCAGATAGCAGAAATCCGCAAGCTCCGGATATCTCCAGTATCCGCCATATCTTTTTTTGAACTTATTTAATTTCTCAACCTTGTCGGTCTCGAAAATAGTCTCGGCAATGTCAAGATCTTGAACATCGTCTATCTCGTACCAAGCTTCCCCATCCAGCACAGAAGCCTTGATCCCGGGATTGTCAAGAAGAGCTATCACCTTAAGGACCTGCTCATAGTACTCGTTGTTGCCAAGAGCCTTGCAATAGGCTTCCAGAAACGGCACATAGTGGGTTTCTGAAAACTCCCTTCCGAACTTGTATATATTGACCGTCTTGAAGTATGTTTCCCTTTTTTCGAATTCGAAACCCTTCCGGTCTATGAATGACTTGATATTATTTTCTTCGTCTATCTCAACAACAGTTCCGTCCATCCAACTTTCAAACTTTGCCACAAGCGCAAGGTTCGGATAAGGATTGTCAATGATTTTATTTATTGCGGCATTCTCGAAAACAAGATCCGATTCGAGAAGCAATGTATCTTCCGCAAGCAAGCGATCTTTTGCCAAATAAAGAGAGTATATGTTGTTTGTCTGATAATAGATTTCATTGTGGATATATTCCAAAGGCGTATCTATCTCCAATTCAGAAACAAATTCTACAAGTTTCTCTCCTTCATAGCCTGTTACAATTACGATTTTTGACAACCCCAATCCGTCAAGTTGGGAAAGCATCCTTTCAATTATCGTCTCACCGTTGACCTTTATCATACACTTTGTATTTTCCTTTGTAAGCGCTTTAAGCCTCTTACCCATCCCTGCCGCTAATATAAGCGCCTGCATGTCAAGTCCTCCCTTATTATCAACTTTGCAAATACAAATACATTATCAGATTTCATTTTTCGCCGCTTCCAAAGCGAAATCCTCAATGATATGGCGATATGTGTCAATATATTGAGGCATCAAGGTTCCCCAATGCATGCGCTTCCCCAATCCATAAGCATTCCTTTGCCAAAATTCAGGATGTTCCCTGAATTGTCTTATGCCTTCCAATATATCTTCCGCCATGCATTCTGGATTAGTATCGACTTTCCAACCCGCATTCTCTCTCGAAAGCATTTCCGCCATATTGGTATATTCGCTCAATAGACACGGCATCCCCTTGGAGATTGCTTCAAGGACTCCCATAGGCATGCCCTCGTATCGCGATGTCAGAATAAAGATGTCTGATTCTAGAAAAACTTTTTCCTTATCCTCCCCGCTGACCCAATCGTGAAACTTGATTATTTCTTTCAAACCCCTTCTTTTCGCCATTTTTATCAATTCCGTATGCGTTCTTTTATCCTTTCCACCGTATATGTCAACTTCAATACCGTAATCCAGTTTCTTTTTATTTATTATTGAAAGCCCCTCCATAAGCAAATCTATACCCTTGTGGTATACATCGATCCGCCCCAGAAAAAGCAATCTGATTGTTTTCACATCTGTTTTTCTTGTTTTTAAATCGTATGCATCCGGAATTATCCCGTTAGGCAAATAATAATTTCGGCGGGCATCAACATATGAATTTTTTCTCTCCTCGGGATTAAGGTACACAATTCCGAATGAGTCTCTTAAAAATCTGTTGAATGCAAAAATATCCGCAATCCTCTTTTTATTTCGACTTTTTTTTCTGCAACTCATGCTGAATGCGCCATGCGGTTTTATCAGATAGGGTATGTTTTTTTTCTTCAATACACGCGCCAAGAGCAAATACTCGAGCTTATAAAAGGAGTGGAATATCGCGATATCGGGACTGATTCCTTTTATTTGACCATTCATGTTGGCTTTATCAAACAAGACACAGGAAAACCCAATTTTCTCGGGCACAACAATATTTTTGCTTATAGTCATCAAACAACTATCAATCTCCCCGGTGTCATTCTCATTGCAAATGGATTGATGCAAAGCATGGCTGATTCCGCCCTTATAAAATCCAATATCCGCAATATGTAAAATCTTCATATGTCTTTCCGCCTTTCCAACAGATATCGCAAGACCCACATATCTTTACAATAAAAATATCAACTGACATCTGAAAAAAACAGTTGAAACTCTCGTTGTTTATATGTTTTGTGTCCCTTTCACAATCAAAAAGCATATTGGCTTACTCTTAAACATTAAAAATCAAGGACATTTATCAAATATAATATAGTCCAATTTTTAAATCCTCTCTATCGTTTCCATAACACAGCTTTGCATTTTCCCGTTCTTCTTGAAATGAGATTTCAAAATTTTCAGCAATGTTTCAACCTTTCTTAAAAAGGACAGTTCGGAAGCCAATGTAACATATATGTATATCATCATTTCCTTTATATGCCTTTCTGGTTTAGTTTTGTACTCTTCCGCAATCAATTCCTTTATCCGTCGTTTATCCAGTCCAATGCAAGTGTCTACAAAACGGTCCATCATGCGAAGTTTCGAAAGTTTCTCCATAAACAGAGTATCTACTCCTCTTCTTATTCCATGATATGCGTTTCCGCCGTGAACCCTGTATTCCACAAGTCTTTTGTCAATCAAATATTTCCGTGCCCCTGCCAAAGATGCCCCTTGAATAAGTACTATATCCGCACATACCCTAAACTCTTCAAGCATGTCGAATGGCAATATACGCTCTAAAATACTTCTTTTAATCATGTTTAATGAGGTCGGCTGACCTGTATATGAAAGAGCATAATATGTCTTCGCAATCGTATAGCCGTAGTCAATGTCTCCGGAATTCATGTCTCTGTGTTTGGTTTGTATCAACTCCCCACATTCATCGATGTATTCTCTTTTGCAAAACAGAAAATCCACACTATTTTTTTCAATAGATACCTTCTCCATTTTTTCCAGAAAATCAGGTTTGTATCTGTCATCGGAATCCAGAAAACATATCCAATCTCCCATTGAGGCCGCAAAACCAAAGTTGAATGCCGACAATTGGCCGGCATTCTCCTTCAAGATAATTCTAATGAGCGAATTGCTTTCGTAGCCGCGCAAAACATTTCTTGAGTCATCTGTCGATCCATCATCTACTACAATGATTTCATCAAATGGCCTTGTTTGAAAAAGCGCGCTTTCTATTGCATCTCCAAGGTATTTGCCATAGTTGTAATTATTTATAATGCAACTTATCTTCATATTTCTTGCCTCACATATCTGTTCTTAAAATATTCTATGGTCCTTTCTATCCCTTCCTCCAACTGAATCTCCGGTTGCCATTTAAGACATTCGATTGCTTTTCCAATATCCGGTTTCCTTTTCAATGGATCGTCAGTCGGAAGCGGCATTTCCATAAACTCGCAAACACAACCCGTCTTTTCTATAATGATTTCCGCAAGACCTCGAATCGATATTTCAACCGGATTTCCAATATTTATTGGCCCATCGAATACATCGCGTTCCATCAAACTCTTCAAAGCATAAACAATATCCGACACATAGCAAAACGACCTTGTCTGCTCACCTCCGCCATATATTGTAATCGGCTTTCCACTCAATGCCTGCATTATGAAATTTGAAACAACTCTACCATCGTTTATTCCCATCTTTGGACCAAAAGTATTAAAAATTCTAGCAATCCTTATTGAGACTCCATATTCTCTATGGTAATCGCAAAACAGAGTTTCTGCTGCTCTCTTGCCTTCATCATAACAACTTCTTGGTCCGTTAGGGTTTACATTTCCCCAGTATTGCTCGTTTTGAGGATGAATGACAGGATCACCGTAAACCTCCGAAGTTGAAGCAAGCAAAACCTTTGCTCCTGTACGCTTCGCATTTTCAAGAACATTCAACGCTCCGTAAAAAGAAGTCTTTATAGTATAAACTGGATCCTTTTGATAGTAAATCGGACTGGCAGGACAAGCAAGGTGATATATTTCGTCAACTTCTATATTGAAAGGAAAAGTGACATCGTGTCTTACAAACTCAAAATTCTCATGATTCAAAAATCCTTTCATGTTTATCTTGTCTGACGAATACATATTATCCATCACAATGACTTCATTTCCCTCTTCTAAAAGTTTCTCAACAAGATTCGAACCAATAAATCCTGATCCTCCTGTAACCAATATTCGTTTTTTTTGATTTTCCAGCTTCTTAAAATTATGACCATTTAGCCGCATGTAATAGATATCCTCCTATAAATATTTTCAATGTTCCTTACCAGAGTGGATACTTCATAGCAAAGACAATTGCTTAAACTATTCATCATTTTTATATATGCCTTTTATAGCCTTTGCCGTCTTATCCATAACTTCCCTTGCCTCGTCGACTTTGAGCAAATAGACCGCGGCACCGTAAATTGCGGCTCCGAACAGGCAAATCCCCAAAAGCTTGGCGAACCTTTCAAGAACCAGTCCCGAATATATATCC
>CAZEHH010000067.1:0-8389 GCA_964512505.1 uncultured Peptostreptococcaceae bacterium
GAGGAAACGGGAGACCTGATAAAAATTGAAAGAATGCCGTTTGAGAAAGGCTTTGACAGAAGTTCGAATCCTTGGACGGTTTTCATTGACGAGGGGAAAGTAGCCAATGGATTTCTAAAAGTCAGAAACAGACGGAATGGAGACCGGTTTTTCCCATTGGGAATGAAGGGCACTAAAAAATTGAAAGACTTTATGATTGACAACAAGATAGAGAAAACAAAGAGGGATTCCGTGTTGCTCATTTGTGACGGAGATGAAATCGCATGGGTCGCGGGACACAGGATGAGCGACCTTTACAAGGTGGATGCGGGCACCGAAAACGTGCTTAAAATAACGATTGTACGAACTTGTTATGAAAAATGAAATGTGTTAGAATGAAAAGACGCAAGTTTTAAGAAGGCGAAAGGAGGTTTACTTTTGAGAAAGTATTTTAAAGGTGCCAGCTTCTATATACTAGTATTCATCATAATAATAATGATTGTCCAGTTTTACGGAAGAGCGCCGCAGGAGCAAAAGACTTTGGACATGTCGGGTCTTATAAGCGAACTCGCAAATGACAATGTCCAGGAAATCAATTTCAACGAAAATCAAATCATAGGCGTTCTGAAGAGCGACGGTTCGACTTTCGCCGCCTATATTCCAAAAGTCATTGCTACGGATTCATTCGTTGCAAGATACATTCTTCCGGGATTGGAAACCGGGCAGATAAAATTGACAGGGGAACCTCCGGTTCAGACACCATGGTTTATCGACATTCTTCCATCAGTTTTCATGGTTCTGATTTTTGTTGTTTTCTGGTTTGTTTTCATGAACCAGTCGCAAGGCGGGGGCGGAAAGGTTATGTCCTTCGGCAAAAGCAAGGCCAAACTGCATAAGGAAGATGAAAGGAAACAGATAAACTTCGGCGATGTTGCAGGCCTGGATGAAGAAAAAGAAGAGCTTAAGGAAATAGTCGACTTTTTAAGGAATCCAAGAAAATATGTCGAATTGGGCGCGCGAATACCCAAGGGTGTATTGATGGTAGGACCTCCTGGAACAGGAAAGACATATTTGACGAGAGCCGTTGCAGGAGAAGCCGGAGTGCCGTTTTTCAGCATAAGCGGATCCGATTTTGTTGAAATGTTCGTAGGTGTGGGAGCTTCAAGGGTCAGAGACCTTTTTGAACAGGCAAAGAAGAGTTCCCCATGCATAGTTTTCATAGACGAAATAGACGCTGTGGGAAGAAAAAGAGGCGCAGGCCTGGGCGGAGGACATGACGAGAGGGAACAAACCCTCAATCAGCTGCTGGTTGAGATGGATGGATTTGGAGACCATGAGGGAATCATAATCATAGCCGCGACCAACAGACCTGACATCCTTGACCCGGCGCTTCTAAGACCGGGAAGGTTCGACAGGCAGGTTAGCGTGGGAATACCCGACATCAAGGGACGCGAAGCCATACTGAAAATCCACTCGAAAAACAAGCCTCTCGACGAGGATGTCAATTTGAAAGTCCTTGCGAGAAGAACACCCGGATTCACGCCGGCTGATCTTGAAAATCTCTTGAACGAGGCGGCATTGCTTTCGGCAAGGGTAGACAACAAGACAATAAAAATGGACACGATAGAGGAAGCCATAACGAAAGTGATAGCCGGACCGGAGAAAAGAAGCAGGGTCATAAGCGACAAGGAAAAAAGGCTTACGGCTTATCATGAAGGCGGACATGCCGTTTTGGCAAGGCTTTTGCCCGATACGGACACTGTTCACCAGGTTACAATAATTCCAAGAGGCAGGGCAGGCGGATTCACGATGCAATTGCCCAAGGAAGACAAATATTATGCTACAAAATCTGAAATGGAAAAAAGGCTTATAATACTGTTGGGCGGACGCGTGGCGGAAGCCTTGATACTGCACGACATAAGCACAGGCGCACAGAACGACCTCAAGCGCGCTACGGAAATTTCAAGGGCAATGGTCACCCATTATGGAATGAGCGAAAAACTCGGAACTATGACCTATGGAAACGGGGACGAAGTGTTCCTGGGCAGGGATTTGACAACAATGAAAAACTATTCCGAGGAAGTTGCTTACGAGATAGACAAGGAAATCCGAAGAATCATGGACGAATCCTATGACCAGGCGATGAAGCTGCTGGAGGAGAATGTCGAAAAGCTGCACCATATTGCAAAAGCGCTTCTTGAAAGGGAAACAATAAACTCCGAGGAATTTGAGTACATCTTCCGAAACGACTATGATTCGTTCATGGCTAATCCGGAAGAGGCGGCAAAGGAAATTGAAAGAGAACGCAACAAGGAGTTTAAGGAATTGTATGGCGATGAAAACGAGAATGGTAAAATCGCCGAGATAATCAGGGATCCCGAAGCCAGCCTGAAGGCAATGAAAGGAATTAAAGAAGAACCTGAAAATGAAGAAGCGATACCGGAAGCGGAAGAAGCGGAAGCTGAATAATCTTAAATTTACCTCCGGCATGTATACATGCCGGAGTTGTTTTTAAACAATATATTAAGGAGATGACGTCATGGATTTTAATCTCAAGATCGGAATGAACGCGAAAATGGAAATAGTTGTGAATGAAAGCGAGACGGCTGCAAGCTACGGAAGCGGCGGGGTGAAAGTTTATGCCACTCCAGCGATGATAGGACTGATTGAAAATACGTCGCTTAACGCTGTGGATCCTTTTCTGCCTGAAGGCTATGCCACTGTCGGGACTCATTTGGATGTGAAGCATTTGGCCGCAACGCCTGTCGGGATGAAGGTGACCGCTACTGCCGAGCTTATTGAAATAGACAGGAAGAAACTTGTCTTCAAGGTTGAGGCTTTCGATGAAAAAGACAAGATAGGGGAAGGAACCCATAGCAGATTCATAATAGAAAAAGAAAAATTCCTTAAAATGACTGAGGAGAAGGCATCCTCTAAATAGTAATGGCAGATGCGGCATGAATGACAAATTTTCATGCCGCTTTATTTTAAGTTTGAAATTTACACAAAACGAAACGGTGAGGTGGTAAGTTTGGAATTTGACTTTAACGCATTTATGCTAAATCCTTTTGTTTTGATGTTTGCGGCTGTTTTCACAGGACTTATGCTTGGCAAAATATCCATTGGAAGATTCAAACTGGGTGTCTCCGGAGCGCTTTTCAGTGGGCTGTTCATAGGCAAATATGCATATGGCCGTGCCATCGCGCTTGAGGGTTCCGATTGCGCCGCCGCAGGAAAAATTGTTGCAGAAGGCCTTGCAAGCAAAGATTTCTTTCAGCTGTTCCTCATTCTTTTCGTAGCGGCCGTAGGGCTTTTGGCATCCAGGGACATGGGTGCGGTACTCAAAAAATATGGTCTTAAATTCATAGCTCTTGGTATTATAATAACCTTCGCCGGGGCATTGACCGCCTATGGAGCTTTTGTTTTTGGCAATATTGAAAATACATATGAAATGACAGGTCTATATACAGGCGCCTTGACGAGTTCTCCTGGCTTTGCTGCCGCTGTTGAAACAGCTGGAGATAAGGCGATGAGAGAGGCTGAAGAATACGGTTCCATGAGTAATGAAGGAAAGGCGCTTTTGCTTTTGCAGCTCGATCCGGAGGGGAATTTGACTCCGGAGAACACTCCCGGGCTTTCCGAAGGACAAAAGGCAAGGCTGGTCGAGATTGCAGAGTCCGGGGTGGGAGTTGGAAACGCGATTGCCTATCCATTTGGAGTTTTGATTGTTATTTTGTCAATGAACGCAATACCTGTCATATTAAAAATGGATATGGAAGAGGAAAAACGAATATTCGAGAGTGAAATGGCAAAAATGAAAAAAACCGTTGCATTGAAAGAAATCAAGACCAAGACATTTGATTTGCCGGCTTTTGCATTGGTTTGCCTGACAGGCTACGGCATAGGGAAAATAGCGGTTCCGGTTGGGGATTTCGGAGTATTTTCATTGGGAGCGACAGGAGGAGTTCTGATTGGAGCGCTGATGCTGGGATACGTGGGCAAAATAGGACCCTTCTGTTTCAGGATGGACGGCCTTGTTCTTGGGGTTGTCAGGCAGCTTGCGCTGGCATTCTTCCTTTCAATAGTGGGTTTGCGCAATGGGTATGCGGTATTTGAGGCTTTGGGCGAGTCGGGTGCGGTTCTGGCATTTTCGGCTTTGATAGTAGGGGCCCTGCCGGTTATGGCGGGTTGCTTGATTGGAAGGTATGCATTTAAAATAAATTGGATCATGCTCTCCGGCGCCATATGCGGCGGCATGACATCAACCCCGGGCCTCGGAGCAGCCATAGACGCAACAAAAAGCGACAATCCCGCAGCAGGCTACGGAGCCACATATCCTTTCGCCTTGATGGGCATGGTTCTTTTTACTATTTTTTTGAATGCGGCATAGAAAACGATTGCGTTGTGCATATTGCATGGAAATGAAATAAATTATGCAAAATTTTGGGCTGAAATGATTATTGCATACGTTAAGCAAAGAAGATATACTGTCAGGGAAAAGGTTTGAAAGTCAAAACAATATAAAAACGAACATAAAACGGTACTGATTGCAAGGATTCGAGGCTTTTTAAAATCGTATACAAATGTGTAATTATACACAGGACTTTTTGAATAAAATCCTTCAAAATAAGTGTGTATACAAGTATATTTTAATCAACGGAGAAAAAACGCATTTATTTTTATGATATATTATATGCGAACACATAGGTTTTTTATGAAATAAAAATATAGCGTTTGAAAGTCCAAAGGAGGAACATCATGTTTGACAGGGATAAGCTTGATGATATCACCAAAGAGGTGAAATCGTTCGAAGAATGTACACAAAAGGCTGTTGGCAAAAGGCCCGAACGAAAAGAAAATTTCATGTCCGCTTCAGGGGATGAAGTAAGGAGACTGTATTCTCCTGTGGATGTAGAAGATGTTGACTATATGGAAGAAATAGGTTTCCCGGGGCAATATCCGTATACAAGGGGAGTCCAACCGACAATGTACAGAGGCCGATTGTGGACGATGAGAATGTATGCAGGTTTTGCGACGGCTGAAAAATCAAACGAAAGATACAAACTGCTTTTGGCCCAGGGCGGAAGCGGACTATCGGTGGCTTTCGACCTTCCGACCCAAATAGGTTACGATTCGGACCATTCGCTTGCTGAAGGAGAAGTCGGAAAAGTCGGAGTTGCGATTGATTCACTCAAGGACATGGAAATATTGTTTGGAGGAATACCGCTTGACAAAGTAAGCACATCGATGACAATCAACGCTCCGGCGTCGGTACTCTTGGCCATGTACATAGCTGTTGCAGAGAAGCAGGGTGTATCGATGGACAAGCTGAGGGGAACAATACAGAACGACATATTGAAGGAGTACATTGCAAGAGGGACATATATATTCCCGACTGACCCTTCAATGAGGCTTATAACAAACATATTCGAGTACTGCTCGGTGAATGTGCCGCAATGGAATACAATAAGCATATCGGGATACCACATAAGGGAGGCCGGTTCGACAGCCGCACAGGAAGTCGGATTCACATTGGCCGATGGGATTGCCTATGTCGAGGCGGCAATAGCCGCGGGTTTGGATGTCGATTCATTTGCACCGAGACTTTCCTTCTTCTTCAATTCACATAACGATTTGCTTGAGGAAGTATCCAAATTCAGAGCTGCAAGAAGGCTTTGGGCAAGAATAATGAAGGAAAGGTTCAATGCCAAGAATCCCAAGTCAATGATGCTCAAGTTCCATACGCAAACCGGAGGTTCAACGCTTACTGCGCAGCAGCCGGACAACAACATTGTGCGTGTGGCAATTCAAACATTGGCGGCGGTTCTCGGGGGAACACAATCCCTCCATACCAATTCAAGGGACGAGGCTCTTGCTCTTCCGACAGAGGATTCAGTCAGGATAGCGCTGAGGACTCAACAGATTGTTGCCCATGAAAGCGGTGTCACAAATACAATCGATCCTCTTGCCGGATCATATTTCATTGAAAGCAAGACAAAGGACATCGAGGATCAAGCCTACGCCTATATCAAAAAGATCGATGAGCTGGGAGGAGCGCCAAAAGCAATCGACAATGGATATATACAGCAGGAAATAATGGATGCCGCCTACAGATGCCAAAAGGACATAGAGACAGAAAGAGCTGTTGTGGTAGGAGTCAACAAATTCATTGTTGATGAAGAGCCTCCTAAGGATCTTTTAAGAGTGGACATGTCTGTTGGAGAAGGCCAAAAGAAAAAACTCAAGGAGCTTAAAGCGGAGAGGGACAACGATGCGGTTGAAGCCAAGCTTAAAGCCCTTAAACAAGCATGCGAAGGCGACGACAATGTAATGCCTTTCATTTTGGAAGCGGTAAAAGTTTATGCGACACTTGGTGAAATCTGTGGAGTAATGCGTGAAGTTTTCGGCGAATACCAACAGTCGGTTCGAATATAGGAAACGGGAGGACGATTAAAATGGAAAGAACCATTAGAGTATTAGTGGCAAAACCCGGGCTTGACGGACATGACAGGGGAGCAAAAGTCATTGCCAGAGCTTTGAGAGACGCGGGCATGGAAGTAATTTATACAGGACTTAGGCAAACGCCTCAGCAAATAGTGAATGCGGCAATTCAAGAAGATGTCGACTGCGTTGCAATGAGCATCTTGTCTGGAGCACACAATACCTTGCTTCCAAAGGTTGTAGATTTGCTCAGAGACGAGGATGCGTCGGACATACTTGTTGTAGGAGGCGGCGTAATCCCGGGAGAAGACATACCTTTTCTCAAGGAAAAAGGCATTTCGGAAGTATTCACTCCTGGAACTCCCACGGATACAACTATTGAATATATAAGGAACAATATAAAAAGAAGATAACAAACAAGCATTGGCCGCGGAAGCGGCCAATGAGATTGTTTGTTGGATTTGCGAAAAAATGCGTGAATCGGGCGGTGAATCAATGGAAATACGTGAAAGATTGTTAAAAGGAGATAAACGGGCGGCGGCGAGGCTTATAACAATGATTGAAAACAATGAAGCCGAAGCCGTTGAAATACTGAAGGACATGTACGGCCACACGGGAAAGGCATACGTGATAGGAATCACTGGTCCCCCAGGCGCGGGTAAAAGCACACTTACCGACAAGCTCGTAAAACATTTGAGAAAACAAAACAAAAAAATAGCAATAATAGCAGTCGACCCCACCAGTCCTTTCACAGGTGGCGCAATACTTGGAGACCGGGTTCGAATGGGAGACCTCAATACAGATCCTGGTGTATTCATCAGAAGCATGGGTGCGCGTGGACGGCTGGGCGGATTGTCCGAAGCTACAAGGGCGGCAGTCAAAGTGCTGGATGTCTATGGGGCGGACTACATATTCATCGAAACGGTTGGAGTAGGTCAATCCGAGATTGACATAGTCAAGACGTGCGACACGACACTCATGGTTATGGTTCCGGGATTGGGAGACGACATACAGACCATAAAAGCCGGCATAATGGAAATAGGAGATGTTTTTGCCGTAAACAAAGCGGACAGGGACGGCGCAAGGAGAACAATCACTGAAATCAACATGATGCTTGATTTCAACGGAGGCAATTGGAGACCGCCGGTGATTCCGGCAGTTGCAATAAACAATGAAGGCATTGACGATATACTTGAAGGAATAAAGAGTCATATGGACCATATGAAAGAAACAGGCGAATTCAACAAAAGAAGAATCGCCAACTGCAAGTTCGAAATAATTGATTTGGTCAGGCAGCGCCTGATGAATACATTGCTGGACAAATCGAAAAGGGAAAAGAGAATCAACGAATTGTCCGGAATGGTTGCGTCGCGGGAAATGGATCCCTATACGGCGCAAGAAACGATTTTCAATGATATAAAATGATATGGCGTAAAGCTTTGTCATAAGTATTTTGCCTAAGATGCAAAACGACAATCGAAAAAAGGAGGAAAAAAATGAAAGCTCTTAAAATAGACCATATAGGAATCGCGGTCAAGGATTTGGAAAAGGCTTTGGAATTTTATGAGGCTCTTGGAATGAAAGCCGACGGAACGGAAGTTGTTGAAGAGCAGAAGGTTAAGGTTGCATTTCTTCCAACTGGTGATTCTGAAATAGAACTTCTTGAATCTACTTCAGAAGATGGACCGATTGCAAGGCATATTGAAAAAAAAGGAGAAGGTATTCAGCATTTGGCTCTCAGAGTGGAAAATATTGAAGAGGCAATAGCCGACCTTATGGAAAAAGGCGTTCGAATGATAGACCAAAAGCCCAGATATGGCGCAGGCGGGGCCAAAATAGCTTTTGTTCATCCTAAAAGTACAAACGGAATACTGCTTGAGCTTACGGAAAGGTAAATATAGGCACATAATCAATAGGAGGGGCAGGAATGGCAATAAACAAATTGGAGCAACTGAGAGAGAACAAAAAG
>CAZEHH010000068.1:0-2644 GCA_964512505.1 uncultured Peptostreptococcaceae bacterium
ATGTACGAATATCTGGTCAGGGAGGAAATAATCTCCCAAGAGGAAATAGACTTGGGCGCCCCGGTCTATAGAATCGATGCGGTAAAGTACATGGTAAGGGGCCTTGGTTATGAAAAGGTTGCATCCCTGGGCAATATATTCGTCCAGGAATTTCCGGACGTGGACGGGGACTACGCTTGTCTGAGGGGCCACGTGGCAATAGCCGCAGGCCTTGGAATAGTCAATGGATACGAAGGGCTCTTCCATCCGGGGAATTCCCTCAAAAGGGGAGACGCGGCCATAATGATATACAACCGTTTGAGCAGATAGGAGAGGCATAAAACGTATCCCCCTCCTCTTGGGTGTGCTATAATGAAAAAAACGAGGCATCGCCGGAAAAAGGGGAGATAAGAATTGGGTTTATATCAAGATTGGAACGATTTGTCCGAAAGCAAGCAGGAGCAAGGTGGGTATGACGAATTCTGGCAGGCGTATTTCCTGAAGGAGAAAGAAGCATACGAAAAAATACTGACGGAGGGTCGGCTTTCCATGACCGGAACGGTTTCCGACCTTGCGGAAGAATTGGGTTTCTCCAAAGAGGAAATGGCGGGATTCATAGACGGAATAAACACAAGCCTTAAAAAGCCAGTAGGCCTTGAGAGCCTGGAGCCGGATTCCCAAGTCACTCTGGAAATAGAATTGGAAAAGCTCTACTACAACATGCACAAGGCGGAAGCGGATTGGCTCTACGAGCTTGAAATATGGAAGGATCTTCTAAGCGCCGACACAAGGGAGGCAATAAGGAAGGACTTCAACCGCTCAAAGACATTCCAGCGCGACAGCAAAAAGGTCGGGCGAAACGATCCGTGCCCTTGCGGAAGCGGAAAGAAATACAAAAAATGCTGCGGCAAGAACAAATAGCAGCCTGAATAATGAATGAACATAGCAAAGGCCCCCGGCATAATGCCGGGGGCCTTTGTCGCCTAATCCTTCTTGAGCACGGCAATCACATTGTGAGTCTTGCCGTCGTTTTCAAGGGGAATGAAATCATCCTTGGATATTTCTCCGTCTATCAGAAAATGGACTTTTCCCGTGGAAAGCGATCCGGGATTCTGCACATCTATCTTGTAGAGTGTGTTCCTGAAGGTGTACTCCATGGAATACTTTTTCCAAAACATGGGGATGCAGGGCTTCACATAAAGCCGGTCGCCTTCCTTTCTCAATCCCAAAATGTTTTCGCAGCCTATTCTGTACATCCAGCCCGCTGCGCCGGTGTACCATGTCCAGCCTCCCCTTCCTGTGTGGTGGCTGGCATTGTATATGTCGGCCGCAACAACATAGGGCTCTACTGTGTAGTGGTTGGCCTCGAAGACGGAACGGGAGTGGTTTATGGGATTGAGCATCTCAAACAGCTCGTATGCCTTGTTGCCGTCGCCAAGCTCCGCGAAAGCCTGCACCACCCAAACCGCGGCATGAGTGTACTGCCCTCCGTTTTCACGCAAACCCCTTGCGTAGCTCTTTATGTATCCCGGGTTTTTCTCCGTCTTTTCGAAAGGAGGAGAAAACAGGAGGATTATGCCCTTTTCCTTGCGCACGAGGTGGTTGTCGACTGCATTCATGGCCATTTGCGCCCGTTCGGGAGAGGCTCCTCCCGATATTACTGACCAGCTCTGCGGCAACGAAGCAATCATGCACTCTGTGTTTTGAATCGAGCCCAGAGGGCTTCCGTCGTCATAAAAAGCCCTCATGTACCATGATCCGTCCCATGCGTTTTTCTCTATCGATTCCGTTATGAACCTGGAGGCTTCCCTGTACAGAGTCTTTCTGGCCGAGTCGTTCATAATCTCGCAAATGGGAACGAAGTTTTTCAAAATCAGGTGAAGGAACCACCCCAGCCAAACGCTCTCGCCTTTTCCTTCCACTCCGACAGCGTTCATTCCGTCGTTCCAGTCGCCTCCTCCCATGAGAGGAAGGCCGTGGCTTCCATACTTGAGGGCCCTGTCTATGGCCTTTATGCAATGCTTGTAAAGGCTCTCCGCAATAATGGACTCCCTGGGGGTTATATACTTTTCGTTCTCTCCTTCCTCAAGCGGATCTCCGCTTATGTATTGAATCTCTTCCAAAAGGAAATCCTTGTCTCCGGTTACGCGCACATATTCCGCTACGGCATATGGCAGCCACAGCAAGTCGTCCGAGAATCTGGTCCGTATGCCTTTGTCCGTCTCTCCCTTGTGCCACCAGTGAAGCACGTCCCCCTCCTCGAATTGGTGGGCGGCATGAATGAGTATCTGTTTCCTGGCCAGTGAAGGATTTATCATCATCATATTGACGGAGTCCTGCAGCTGGTCGCGGTATCCGTAGGCGCCGCCCGCCTGGTAAAAAGCCGTGCGTGCCTTTATGCGGCTTGAAACGGTCTGGTATACAAGCCAGTCGTTCATAATGACGTCGAACTTGTTGTCGGGAGTCTTTACCCTAAGCCTTCCTGTCAAGGCATTCCAGTATTCAGCCGAACCTGTTTCCGCTTTCTTGACTTGGTCCAGGCTTTTGTATTTTTCAATCTGTTCGAAAATGCGGCGGGCTTTTGTTTCGGCGCCCATCATGAAAACAATCGTTTTTTCTTGGCCGGGTTCGAGAACGGTCGACACATGAAGCGCTCCGCAAGGGT
>CAZEHH010000068.1:2744-6671 GCA_964512505.1 uncultured Peptostreptococcaceae bacterium
GTTTTTTCTTGGCCGGGTTCGAGAACGGTCGACACATGAAGCGCTCCGCAAGGGTCGAAACCCGTTCCGCAGACATCCGAAAGGGTCCTTTTGCCAAGCAGCTTCATTTCCGCATCGCCGGAGAAATCATCGCGGTTGCCCGTGAAGGAGCTTATTGTTTCCGAAGACGCCATGTACATGATCTGGTCGGGATATTCATAGTTGTAGGGGTTTGTCACAAACAGGTATTGGCTCTTGGCCAGCCGGGTCTTTATATGCAGCTGAGTATGCTGCTCGTCCACTCCGATTACCGGACGCACATAGAAAAAAGTGGAAATCGAGCGGGTAAAATCGGATTGGTTTTCAAGGCGCAAACGGTAAAGCTTTACAGATTCCCTGGGCGGGACGAAGACCTTGAGGCTTGAAGACACTTCGAAGCCGCACGTTACGAATTCGCTGTAGCCCTTGCCGTGGCGGATTTCGAAATCCATTCCCTTTCCCAGCGGCTTGGGAGTTGCCGACCAAACCTTTCCGTATTCATCGTCCCTCAGATATATTATTTCGTGAGGGTCGTCATAGAGGCTGTCGTTTGTCCATGGAGTCAGCTTGTTTTGCCTGCTGTTCTCGTACCATGTGTAGCCTCCACCGCTTTCCGACACGGTGAAGCCGAACTTGTCGTTGGCTATCACGTTTATCCATGGGGCAGGCGTGTTCTCTCCATCCTTGAGGCGTATCACGTATTCCTTGTATTTCTCGTTGAAGCCTCCGTAGCCGTTGAAATATTTAAGCTTGTTTCTTCGGAATGCGGCCTTTTGCTTTGAAAAGCTGTAATCGCGGTAAGCGAGCGGGGCAGGCAATTCCTGGACAGGTGCGTCAAGCGATATCTGTTCTTCCAGAGAGTCCAGCTCGCAATCAATTACCATCCTCGAAGCGGCATAAAGCAGAGAAATCTCTTCCTTTGAAAGCTTGCCGCTGTTGAGAATGAATACTCCCATCGACTTGGGGTCGGAAGCGTAGCCGAACTTTCTGGAAGTCATATTCTTTATTTCGTCTTCCATGTCCTTGAAATACCCCGATTCCTCCAGGTTGAGTATCACAAGGTCGACGGAAAATCCCTTCAGCCGCCAGTATTCCTTGGCTTTCAGAAGTTTCCAAAGCATGGGCATCCTCTCGCGGCACTTGATGCTTGCCAGAAGTATGGGGGAGTCCCCCGAAATCCCGAAAGGCCACAAGCCGTTTTGTCCCTTGCTGTTGCGCTTTATTATGCGTTCATATCGGTTTTTTTGCGGGCTGAGATGAAGTATCTGGGAACTCATGTCTTGGAACAGGAAGAGGTCTTCCTGCGAAAGGTCCAGATACTCAGCCTCAACTTGAGCCTGTATTGTGGCAAGCTCGGACAATTCGCGCACCATGTAAGGGTTCTTGTATTTTTCGACAAGGCCGCGAAGCTCCTCTCTCTTTTGCGTCACTCCCATTGCGAACGTCAAAACGGCCTTCTGCGTAGGGTCTATCCGGACGCTCTTCCTGAGGCTGACGATCGGGTCGAGCACTACCCCGGATGAATTGTCGAGAACCTTCTCGAGCGCCGCCGGGTTTGAAAGCGAACGGCCCCTTCCAATGAACTTGAAGCGGTCTGTTTCATACTGCGTGTTTCCGAAGGGCTGGCCCTCGCAGGACACCGAATGGAAAAGGTGCAGCGGATAATCGTTTTCCTCCCTCGGATTCCTTGTTGCCGTCAGGCTCTCGGATTGCTGGTCGAATGAAGTGTTTACAAAAAGATTGCTGAAAGCCCTGTGGGCCACGTCCGCTTCCTGGGTGTTGAGTGAAATCTCGGCGTAGCTGGTTGTTTCGATCACAACGGGCCTGGTCCTTTTGTTGACGATCGATATTCTTCTGACTTCCACATTGTCTTCAGGTGAAACCCATATTTCCATGTGTATGTTTATGCCCTTGCGCGATTGCACGAATTCAGCCTTCTCGAGGGAAAAACGCGCCTCGTAGTTTTCCGTTTTCGCACAAACGGGCTCAAAGCCTGCCGACCATACGTCATTGTCTTCAAGATTCTTGAAATAGAAAGCCAGTCCGTGGTAATTTCCATGCAAGTCTTCCCGCCAACGCGTCACCATCTTGTTTCTGTATTTGCTGTATCCTTCTCCGTTGTTTGTGACAATGACCTGATACTCCTTGTTTGAAAGCGCATGGCAGCGGGGAAGGCTCAGAATTCCCTGCTTGAAGACGCGTGTCATGAATATTTCCGTTGGAGCGTATTCCGGGGTTGTTTTTTCCTTTTCCTTCAGCTCGTGGGTTATTATGACCCGGAAGGGAAGCTTCTCCTGCAGCATGCTCGCTCCCATCTTGACAACCGGTTCGGAATGGAAACGGTTCTGCATTATCGAACCGTTTATGAAATTGTTTATGGCTACAATGCTCATGCCCAGATGATGCGCCATGTAAGCCTGCACAATCTTCTTGGCAGCTTTGCCGCCGGTGCGCTCTTTTGTGTAGTCGGCAGATTCGTAAAAACCGTATGGGCCCTTAAGCCCTTCCGATTCAAGCATCTTCAAATTTGAAATAACAGCCTGGTGGTCGAAGGGGAGGCCGAAGAAGGAAGCGTAAGGCGAAACAACATAATCGTTGACAAGCCCCCTTTTAAAGCCCAAGCCGGGCACTCCGAAAGCCTTGTACTGGTAGTTGAGGTCGATGTCGAAATAGTAATATGCGGATTCCGAAAGGCCCCAAGGCCTGTTCTTGTTTTTACCGTAGAGCTTCTGGTTTTCGATGACAGAGTGGTAGGTTTCATCGAAAAGAGTGTTTTCATAGTTTTTCAAAATGAGGTTGGGCATGAAGTACTCGAACATTGTCCCCGACCAGGACGCCAAAACCCTGAAACCTTCGGACAGGGTCAAGGTTCTTCCAAGCCGGTACCAATGCTTGAGGGGCACCTGTTTTTTGACTATGGCAAGAAAGCTGGTCTGCCTTGCCTCCGACGCCATAAGGTCGTAGTAGCTGTCCGTCAGATAGTCGTTCTCCCAGTCGTATCCAATCGAAAACAGGTGTATCTTCTCGTCGTACAGGGCAGTGAAATCCGTCTGCTCGACGACATTGTCCGCTGAATGGCTTAGCTGGTCGAAGGTCCTGAGAACCTCGTCCAGATTGCAAAGGATTGCCTTGAGCTTGTTCTCGAGCTTGATCAGGGCGGACTTTTCGCCTGCGTCCCCGGCTTTGGTTTTTTTCTTTCTTATCTTGAAAATCATGTCGTTGTATTTGGAGCGAAGCTCGGAAAGGCTCAGGTCCATTCCCAGATGCCGCGTGTCCTCGATGATTTCGCTGTAGGCGGGGTGGGTCGAATCTGCGATGTCCTCGGGATATATTATGATGGAGTAGTACTTGTCGTACTCGGACAAGAGCTCCTGCACGGTTGTCGTTATTTTCTTGGAACAGGTGCTTGCGGTCTTTTCGTATTCAACTATCCTGTCGAGAAAAGCCTTCCATTCGTGGGCTTCCTTTCCCTTGATGCTTCCGAAATCCTCGAGTATTTCGCGTATGTTCTCGTCGATGCTGCCGCTTATCTCGCATGTTTCCTTGAGCCCCTGCACTATGTCGTCGTCAATAAGGGGCTTGTCGCGGTATTCTGCAAGGCTTTGTTTCAGAGTTATCAGGTAGCCTATGAAATTGCCGCTGTCTACGGTTGAAATGTATCTGGGCCGGAGGACCGAAAGGTCGTTTGTGTTGTACCAATTATAGAGGTGGCCGTTCCATTTCTCCATTTTCGAGACGGTTTCGAGAATTCGCTTCACCACGACAATCATCCTTGTTATGGAAATATAGCCCATATCCCTGGCCGAAACGGCGGCAAGAAGCATAAGCCCAATGTTTGTGGGCGAAGTCCTGTTGGCGGCGTCTCTCGGGGGGTAAATTTGAATGTTGTCGGGGGGAAGATAGTTGTGG
>CAZEHH010000068.1:6771-8076 GCA_964512505.1 uncultured Peptostreptococcaceae bacterium
GGCGGCGTCTCTCGGGGGGTAAATTTGAATGTTGTCGGGGGGAAGATAGTTGTGGCTCTTTTGTGCAAGGTCCTCGTAGAAGGACCATATCCTCCTTGCTTCAAGGCGCAGATAGGCGGTGTCCTCATCAGGCACAAGCGGTTTTTCAGGCTTTCTTGAGCCGAGCTTGAAGGCTATGAATGGAGAACAGAGCCATATGGCCGCAAAAATCCAGGGAAGGGCCGAGGCCCCCTTTCCGGCAAAGGCGACGAGCAAGAGAAAAAGCAGTACTTCCACAAACACAATCCACATCTTTCTTATGAAATGCGAAAGGGACGGCAGTTTTTCCTTTTCGGACAGGGAGGCCGTTACCCATTCCAGCATGTTGTTCTTGGAAATCAGCAGCCTGTAAAGAGATATGCATATGGCCTCGGCCGTCACATAGGCCTCGTAGGGAAGGAAAATCGTCTGCAGGAGCAAATACTGTAGAGTGCCCCTCAAACCGAACTTGACCTTGCTGTTTCTTGAGTACAGCCTGTTCGGAGTCTGGTGCCGCTTGGAGAAGGCGGAATCCGCTATTTCGAGCAAAAGAGGCAGGAACATGGACAAGAATGCGACAGAAAGCCAGCGCCATGGAGCGCCCGGCAAAAATGTCATCGAGCCTATTATCAGCACAAAGAGGGATATTGTGTATAGGCTGCGCCTGAGGTTGTCCAGTATTTTCCACTTGGAAAGAGTCGACAAGGGATTGACTGTCTTTTTCCCCTGCTTGTTTACAATGGTCGACTTGAGCCATGGCAGAAGCTGCCAGTCTCCCCTTACCCACCTGTGAAGGCGCATTATGTAGGAGAAATATCTCGTGGGGTGGTTGTCCACAAGCTCGATGTCTGTCGCGAATGCCGCCCTTATGTGGCTGCCTTCCAAGAGGTCGTGGCTGAGGACCCGGTTCTCCGGTATTGCGTCTGTAAGCACCTTGTTGAAAAGGGGAAGGTCGTAAATGCCCTTTCCCATGAAGATTCCCTCGTTGAACATGTCCTGGTACAAATCCGATATGTTTTCCGAATAGATGCTTATGCCGGTGTTTCTGGCATATATGTGAGTGAAGCGGGAAACGTTCGAGCTGCTTACGCTTATGCTCACGCTCGGCTGAATGAATCCGTAGCCTTCCTCCACACGCCCCTTTTCCGGGCTGAAGACCGCCTGGTTTAAAGGGTGCGAAATGGTTCCTATGAGTTTTCTGGCAGAGTCCATCGGAAGCTGGGTGTCCTCGTCGAGGGTTATTATGTACCGTATTTTCGATTTGAGGCTTGAAATGTCGGACGATAT
>CAZEHH010000069.1:0-7868 GCA_964512505.1 uncultured Peptostreptococcaceae bacterium
GCCAGAAACGTCAGCTTGGAGCCCAAACGTCTGTACCACTTGTGGGCCGGCTTCTCAGGCACTGCAAAAACCAATTCCGCGCCCTTGTCCATTTCAGCCTTCATGAGCCCCAGTATTTCCGGAGGATGCTGCAGGTCGTCGTCAAGCGTCGCGATTATGTCGCCCTCTGCAAATTGCATGCCGCAAAACGTTGCGTTTTGCTGGCCCGAATTTTTCTTTAGCTTGATCAGTTTTATCCTGCTGTCCGAATTCCTCAGCTCTTTCATCACCCGGTAGCTGTCGTCCCTGCTTCCATCGTCCACCAAGATGATTTCGACCTGCCCGAAACAACCTGTTGATGAATCGAAAATGCTTTCGCACAATATTTTCAACGACTTTGCCCCATTGTAGACAGGAACCACTACAGACAATTTTTCCAAAGGCTCCATTCACTCACCCCTTGCCATTTCGCGCAAAATACAGTCCGCCTTAACAACCACATACTCCAGCTCTTCGGAACGAAGGTTTTCATAAAGTGGGAGTCTCACGAGGCTCTGCGCTTTTTCGAATGTCCTCTTAAGGTCCTTGTCATGATAACCCATGGATTTGCCCATCAGCGACATGTGAAGCGGCCAATAATGCGTAAACGCCTGGATTGAGGCCTTCTCCATTTGGCTTTGAAAAAATTTTCTTCTTTCCGGCGAGTCGAATACCACATAAAACAGATGCGCATTGAAAGCTTCATGTCCGGAAGGAGCTTTAGAATACTCTTTTATGAATTTGCATCCTCCGTATTTGTCGAGAAGCCTTTCGTATGCGTTGAAAACTGCAAGACGCTTTTCAATTATGGAATCCATATCATCTATTTGAGCCCCCAAAAGAGCCATCAGAATATCGGACGGAAGATACATGGAACCTTCTCCGATCCATTGGTAATGATTGGTTTGGCCCCTGGCGAATCTTGCCTTGTCAGTACCTCCGTTTCTTATGGCCTCTGCCCTTTCCGCCAGATTTTCGCAGGCTTTTCCCAGTACAAGGGCTCCGCCCTCGCCCGCTTTGAAATTCTTTGTCTCATGGAAGCTGAAACAGCCGAAATCACCCCATGTGCCCAAATGCCGGCCCGAAGCCGCAGACCCCAAAGCCTGCGCGGCGTCCTCTATAAGTACAAGCCCTTCTCTGTCGGCCATTTCACGCATTTCCATTATGTCCTTTGAAAGTCCCCCATAATGCACAGAGAGTATTGCTCGGGTTCTTCCGCTCATTTTTTCCCTTATCTCTTCTATTCCCGAATTCATCCCCTGGGCAGCCACATCCGCAAATACCGGTTTTGCCCCCGTCTTCAAGATGCAGTTGGCCGTCGAAGGATATGTGAATGAGGGCATTACCACTTCATCCCCAGCCTTAAGCCCGGAAAGGACTGCAGCCATTTCGAGGGCATGCGTGCCGGAAGTAGTAGCCAAAACTCTTGCTCCCCCCAAAATATTTTCAAGCTTCTTTTCCGCATTCAGGGTGAAGGTTCCCCCTCCGGCAATAGAGCCTCTTTCCAATGCGGACATGACAGCCTTTTTTTCTTTGGGTCCGATTACCGTTCTGTTAAAGGGAATCCTCATGTCTTTCTCCGTTCCGCCTGTCCAGCGACAAGTGCCAATCGACCGTTTTTTCTATGGCCTTTTCAAAATCATACGCGGGTTTCCATGTAGTGTCGTTTCTGAGCTTGTCCCCCCGAATCGAGTATCTGAAATCGTGGCCCTTTCTGTCTTCCACAAAATCCAAAAGCCCTTCGTTTATTTCCTTTGCCCTGAAGTCAGACCCGTTCAGGCCTTTCGCCGTCATTCTTATGAGCATTTTGGCCAATTCTATGTTTTCCAGTTCAAAACCGGATGTGATGTTGTAGATTTCTCCCGGCTTGAAGTTTTTTATCAGTTCAAGCAATGCACTGCAATGATCCTTTACATAAATCCATTCCCTTACCTGTCTGCCGTCTCCATAAATCGGAATTTTTCTTAATTCCAACGCATTTTCTATTGTCTTGGGAACGAGTTTTTCCCTGTGCTGGTTCTCTCCGAAATTGTTTGCGGAACGCGTGACCACAACGGGCAAGTCATGCGTGTGTTTGTATGAAAGCGCAAGAAGATCCCCGGCCGCCTTCGAGGCGGCATATGGATTTCTGGGATTCAGGCATGCATTCTCTGAAAACGAGCCTTCGGATATTGGCCCATAGACTTCATCGGTCGAAATCTGGATGAAGCTTTCGACGCCATGCTTTAAGGAAAGGTCGAGCATTCCGCGCAACCCCTCTACATTTGTCCTTATGAATTTCCTGCTGCTGTCTATGCTTCTGTCCACATGGGATTCGGCGGCGAAATTGACAACGATGTCGGGCTTATGGCGTTCGTAGAGCTTTTCCAGTATTTCTTGGCGGCAGATGTCTGCACGGTAAAAAACATGCCTTTTTGACGATTTTATGCTTTTGAAATTGTCCATGCTCCCGCTGTATGTCAACTTGTCCACATTTATGATCAATGCGTCTTTTTCCGCCCCATGCAAAAAGCGTACAAAATGGGAGCCCACAAAACCAGCCCCCCCTGTAATAAGATATGTCTTCATTTAACCATCCTTTTTTATGTTATAATATTTTAAATCATCTTTTGAAAGGAATTGATCCCATTGAAAAAAATTGACTGTTTGGGAGACATGTGCCCTATACCTGTTCTTCTTGCACAAAAAGCCTACGATGAATCATCTCCCGGAGAATCCTTCATGCTGGTAAGCGACCACAGCTGCGTTGTGGAATCCGTGCAGGACCATTTCAAAAACAAATCAGTGTCCCTTTCTGTCGATGAAGTCATGAACGGAATATGGGAAATAACTTTCACGATGAAATGACAAATCAGCAAAAACTCCTTTTGCCTATTTCCTTGAACCTTTCCATGAACTCCTTCTCTACAATGCTTGAGTCCATTCCTTTTTTATGGACAAAGTATATCTCATAGCCAAGCTTCCTGTCCTCAATCTCGATTGCTTTAAACTTCTTTGTATACAATTCTTTCTTGACCGCCATGTATGGCAGGAGGGAAACTCCATAACCCTTCTGTACCGATGCTTTAACCGACTCCATGGAGTCGAGGCTGAATACAGTGTTCAAATCGTTGAAAGAATATCCTGCATGCTTGAATTCATCCAATACCTTTGTTCTTATGTTGAACTTTTCGGTAAGCATTATAAAAGGCAATTTTGCCGCTTCGTCCAATACAATCGAATCTGGAAACTCATCCGAGTTAAGTGCCACAAGAACCAGGTCGTCTCTTGCCACCTTCATTCTATCCAGTCCTTCCATACGCGGCTCGGTGCATATGAATCCGAAATCGCAAAGGTCATTCATAACATCTTCCTCTATTTTTGTCGACGAATTCGATACCAGCTCGTAGTTATGGTAAGGAAACTGCTTTTTTATTACATAAAGCGCACATGGAAGAGCATAGTCCGAAATAGACCAGCAAGCCTCTATCCTGATTTCCTGGTCCGATTTTTCCGCATTTTTCATTTCATCCTGCATCTTTTCATATGTCCTGAATATGTTCTCGGCGTATTTGAGCACAATTTTGCCCATCGGCGTCAATTCAACACCCTTGTTGCTTCGCTCGAGAAGCTTGTGACCCATGCTGTCCTCCAGCTTTTGTATCTGCTGGCTCAATGCGGATTGTGAAATATGCGCATTGCTGGCCGCTTTCGAAATGCTCTTTATTTTGACGACTTCATAAAAATACTTCAAACTCTCTATATGCATGACAGCCCTCCCGTTATGCTGTTTATAAGAATCAACTTAGAATCATTGTATCAGATTCGACATTGAATTGTCATTTTTTCAATTCTTTAATATTTTACCCCCGCGTTTATATTGTAATCAATACGGCTTGATATAAATTTTTACAATGTTATATCACCATATCCATTAATGGGCGTCACCTTTACTGTGCTATTCTTTTCATGAGCATTGTTAATTAATTATCTATTTTGAGGAGAGTGGTCCAATGACAGAAACAAACAACACCCAATCTTCATTGAGCAGCAGAAGGTCCTCAAGACCCAGCCGAACAAGAAAGCCGAAAAAAAGCCAGCTTCCAAAGGCTTATGTGACATTGGCAGTAATTATTCTTATAGGATTGGGGCTTGGAATGGTTTCACAAACGCTGGCTTTGTTTTGGGTAATAGGATTAGGATTCGGCTTCATACTTCAAAAAGCCAAATTCTGCTTTACCGCATCGATGAGGGATCCATACCTCACCGGAAGCACAAGCATAACGCGTGCCGTACTGATTGCCTTTGCAATAACCACAGTAGGCTTCACGGCAATCAAATACGGATACTTTGCAAAAGGTTTGCCGATTCCGGGCATGGGCTACGTAGTGCCGATCAGCTTGGCGACTGCGGCTGGCGCATTCATTTTCGGGATAGGAATGGTAATCGCCGGAGGCTGCGCGTCAGGAACACTGATGAGGGTAGGCGAAGGCTTCACAATGCAGATCTTGTCATTGTTTTTCTTTATCGTAGGTTCGCTTTGGGGAGCACACGATTTTGGCTGGTGGAAGCTTAATTTCATCGTAAAGGGAAAAGCGGTTTTCCTTCCGGATGTATTCGGATGGTTCGGGGCTGTTGTATTGCAGTTGCTTTTGATAGCCGCTCTATACATTGCCGCCGAGAAATGGGAAAACAGAAAGAACGAAGCTCACTAAATCAATCAAAACAAGGAGGATTAATAAATGTCTAAAGAATACGAATTGGATTGCATGGGCGAAGCGTGCCCGGTGCCTTTGATCAAACTGGAAAACAAATTGAACGAACTCGAAGTCGGAGATCTGGTTATTGTACAGATAGACCACAGCTGCGCTATGAAAAACGTTCCTGAATGGGCAAGAAAGCAAGGCCACAATGTTGAAATAGAAGAAGTGGACGACGGCGAATGGGAAGTTTTCGTTGAGAAAGCCGTATAGTCAATAAATAAAAAATAAAAACAAACAGGAGGATTAATAAATGTCTAAAGAATACGAATTGGATTGCATGGGCGAAGCGTGCCCGGTGCCTTTGATCAAACTGGAAAACAAATTGAACGAACTCGAAGTCGGAGATCTGGTTATTGTACAGATAGACCACAGCTGCGCTATGAAAAACGTTCCTGAATGGGCAAGAAAGCAAGGCCACAATGTTGAAATAGAAGAAGTGGACGACGGCGAATGGGAAGTTTTCGTTGAAAAAGCCATCTAATCAAATCCACACCGGGAGGTATCGCATTGGATATCAAAAACAATGAATTTTATAAAAAGTGGTTCAAAAATTCTTATACCTATGTCGCAGGTGCCGTGCTTTTGTCCATAATGCAAATTGTCACGCTGGCCTCTACGGGAAATCCGTGGGGAGTTTCGGGAGTATTCGCAAATTGGGGCGCATGGATTTACCAGACCATCGGCGGAAGCGTTGACAAATGGTATTATTTCAGCAGCGAAGGCGCACAGGCCACTCTTGAAGCGGGTTTTCTGAATCACGCCCCTTCAATGAGAAACATAGGAATAATTTTCGGAGCTCTGTTTGCTTCTTTTGCAGCATCTCAATTCAAGATTAAAAAAATCAAAAATAAAAAGCAGATTTTTGCAGCTATATTTGGCGGCCTCATGATGGGCTACGGAGCCAGAATCGGCTTCGGATGCAACATCGGAGCCCTCTACAGCGGCATAGCTTCCCTTTCCCTTTCGGGATGGGTGTTTGCAGTCTTCATGTTCCTTGGGGCAGTTGTAGGCAGCAAATTGTTGGTCAAGTATTTCATGTAATTCGGCAAACGCCGAGAAAGATACAGGGAGGTTCTACATGGCTAGAGAAAAAAAAGTTGAAAAATACGATGTGGTAATCATAGGCGGAGGTGCTGCAGGCCTCACCGCAGGAATCTACAGCGGAAGGGCCCGCCTTAAGACGCTTCTTATAGAAAAATCGCTTGTCGGAGGACTTGCGACATACACGAACGAAATGGAAAACTATCCGGGATTCCCCGAAGGCGCAAGCGGCGGAGGGCTTATGGAACTCTTCCACAAGCAAGCCAAAAAATTCGGCGTCGAATTCAAATTGACAGATGTCAAAAGCGTCGATTTGACTGGAGAAGTTAAAATAGTTGAGACATTCAGAAACAGATTCGAATCCAAAGTAGTCATAATCGCAACAGGCGGAAGACCCCGAATAACAGGAGCAATAAACGAGGACAAATTCCTCTTCGACAAGGGAATTTCTTTCTGCGCGACATGCGACGCAGCTTCAAACACAGGCAAGACCGTTATGGTTATCGGAAGCGGAGACGCAGCCATAGAAGAGGGCATGTTCCTTACTAAATTTGCAGACAAGGTCATCGTTTCGGTAATGCACGACAACGGAAAAATGGACTGCAACGAAATAGCAAAGGCCGCCGCTTTGGCAAATCCGAAAATGGAATTCATATGGAACACGGTAACCCACGAATTCAAGGGCGAGGACCATCTCGAGCATGTCGTGCTAAAGAACCTCAAAACGGAAGAACTCATTCCTGTAAAGGTCGACAATTGCTTCGAATTCATCGGCTACATTCCGAATACCGAGCTTTTCAAGGGCCAGGTGGACATGACTAACCGCGGCTATATAACAACAAATGAAAAAATGGAAACAAACCTTGAAGGCGTTTTCTCAGTGGGCGACGTAAGGGACAAGTTCCTCAAGCAGGTTGCAACAGCAGTCGGCGACGGTGCCGTTGCAGGTTTCGGAGCGGAAAAATTCATTGCCGAAACAGAGCAATTCCAAAACTACATCATGAGAGATGATGTTGACAATCTGGTTTACGTCTACAATGCAATCGACGAGTTCAGCCGTGATTTCCTTCCCAAGATCCAAGGCATCGGAAACGAACGCGAGGGTTATGTTTGCACTCCTGTGGATATTTACAAGTCCAAGGGAATCGCAGAAAAACTCGGCGTCACGGAATTCCCGTGCGTTGTAGTAGTCAAGGACGGAAAAATTGTTGAAAAAATAGACCAGGAGCTTTGTGAAGAAAGCATATGCAAAGTTTTGGAATCCTGCGAATGCTCATGCGGCACCTGCACCTGCGAGTAATATTAATATCGAATAAAATGGACACAATAGCAAAAGCCCCGTCATTAACGGGGCTTTTGCTGTTTTTAATACTCCATTATGTTAAAATGATTTTGTGCAATTGCTGATGTCAAATCAATGAGAGGTTTCGGTTTGAAGAAAAATCTATCAAGTTGCGGAACAATTTACATATTGGCCGCCGGAACATGCTGGGGTTTCATAGGACTTTTTGTCAAAAACATATACAGATTGGGGCTGACTCCATATGAAACCGTCTTTTACAGAATGTTTCTTGGAGCGGTTTTCCTTGGCATTGTCATTTTAGCCAAGCCCTCCGCCGGTTTTAAAATAAGCTCAAAAACGCTTTTCAAAACAATGGCGATAGGACTGGTAAGCCAAATGTTTTTCAATTACTTCTACTTCAGGTCGATTGAAGTCAATCCCCTCAGCCTTGCTGTGATACTCATGTATACGGCCCCTGTGTTTGCGGCCGTAACGGCACGTTTCGTCTATGGCGAACTGCTTACGCCAGGAAAAATCATGGCTCTTTTTTGTTGCCTTGGCGGCTGTTTCCTCACCGTTACAGGAGGACGCCCCCTGATGGGAAATCTTGATCTTTCGGGAATACTGTTTGGGCTTCTTTCCGGATTTTGCTATGCCATGTTCCCTATAATAAGCAAAAGCATTCCGCAAGGAAACAATCCCTATACGCTCACCTTTTATTCGATGCTTTTCGGGAGCATTTTCTTTCTTCCAGTGGCGTATTTCAACGATGCGCTGATTTTCAC
>CAZEHH010000070.1:0-4263 GCA_964512505.1 uncultured Peptostreptococcaceae bacterium
TTAATCTCCGGGCATTGTTGCTTTTGAACAGCCGCCAGTCTTTAATCTTTATCTGACAACTGGCATCTGCTTTTCCTAGTATCTGCTTTTATCTTTTTCTTTTTCTTTTACTGCTCACTGCCAACTGCCAGCTTCTTTTGCTAACTTACATCATCCCCGGCATTCCGCCCATTCCGCCGGGCATTCCGCCCATTGGAGCTTCAGGCTCGGGAAGGTCAACAACAGCGGATTCCGTTGTCAGGAACAAAGCTGAAATTGAAGCGGCATTTTGAAGAGCCGAACGGGTAACCTTTGTAGGATCAACGATTCCAGCTTTGAGCATGTCCACATACTCTCCCCTGAGTGCATCAAATCCCATTCCCGGTTCGCTGGCTTTAAGCTTTTCAACCACTACCGAACCTTCAAGTCCGGCATTTGCGACGATTTGTCTTACCGGCTCCTCCAGGGAACGCTTGATTATTACAGCTCCGGTCTTTTCATCGCCTTCAAGCCCTTCTATGAGTTTCTCGATTGTAGGAATTATATTGATCAAGGCAGTTCCGCCTCCCGGCACGATTCCTTCTTCAACCGCCGCCCTTGTTGCATTCAAGGCATCTTCGATTCTGAGCTTTCTTTCCTTCATTTCGGACTCGGTAGCTGCTCCGACTTGGATTACCGCAACTCCTCCTGAGAGCTTTGCAAGTCTTTCCTGAAGCTTCTCGATGTCGAAATCCGAAGTGCTTTCTTCTATTTGAGCCTTGATTTGGCTGATCCTGTCCTTGATTTCGCTTTCAGATCCGGCTCCGTCAACTATTGTTGTGTTCTCTTTTGAAACCTTGATTGTGTTTGCCGTTCCAAGCATGTCCAAAGTGGCCTCTTTAAGGTCAAGACCCACTTCTTCCGAAATTACAGTTCCTCCTGTAAGAGTCGCAATGTCGCTTAGCATAGCTTTTCTTCTGTCTCCGAATCCAGGAGCTTTTACAGCAACCGCTTCGAAGGTTCCTCTGAGCTTGTTGACCACCAATGTCGCCAAGGCTTCGCCTTCAATATCCTCTGCAATAATAAGGAGCTTCTTGCCCTGCTGTACAATCTTTTCAAGAATCGGAAGAATTTCCTGAATGTTGCTTATTTTCTTGTCAGTAATTAGAATGTAGGGATTGCTTAGCACAGCTTCCATTTTCTCAGTGTCTGTAACCATGTAAGGTGAAAGGTATCCTCTGTCGAACTGCATTCCTTCCACAACTTCAAGATGGGTTCCCATCGTCTTGCCTTCTTCAACGGTTATGACTCCGTCCTTGCCTACCTTGTCCATTGCATCGGCTATGAGGCTTCCAATGTTTTCATCGGATGCGGATATGGAAGCAACCTGTGCGATGGCCTCCTTGCTCTCTATCATCTTGGAATTTCCTTTTATCTCTTCCACAGCCATTTCAACTGCTTTTTCGATTCCTTTTTTCAAAATCATCGGATTTGCTCCGGCTGCAACGTTTCTGAGGCCTTCCCTTATTATAGCCTGCGCAAGCAGTGTAGCCGTTGTGGTTCCGTCACCTGCAACATCGTTTGTTTTTGTGGCGACTTCCTTTACAAGCTGGGCTCCCATGTTTTCATAAGCATCTTCCAATTCGATTTCTCTCGCGATTGTCACGCCGTCGTTTGTGATTAGCGGCGATCCGAATTTCTTGTCGAGGATTACATTTCTGCCTTTTGGTCCAAGTGTCACTTTGACTGTGTTTGCCAATTTGTTTACGCCTTCTTCAAGCTTCCTTCTGGCGTCTTCTCCGAATTTGATTTCTTTAGCCATTTTATTCCCTCCGTCTCTTTTTTAATCTATTCCACTACTGCAAGGATATCGTTCTGTTTGACTATTGTGTATTCTTCGCCGTCGTATTTAACCTCGGTGCCTGAATACTTTGAAAAAATAACCGTATCTCCTACAGAAACCTGCATTTCAACCTTCTTTCCTTCGACCATGCCTCCGGGGCCTACTGCAACAACTTCAGCCATCTGCGGCTGTTCCTTCGCCTGGCCGGGAAGCACGATACCGCTCTTTGTCTTTTCAACGGCATCCACCTTCTTTATTACTACTCTGTCCCCCAATGGTTTGATATTCAATTGAAAACCCTCCTTTTTTTATATAAGTATTTTATTTTTAGTTATTATTAGCACTCTCTTTCGTTGAGTGCTAACCCAATTACTACTTTAATACAAATAATCAAAAATTTCAACTCCTTTAATGATTTTTTTTGTTATTTGTCCATAAAAATTCGAATTGTATTCTAGGCTGAAATACAATTCGTAAAACTGCTCTGCAAGCTTTCACAACTTATCAATTCAACTTTGTCCTTTGAATATTACAAAGCTCAAAGTTGTGTTAAAATATATATAGATACAAAAAATGACAAATTAGTCGGAGGAAAAACAATTGGATTATTTTTTGGCAAGACAGCCCATTTTCAAAAGAGACCTTACTGTCTACGCATACGAGCTGCTTTACAGAAGCAATCCGAAGGAAAACAGCTATCCCTCGGAATCAAATACTGCCATTCCAGGCTTTGCCGACTATGATTCGGACGACCAGTCGACTTCAAAGGTGCTTATCAACAGCTACTTGGCGACGGATTTTGAATCATTTTCCCAAGGAAAGAATGTTTTCATCAATTTCACCGAACATTTGATTATGGATGAAACCCCCATGATTTTCCCCAACAAAACTTTGGTTGTTGAACTCCTCGAAACCATAAGGCCCAATAAGGTTTTGATTGAAAAATGCTCCGAATTAAAGAAAAAAGGATACACCTTGGCTTTGGACGACTATGTCCATGAAAGAGACATGGGAAACCCCCTTCTTGAACTTGTAGATATCCTCAAGGTGGATTTCCTTGATAATTCGGAACAGGAAATATCCCATATTGCGGAACTCTATAAGAACAAGCCGATTAAATTGTTGGCCGAAAAAGTCGAAACAGACGAAATATTCCAATTTGCAAAAAGAGAGGGATTCGATTATTTCCAAGGTTATTTTTTCAGCAAACCCACAATGGTAAGCGGAAAGTCGCTCCACAGCGACAACAAAAGTTTTCTTCTCATACTTAAGGAATTGTACAATTCCGACCCTGACTTCGACAATATATCGAATATAATCCAAAGTGATGTTTCGCTTTCCTACAAACTTTTGAGGTTGGTCAATTCAGCGGCTTACTATAAGACCTTTGAAGTAAAATCGATAAAACAAGCCGCACTAATGCTGGGAATAAAAAAACTCAGAAACTGGACGCTTCTTCTTATGATGGTCGATGCCGGAAAAAACAAGCCTGCGGAGCTTGTCCGCACATCAATCATCCGCGGATGTCTTTTAGAATCAATTTCAAAACATACACCGTATCGTAATATGTCTTCCGAATTCTTTTTGATGGGTCTGTTTTCAATGATTGGAACCATAATGGATTCTCCCATAGAAGAATTGCTCAAGGATTTGCCTCTGTCCGATCTTGTCAAAGACGCTTTGATGGGAAAAGACAATCCGTACAAAAAAATATTCGACATTATACCATCATACGAAAAAGCCGATTTTGGAAAAGTATACCGTTTTGCTTCAGAGATGAACATACCGTCGGATGTCATCACCAAATATTACAGGGATTCCATAACCTTCGCCCATGATGCCTTTGAATCCCAATCCTGACAAAAATGAAAGCAGCCCCCTGTTGAAAACAATTCGGCAGGGGGCGATTCTTTTGAATAGTATTGTTTTAAAATCCAAAACGGTTCTTGAATTAAAATAAACCGGCGGCATAAAAGTTTCCTGAAGCATTTTGAGACCATTGCAAGAATAAGGATTCCGCCTATTGCAGACATTTCCATGACTACAGATTCAACAAAATACTGTTTCATAAAGGAAGCCGCAACAGCTGTGCCTCCCCGATAGACGAAAACCGATATATGAAAATATCAGCTCGCCTTCCAAAGATCCTGCTATTGCAATCGACCGAACGCAAAGCAACGGTGTGTATGCCGTATGGGTCTGCCCTAATCCATTTCGGGAACCTTTCGTAAAACCAGGCCTCCCAAAACAAAAAGAACAATTATGCTGAATACGCCCAAACGCGAGTTCCCCGATATTTGAGAAACTACGGCCATCAGGAAGGGCCCCATGAATGTGGCGAATTTGCCAAAAATATTGTATATTCCAAAAAACTCGTTGGCCTTGTCCTTCGGCACAAGTTTTGCAAAATATGAACGGCTAAGCGCCTGAATCCCTCCCTGGGATGAAGCGACCAGCATGGC
>CAZEHH010000070.1:4363-7492 GCA_964512505.1 uncultured Peptostreptococcaceae bacterium
AATATGAACGGCTAAGCGCCTGAATCCCTCCCTGGGATGAAGCGACCAGCATGGCGAGCACCCAAAACTGCTTTGTTGTTTCAATGAAATACGCATAACTGCAAATGCCTATGTATATCGAAATCCCAACATAAAGCATTCTCTTGCCTTTGAATTTCTTTGAAAGTTTCCCGTACAGCAAAGCGAATGGAAAAGCCACAAATTGTGTAGCCAACAAAACAACCAAAAGATCATTGCCGGAAATGCCTACGTCCGAACCGTATACAGCCGCCATTTTAATTATAGTGTCCACACCGTCTATATAGAAAAAATAAGCCAAAAGAAAGGTGAATATCTGTTTGTGCTTCGATATATCGACTATTGTGCCGTAAAGCCTTTTAAAAGAATTCCGGACAGGATTGGGTTCTCGCTCAATGTAATTGACCTGTTTTACGTTCCTGAGCATCGGAATCGTGAAGAGTCCCCACCAGAGAGCCGTTATTATGAATGAAAGTCTTGTGGCCGAGGCAACGCTAATTCCAAGCAGTTCCGGCTTCATTATGAGGCCGATGCTTGCCATAAAAGGTATTGTGCTTCCTATGTATCCAAACGCGAATCCATTCGACGAAACCCAATCCATCCTTTCGGTCACTGTCACGTCAACGAGGAATGCATCATAAAATATGTTTGCGCCCGCAAAACCGATGACCGTTAGAATGTATAGAGCAAGACACTTGACCCACTCTCCCTCTCCAACCGTGGAAAGAGCAGCTGTAAAAATGACGCCTATGAGAAAAAAGAATAGAAAGAACTTCTTCTTGTACCCCCTGTAGTCTGCTATGGTGCCGAGAATGGGAGCAAGCACCGATACAAGTATTGTAGCGAGAGAATTTGCATAGCCCCAATATGCCGTCGAAAGGCTAGTTGAAACGCCCGTAGCAATATTCTTGTAGTACAAAGGCAGAATGGCAGTGGTTATCGCGATTGAATACGCCGAATTCGCCCAATCATATAAAATCCAACTCCGTTCCTCTTTTTTCATGAAGGTCTCCTTTTTGCAGCAATCAGCTTGTTTAAGACACTTTCTCTTTATTATATAATAATAGCAATAAATAGAAAAGAATATGGGTAGTATATAGAAAAATATGAGAAGAGGTGTTTTTATGCCCGACATCATGTCCCACATATTCATGGGTTACGATGTGCTTAACGCACTGCCGGGGAAAAACAAATTCAAGATTTCTGCGGCAAATCATCCAGGCCTGTTCAACGACGGCCTTCAGGGTCCCGACCCTTTCCTTTACCGTGAAATATTCCCATGGAACCGCAGCTCGACCTCTGACATAGGAAACATAATGCACAAGGAAAAAACCGGCGCTTTCCTCTCGGGCCTTTTAAGAGAACTCCGAATTTCTGAAAATTGCAATGAAATGAAATCCGCCTGCATATGCGGTCTCATATGCCACTGCAGCCTCGATACAATATGCCATCCCTACATATTTTATTTTTCCGGATTCGATTACACTGGTAAGCATCCGGAGTATCAAATCTGCCACAAGCGGCTTGAAACAATACTCGACATGCTTCTGGTAAAAAAAATGATAAAGGAGCCTCCACGGCTGATTGACAGATCCGCTTTTCTGGAAACCTCAGACGACGTGCTGTGCGCATATGAGGATTTCGCGAAATTGATTTCAAATTTGTACAGAGAGTCGATTTCTCCCGAGGAAGTTCTCAAGTCCCTCAAAACAATGAAGCGTTCACTAAGGCTTCTTTATGACCCCTATGGATTGAAAAAACCTTTTTTTGCTCTCTCCGACTCCTTGCTTGCAACAAAAGGCCTTTGCAAGGCATCCGTTTATGATATAAAAAAAATCAAATCGATCGATTATGCCAACATCACCAATGAAAAATGGCGTCATCCTGTTACCGGGCAGTACTCAAACAAAAGTTTTTTCGACCTTTATAGGGAAGCCGTTTCCGATGCGGTTGTCAGGATTTCAGCAGCCAATGAATATATTGAAGGAAATTTGGAAAAAAACGAACTGGAAAGCTTTTTCCCCGATTTGGATTACGACACCGGGCTCCCCGGAGATGCCAAAATGGTTTTTAAAAACTGCCTTTTTGACTGACGGCATATTCTTTTGCTAAATCCTTTGCCATGATTGAAAACGCATTTTCATCAAAAACTGAAACACCGCATTCCATAATGGAATGCGGTGTCTTATTTAGAATTTATGCAATTCAATCGTTTCGGCTTAGTACCAGCCTCTCCACTTCATGGCAGTTGCTACTATTCTTACCGACTTCATGAAAGCTGCAGTTCTCATGTCTGTGTTGAATTCGTCTTTTATAGCCCAAATTTCATCAAATGCCTTGTTCATGAGGTCTTCTTGTTTTCCTTGAACTTCTTCAAATGACCAGTAGTAGTTTTGAAGGTTCTGAACCCACTCGAAGTATGAAACAGTTACGCCGCCTGAGTTTGCAAGAATGTCGGGAACGAGGATGATTCCTCTTTCAGCTAACACTTTGTCGCCGTCAGGTGTAGTCGGGCCGTTTGCGCCTTCGCAAACAATCTTAGCGTTGATTTTTTCAGCAACTTCGCCGGTGATTTGTCCTTCAAGTGCTGCAGGTAGAAGCACATCAACAGGTACGCTGAAGATGTCTTTTCCGTCTGTGGTTTCTTTTCCTTGGAATCCCTTGATTACCTTGTTTCCATCTTTGTATACGTAATCGATGAGAGCAGGTATGTCAAGACCGTTGTCGTCAACCATTGTTCCGCTTATGTCGGCTATTGCTACAACCTTGGCTCCCAATTGATGCAGGAAGAGTGCAGTGAAGGATCCTACGTTTCCAAATCCTTGTACGGAAACTCTTGCGCCTTTCCATTCCAAGCCTACTTTTTCAGCGGCTCTTCTGGCCATGAGGGCAACACCGTATCCTGTAGCTTCAGTTCTGGCCAAAGATCCATTGAATCCAACAGGTTTTCCTGTTATGCAGCCAGGCTCTTTATGTCTTCTTATAGTTTCATACTCGTCAATCATCCATGACATTATTTGTCCTGTAGTATTTACGTCCGGTGCAGGAACGTCCACATTGTCGCCAATAAGGTCTGCAACAGCTCTTATGTAAGCTCTTGACAATCTTTGA
>CAZEHH010000071.1:0-7461 GCA_964512505.1 uncultured Peptostreptococcaceae bacterium
GAGAAAATTTTTCGGTTCAAGGCGCCACCCGGATTTTGTGATGGGAGCGTATATTGATATACGTGACCGAATAAAATTCGGGCGGCAACGCAGAAACGGCAAGTTTTAATGGTCCAAATCAGCCTCGAAGATCGTCGAGCAGCTTAGTCTTGTCAATAGTCTTCGCGTCTTTTTCCTTGATTACTCTCGCGGGCGTTCCGGCAACTACCGTATCGGCTGGAACGTCTTTTGTGACTACCGCTCCGGCTGCGACTACTGCGCCTTTTCCTATCCTCACTCCTTCGAGAACAACAACGTTGGCGCCTATGAGGACGTCGTCCTCAACTATTACAGGCGTTGCGCTCGGGGGCTCAAGAACCCCGGCTATTACAGAGCCGGCTCCAACATGCACATTTTTGCCGATTGTCGCCCTCGCTCCCAATACGGCGTTCATGTCGATCATTGTACCTTCGCCGACTTCAGAACCGATGTTTATTACAGCTCCCATCATTATGACCGCATTCTTTCCAATCTTTACCCTGTCCCTGATGATTGCGCCCGGCTCTATCCGGGCTTCTATTTCCTTTAAGTCAAGCATGGGGATGGCTGAATTTCTGCGGTCGTTTTCAATGTGGTAGTAGTCAATAAGCTGTTCATGGCCTTTCAGAAAAACTTCTATTGCGGAATTTTCTCCCACAAGAACCCAGAAATCGTTTGCTCCGAAGACTTTGAAATCTTCGGTTGCGACTATTCCTTCAAGATTGCCTTTTATATATGCTTTTACAGGGGTGCTTTTTTTGGCATCCTTTATGAATTTTGCTATTTGATACGGATCGGTCATATCGTATTTTTCGCTCATTTCCATCATCCTTTCAATATTGAATTCATGTCGTAAAGTCCGGGACCTTTTTCGAAAAGGTATTCGGCGGCTTTCACAGCTCCCTCAGCGAATACGTTCCTGGACGTTGCACTGTGGCGTATCTCGATTATCTCATCGTTTCCAGCGAAAATAACGGTATGCTCTCCCACGATGGTTCCGCCTCTGACGGCGTGAATTCCTATTTCATCGGGCTTGCGCTTGGCATCTTTTCCATGCCTTCCATATACGAATGACCCATCTGAACTTTTTTTACTTTCAATTCCCTGGGCTATCATGTATGCCGTTCCGCTTGGCGCGTCAACTTTGCGGTGGTGGTGCTTTTCGATTATTTCGATGTCGAAATTGTCTCCAAGCACTGAAGTTGCCCGCTTGGCCAAATCGATAAGCAGGTTTATTCCGAGTGACATGTTGCCGCTTCTGAAAATCGCGACATGCTTGGCCGCATCGTCTATGGCCTTTTCCAATTCGCCGTCTATCCCGGTGGTGCATATCACGGCAGGAGTTTTTGTATCCACGCAGTATTTCAGAACGTTGGGGACCGCTGAAAAATGAGAAAAATCTATCAGGACGTCGGCCTTTTCGGTTGAAAATTCGAAGGCTTCATACAATGGAAACTCAAAATCGGATGGATTTGCGAAAGCGTCGATTCCGCATACTATCTCCATATTATTGCTGGCCTTTACTATTTCTGCTACCACAGCGCCCATTTTACCGCCTGCTCCATGCAATATTATTCTAATCATGGCCATTACCTACAACAATCCGTAAAGGCGCATTTGCTCTTTTAGATTGGCAAGCGGGCCTTCCGACATTTGGCACAGAGGGAGCCTGAATCCGCCCACTCCGCGCCCCATCAGGTTGAGGGCTGTCTTAACGGGTATGGGGTTGACTTCCTTGAAAAGCGCATCGATCAAAGCCTTCATTTTCAATTGAAGCTCGCAAGCGCCCTTCAGGTCTCCTTCATGGAATTTCATAACCATGTCGTGAGTGTCTTTCGGGGCAATGTTTGCGACTACGGATATCACACCGTCTCCTTTTACAGATAGAAGAGGGACAACCATGTCGTCGTTTCCGGAATAGATGTAAAAGTCGTCCGGTACCAATCTGGCAATTTCAACCACTTGGGATATGTTTCCGCTTGCTTCTTTTACGCCTTGTATGTTGGGATGCTTTGCCAATTCGGCAACGGTTTCGGGAAGAATATTTACCCCCGTTCTTCCAGGAACATTGTAGACTATTATAGGTGTTTCAACAGAATCGGCAATGGCTTCATAGTGCTTTACAAGGCCGCTTCGTGTTCCCTTGTTGTAGTATGGAGTCACAACCAAAAGACCGTCGACTCCGACAGATTCTGCAAATTTGCTCATCTCGACTGCGTGCGCGGTGTTGTTGCTTCCGGTTCCGGCAATAACGGGTATGCGTCCGCCGACTTTTTCCACCGCAAAACGGATTGTCTCCTTTTGCTCGCTGCTGTCCATGGTTGCGGCTTCTCCGGTTGTTCCGCAGATAACAAGAGCATCTGTAGATTCTTCAATCTGCCAATCAATCAATTCGCCGAGCTTCTGATAATTTACACTTTCGTCCTCGTTGAAGGGAGTGACAATCGCAACGCCTGAGCCTCTGAATAATGACATAACATCACCTTTTCCTTTCAATGGTGTCCCTTAGAGAGTTTCAACCAACCTTTCAGCTATCTGTACGGCATTTGTCGCCGCTCCTTTTCGGATGTTGTCTGCAACAACCCATAGATTAAGTCCGTTTTCTATGCTGAAGTCCCTTCTGATCCTGCCGACATAAACAGGGTCTGTTCCTGCCGCAATAGAAGCAAGCGGGTATATGTTTTCGGAAACATTGTCCATAAGCACTATGCCTTCGGCTTCATCCATAAGGGACTTGATGTCCTCTACCTCAAAAGGTTTCTTGAGTTGTACGTTTATTGATTCGCTGTGGCTGTAGAAAACAGGAACCCGTACAGTTGTAGCTGTAATCTTCAGGCCGTAGTCCCCGATTATCTTTTTTGTTTCGTCGATCATTTTCATTTCTTCCTTCGTATAGCCGTTTTCGAGGAAAACATCTATATGGGGAAGGCAGTTGTTTGCTATGGGGTGGGGATATGCCCTGCATGTGTTGTTGCCCTTGAGGCCCTCTTCCAAATCCGAAACACCCTTTACTCCCGAGCCTGAAACCGCTTGGTATGTCGAATATACGATTCTTTCAATCCCGTAAGTCTCGTAAAGGGGCTTGAGCGCTACAACAGCTTGAATGGTCGAGCAGTTTGGGTTGGCTATTATGCCCTTGTTCCACGCTATGTCTTCAGCATTTACCTCTGGAACGACAAGAGGCACCGCAGGGTCCATTCTCCATGCGCTGCTGTTGTCGACAACGGTCACACCCTTGGATGCGGCTATTGGAGAAAACTTCTTGCTGGTTTCTCCACCTGCAGAGAAGAGCGCTATGTCTATGTCCCTGTCAAAAGAATTCTCATTGAGCTCCTCGACGGTGTATGTTTTGCCTTTGCAAACAAGACTTTTGCCGGCAGATCTTGCCGATGCGAAGAGATACAGGTTTTCGTAAGGGAAATCCCTGTCCTCGAGAACTTTTAGAAATGTCCTTCCTACCATGCCGGTTGCTCCGACTACTGCAATGTTCACTTTTTTCATTTTAAATCCTCCTATATGTTAATAATAATATAAACGGGTACAAAAAAACAGCCAAAGCAAAAGAACTTTGACTGTTTGATATCAAAATATCTCTTGCCCTGTGTAAGTTAGCGCTTTACTGAAAGGGTGGGCACCTATTCAGCAAAAGTACCATGTCTATTAAACAGGATACCAGATATTTGCCCCGGGGAGGACAGTATCTTCGGCGAATTCACCTTTCTCATGGATTAAGATACCCCAATCTGGTCCATGGCACTCATTGAAATTCGCTCCTCTAAAGTACAACCTAAAGAACGGCTATTGAATTGTATCGATGTTACTCGACATTCTATACTTTAAAACAGTATTTGTCAACAGAAGAGGGCAATAGCAGCGTATGCATTTCATTTATGGGATAATTATACTATAATAGGAGGGACATCAATGAAGGAGAACAGAAAAATGAAAATAGAAAAGGAATACAAAGAATTGCTTTCGGATATCAGAGGCGAACTTCACAAAATTCCGGAAATCGGTTTTAAAGAGTTCAAGACGAGCAAATATATAGAAAACCGTTTGAGAAAACTTTCTCCGGACAGATTGGAACAGGTCGCAGAAACCGGCTGGATTGCATTTTTCAAGGGAACAGAAGGAAAAAGGACCTTGGCCTTCAGAACAGACATGGACGGATTGCCGGTCGAAGAAAGTGAAAAGCATGAAATGCGGTCCCAACACAGGGGAATGATGCATGCCTGCGGCCATGACGGGCACATGTCCATATTGCTTGTCTTTGCGCAATTTTTGGCGGACAACAGAAAAACAACAAAGGACAATGTCGCATTAGTTTTCCAACCGGCCGAAGAAGGGCCTGGAGGGGCAGAGGTGGTTGCCGGCTCCAAGGTTTTCGAAGACATGAACATCGATGAAATATTCGGTCTGCACCTTTTTCCGCTTGTGGAAGAAGGGAAGATTGCACTGAAGGACGGTCCCTTGATGGCGCAATCCGGGGAGATTGACGTTATAGTCCGCGGGCTAAGTTCGCACGGGGCTCAGCCGCAGGAAGGAATTGACGCAATTGTTGCGGCTGCGGCATTCATAAACGAAACACAGAAGATTGTAAGCAGATTCATAAGGCCCGTAGACCCCGCAGTAATAACATTTGGAAAGGCATGGGGAGGCGAGGCGAGGAACATAGTTTCCGGAGAAATGGCTATTGAAGGAACGATAAGGACATTCAGCGAAGATGTCTACCTTACAATAAAGAACCGCATAAGGGATATTGCCGACGGAATAGAGAAGGTTTACGGGTGCGTGATTGAAACGGTTTTCAGGGATATGTATCCTCCTGTCATAAACGACAAAGGGCTCGTTGAAAGGTTCAGGGAGTCGTATAGAGGAGAAATCGTAGACATAGAGCCCCAGATGCTTGCAGAGGATTTTTCATACTACCAAAAGAAGGTTCCAGGCTTGTTTGTTTTCCTCGGTACCAAGAATGAAGATAAAGGATTCGTGAGTCCGCTGCACAGCCAGAATTTCAATTTTGACGAATCCGTCCTTGTGAAAGGACTTGAGGCGTATGCGTCTTTAATAGAGTGATGAAGGGGATGAATCGATGAAACGGATGACAATTTCAAACGTCAATCTCCTTTATTTGTTTATGGCTGTGCTTCTTGTAACAATCGGCTCCATCATACAGTCGATAAATGCCGAATTGGGATTGATAGCTACTGAATTTTTGCTTGTGCTGATGCCGACGGTGATTTTTGCATTTTGGACACGGGGCGGAATGAAGAAAATATTCAGGCTCAACCCATTGCCGCTTCGAGAAGGAATTTTGATTGTTTCAATCGCGATACTGTTTTATCCGGTATCGATAATGGGGAACCTGATTGTAATCAATTTGCTTGATTCGATAGGCTGGTACAGACCAATACCTTTCCCGACGGCGACCAATGCGCAGGAATATGCCTTGCTAATTTTTGCGGTTGCAGTCAGCGCGGGAATATGCGAGGAGTTTTTGTTCAGAGGCTTGATAATGAAGGCTTACGGACGTTACGGGCCTAAAAGGGCAATTCTTTCAACGGCTGTATTGTTTGGCCTTTTCCACTTCAATCTGCAAAATCTGGCAGCCCCAATAATGCTCGGAGCATTGTTCGGCTACTATGTGCATATTACAGATTCCATATATTCCGCTATTTTGGCGCATTCGTTGCACAACGCATTGTCTGTTACGATAGGATTTATGACTTCCATGGCGCAGAATGAAAGCTCCGGCGCGGAAATTGCGGACACTGCTTCGAAAAGCGGACCGGCAATTCAATATTTGTCGATTGTGGCTCTGATATCCGGATGTTTGATAGTTTCATGGCTGTTGATAAAAAGGCTGAAAAAGCTTTCGGCGGAAAGGCTTAAGATTTATCCGTCAAACACGTATGATGAAACAGGAGAAGGATTAGACACTGAAGAGGCTGATCAGGTAAGATGGTGGGGGTTTATTCCCGTAGCGGTGACAGGAGCTATGTATGTTTTGTTTGAAATCGTAGTTTTGACTTCTTGGAGGTAAATATGGATTCATATACTTATTTTGCGAAATATTATGATTGCCTGATGGAAAGAACAGACTATGATCTTTGGACGGATTATGTCACGGCAATTTTTGAAAGGCGCAAGGCAAACACGGAAACAATTCTCGAATTGGCCTGCGGAACCGGGAACATTGCAATCAGGCTCTCGGAGAGGGGTTACTCGTGCACAGGTCTGGACATCTCGGAATCGATGCTGACACTTGCGGGTGAAAAGGCTTCGGCGAAAGGCCTGTCAATTCCATTCATACTTCAAGACATGGTCAGTCTGGATTACAACAGAAAAACAGATGCTGTCCTTTGCCTTTGCGACGGAATAAACTACATCACAAACAAAAGCGAAGCCGGAGAACTTTTCAAAAAGGTCTCCTCAATAATAAAACCGGATGGCGTGTTCATATTCGACATAAGCTCTGAATACAAGCTTTCAACTGTTTTGGGAAACAATATTTTTGCCGAGAACAAGCCTGAAGTTTCCTATATATGGGAAAACTTCTATGACGGAAAGAAAAAATTGACAGAAATGTTCCTCACTTTTTTCGGGAAAGAAGGGGAATTGTACAGCAAGCATGAGGAAGTGCACCTCCAAAGGGCATACGGAATCGGTGAACTTGATAAAATGCTGCGTTACGCAGGATTCGGCAAAATTAAAATTTACGAGACTCTTACATTCAAAGAACCTGTGAAAGAGAGTGAGAGGATAACATTCGTTTGTGAATTGTAAGCGGAAGGAGAAAATTATGGGAAGCAAGTTGATAAGGGGCATAGCGGAGTCCGGCCAATTGAGATTTTTTATAGGAGAGACTACCGACCTGGTTGAAAAAGCCAGAAAAATACATGAAACCACTCCGGTTTCTTCTGCGGCGCTGGGACGGCTGCTGACTGCATCATCAATGATGGGATGGATGATGAAAGGCAAGAAGGACAAGCTCACTCTTCAAATAAAGGGGTCGGCGGACATTTCACACATTGTTACCGTGTCCGATTCCGAAGGGAAGGCCAAGGGTTATGTTTCCAATGCAAAAGCGCCTTTTAAATTAAACGAAAACGGCAAGCTTGATGTCGGTGGTTCGATAGGGGAAGGCCAATTGCTGGTGATTCAGGACCTTGGGATGAAGGAGCCCTACATCGGACAGTCCGAATTGGTTTCAGGCGAGATAGCTGAAGACATAGCGGCGTATTTCATGTATTCCAAGCAGGAGCCTTCGGCGGTCTCGCTCGGAGTATTCGTTGAAAGGGATTTTTCAATAGGAGCAGCCGGCGGATTCATAATACAGCCTATGCCGGGTTGCAATCCTTTTCTCATAGACATACTTGAGGATCACGTGAAAAGGCTTGAATCAATTTCAGACATAGTCAGGAAATCAGGCGGAAACGTCAG
>CAZEHH010000072.1:0-3822 GCA_964512505.1 uncultured Peptostreptococcaceae bacterium
GATACTGTTACAAAACCGACAGACAGAATGAGAACAGCTATGGAAAATGCCATTGTGGGTGACGATGTTTATGGAGATGACCCTACAGTAAACGAATTGGAGCGTTTGGCTGCAAAAATTATAGGAAAAGAAGCATCGGTATTTGTGCCGAGTGGAACTTTTGGAAATCAGCTTGCCGTATTGACTCATACGAAACGCGGAGACGAGGTTATTCTTGGAAAAGGGAGCCATATATTTCAGCATGAAGTCGGCGCCGCGGCAGTAATTGCTGGTGTACAGCTAAGACTTGTCGATGATGAAAAAGGGTACATGTCACTTGATGATGTCAAAGAAGCGATAAGAAGCGAAAACATACATTTCCCCGATACGGGATTGATATGCATAGAAAACGCACACTCAAACGGAATGGCTGTTTCTCCTGATAAATATGAAGAAATACGAAAATTGGCCAAAAAGAATAAAATACCGATACATATGGACGGTGCACGTGTTTTTAATGCGGCAGTTTCTTTGAATGTCAATGTAAAAGATATTGCGAACTGTGCAGACAGCGTGATGTTTTGTCTTTCAAAAGGACTTGGAGCCCCAATCGGGTCAATTTTAGCGGGTGATAGGGAATTTGTCAAAAGGGCCAGGAAAAACAGAAAACTGATGGGCGGAGGCATGCGCCAGGCAGGAGTCATTGCAGCCCCGGGAATATTGGCATTGGTTGAAATGGTTGACCGTTTGAATGAGGACCACGACAATGCGAAGATGCTGGCTTCAAAATTGGATGAAATCAAAGGCATAGACGTAAAACACGACAGAAATGACATCAACATGGTTTATTGCACAATACCAAAAGAATTGATAAAAGAAGAAAAACTGGTAAAGGAAATGAAAAAGAACGGCATATTGATAAATGGGGCGGAAAACGAAGAATACAGATTTGTCACAAACAAGGATGTAAGCAGTGAGGACTTGGGAATTTTCATGAATGTAATCATGGAATTGACAAAATAGAACCGCAGAATCAACCGAGTGTCAATTTATGGATTAATGTGTTATCATATGTAAAGGGATTTTTAAATTGACACAGGAGGTCGCCATGCAACCTGCCATTTATGAATTGAAAAAACAGATTTTGGAATTGGAGAGGGCCGGCTATATAAAGCACCCTGAAGATATAAGGAAAATTTTGACTCGCATAAGATCTATTTGCGATGAAATAGAAGAAGGGACTGTTGATATTCCGGAGCATCCCATTCAATATAAAGTAATAAACAAGCTTCCATTCCTGTTGAAGCCGATTCTTAAAAAGGATTATTTCAAGGGTGATTATCTAGAAAAATTTGCAGTGGAAAGGACAATGCAGCTTAAAGAGGCGGATGCCCTCATAACCCATAACAATTTTTGGAAGGAACATGAAGATGTCAAGGGAAACGTGTTCGGATCTCTGCCTATTGAAATGATGACGGCAAATTCTGTTTCGAAGCTGCTGCAAATGGGATGGCGCGAAGCAAATGTGAATGTAATCGACTTCAAGATGAAAGACATCAAAGAAAAAGCAATTTCAAGATTTTGCGAGAAGAATTTTGAACAATTCATTCTCGTCAAAGAAAAAGCCACTGGAACATATCTGGCCCTTCAATATGAAGCGAAAAAAACTCATCTGTAAGATGAGTTTTTTATAGGAACTTTTCCTTTGCCTTATACCAGAAATTATAGTTGTTCATTCTGAGCAGCTTGGTGCCGACTTCGGAATACCGTATGCTTATGCTTTCGATTTCTTTGTAATTGTATTCCATACCGTCTGTGACGATAAGTATGGAATTTTCATAAGTGTATTCGGGTTTTAGTCCTATTACAGTAGATTCTGGAAGTATTACGCTTGAAGTGAATGAACGGTAAGCTGTTGTGTTTATTGGAGATACGGGTGTTATTTGGAGTATGTTTATTTTTGGATGCACTATGCTTCCGCCAAGTGAATAGTTGTAGGCGGTGCTGCCCGCAGTAGTGGAAACAAGAATGCCGTCTCCGCTGAAATTTTCGAGTACGTCGTTGTCCAAGGTAATCAGCAAGTGTATGGTTGCCGACTTGTCGCCCTTTATGACAATTTCATTGATGCCGATTACTTGCATGCAATCAGTAAGAGTGCATATTTCGGCTTCTATGTGTTTTATTTCATCAATCCTATATTCGTTTCTTTCATATTTTTCTACAAAATCCTCGATATTTTGGGGAAGAAGTTCCTGGAAAAAACCAAGATGACCTGTGTTTATGCCTATTACTGGCATTTCAGGAAAATCGTATTTATGCATTGTTCTTAAGAAAGCACCGTCTCCACCGATTGTTATCAATAATTCAGCATCTGGATCATACTCTGTTTTGACCTTGAAATTTCGGTCTATAAGTGCTTTTACGAGAATTTTTTCCGCATACAGGGACTGTGAATTATTGTTTGATACAATGCTTATCAGTTTTTCATTCATGGATATGTACTCCTTGCAAATTTGATTGTAGGCTAACACTACTATATACCAAAAGCTTTGATTTTGAAAGGTGGCAATACAGCATGAAAAGGAATCCGGACTTTAAATTTCTAGTTGACGAAAAAAATGAAGACAAAAAAATAATCGACATATTGTATAAAGAAATGGGAATGTCGGGGAGACTTGTGAGAAAGCTCAAAAAAGGAAAAGCGGTTGAGTCAAATGGTGAAAAAACTTCGATTTACAGCCGGGTAAAATCGGGAGATTTGCTGGAGATACATTTCCCTCAAGAACCATGCGAGGATACTCCGAATGAAGAAATTGAAGTGGAAGTTCTGTTTGAAGACAAGTGGTTGTTGGCTGTGGAAAAACCGGCTGGGCTTTTGGTCCATCCGATAAAGACGGATCAAAAAGACACATTGTCTAACGGAATAGCCTCATATATGAAATCAAAAGGAGAGGATTATATAGTAAGGCATGTAAATCGTCTGGACCGCGACACATCGGGTGTGGTCCTTATTGCGAAGAATTCATATATCCATGATCAAATCGCGGTGCAAATGAACAATGGAGAAGTAAAAAAGTCATATAATGCGATAGTTGTTGGCATCTTGGATAAAAAATCAGACCGAATCGACTATCCCATAGGAAAGCCGGATATATTGAATATCAGGAGAGAAGTCATGGAAAAAGGGAAACCGTCTACAACCTTATATTATGTTGTTTCCGAATCGGATGATTTGAGTTTTTTGAACATAAGGCTGCTGACAGGCAGAACGCATCAGATAAGAGTGCATATGGCGCATATAGGCCATCCTGTGCTGGGAGACGATTTATACGGCACCCCAAGCGAATTGATTGGAAGACAGGCATTGCACGCCGCTTCTTATATATTCAGACATCCTGTGACAAAGGAAATTGTTGAAATCAAGTCGGAATTGCCTCGCGACATGCGGGATATTATGGGACGAAAAAATTTTGAATAATTGCGACTATGTTATATAATGATATAAAGAAAAGGAAATGCCTGAGGTGTTTGTTATTTCTAATAAATTCAACCACTGGATTTAATACGGGAGCCCGTGTTTTTCTGTGGATGGCAAGCCTGTTTATGGACGTCAAAAGCAGAGAATAGGGCACCCACCTGGTTGTAACCGGGTATGAATTTAAAGAAGACGGCATCTTGGGTATGAAATATAGCTTCTGTAAATCAGAAGCTATATTTATATTTGAATATAGCGATGCATGCGAGGGGTATTATTATGAATGAGACTATTTTAATTCTTTTGACAGATATGACAAGCAAAGTCGGGATTATTATTACCTTGGCTTTTTTATTGTCGAAAATAGC
>CAZEHH010000072.1:3922-6108 GCA_964512505.1 uncultured Peptostreptococcaceae bacterium
TGACAAGCAAAGTCGGGATTATTATTACCTTGGCTTTTTTATTGTCGAAAATAGCGGTTTTCAAGCGCCTTGTCACAAAAAAGAACATAACTGTGGTTGATAAAATATTAATGTCGGTATTGTTTGGATTGATGGGAATACTCGGCACATACGCAGGAATACCGGTAAATGGCGCAATAGCGAATTCAAGAATCATTGGTGTTTTCGTTGCGGGGTGGCTTGGCGGTCCCTTGGTCGGGCTTTTGAGCGGCTTAATAGCCGGTTCGCACAGATGGATTATTGACATAGGCGGGTTTACGGCGGTGGCTTGCGCAGTGTCAACAATTACGGAAGGATTGCTGGCTGGATATTGCAGCAAAATGTTCAGGAACATACGAATGGACTGGCTCGGGGCTCTTGTTATGGGAGCATTTGCCGAACTCCTTCAAATGTTGATAATTCTTTTGATTGCAAAGCCATTTTCGGATGCATTGGAATTGGTTAAGATAATTTGGCTTCCGATGGTATTTGTAAACTCTATCGGAATTTCCCTTTTCATTGCAATAACGCAAAGCATACTTCTTGAAAAAGAGCGAATAAAAGCGGAGCAAGCGCAATTGACTCTAAACATCGCAACCAAAACTTTGCCTTATCTCAGACAAGGATTCAACAAGGATACTTCAAAAGAGGCTGCCAGAATCATATATGAAATGACAAGCTTGGCCGCGGTTTCAATCACTGATGAAAATAAAATATTGGCATATGTCGGAAATGGAAGCGAAAACATAATTCCGGGGGAAATGGGCATATCAAGCATAACAAGGGAAGTAATAAGAACAGGCAAGTATAAAATAACTAAACAAGTCAAGGAAATTGAACATAAAACGAAGGCTGAAATAAGTTCGGGGGTGATAGTTCCACTCAAGGAGAAAGACAAGGTTGTTGGAACCCTGAAGATTTTCAGCAAGGAAAAGAGAGGGATTACAGAGCATGATGTCCAACTTGTTTTGGGTCTTGCAAGACTGTTTTCAACCCAGATAGAGCTCGGAATGGTTGAATATCAAAAGAAGCTTGTGGCTAAAGCGGAATTGAAGGCTTTGCAGGCGCAGATAAATCCGCATTTTCTTTTCAACGCACTGAATACGATCGCTTCTTTCATAAGGACAAATCCGGATAGCGCAAGAAATCTTATATTCAATCTATGCGATTATATAAGGCAGAACATGCAGATATCACAGGACGAAATACCTTTGGAAAAAGAGATAGCGCACATAAAGTCGTATCTTGCAATTGAAAGGGCGCGTTTTGGAGACAAAATCAACGTTATATTTGATGTGGACAAGAGGCTGAGCTTTAATGTTCCGCCACTGATACTGCAACCACTTGTGGAAAATTCGGTCAAGCACGGGATGAAGGGTATGCAGGAAGGAATAAAGATAAAAATATCCATAGAGAAAGTCAAAGACTACTACAGCATTGTTATCGAGGACAATGGAATAGGAATAGATGGAAGAATTATTCGAGAAATAAAGGAAAACAATATCGACGGGTCAATCGGGCTTGTCAATGTGGACAAGCGCCTGAAATGCAAGTACGGGCTTGATTACGGCATGGAAATCGAATCAGAAAAAAATTCCGGAACTAAAATCAGCTTGAGGATTCCGGCCGAAAAAGAGTTGGATAGGGGGAGAATCGCATGATAAGATGCATTGTTGTTGATGACGAAATGCCTGCCATAAATGAAATCAAATATATGCTGAATGAAATCGGCGGAGTTGAAATCGTTGCGGAAGCCTACGATATGGAGACTGCGAAAAATGTCATTTGCGAATTCAAGCCCGATGCAGTTTTTCTCGATATTAACCTCGGGAGCGGAGACGGAATAGAGTTGGCGGATATTATCACAAAGGAAAAGAATTATCCGTCGATAGTATTTGTGACTGCCTATGACGATTACGCAATAAAGGCTTTTGAGGTGAATGCGATAGATTATATCTTGAAGCCGATAAACAGCAATAGACTATCAAAGGCCCTCAACAAAATAAGGGAAAATACGGAAAACAAAGAGCAGCATGGAGCAGACGAAAGACTCAAAACCTTCCTTGAGAGCTACAACAAAAAAATCGAAAGAATAAGTGTATATGCAAACGGGAAATATATTCCTCTTGAGCCTGAAATAATTTATTATGTTACAACGGATGGAAGGA
>CAZEHH010000072.1:6208-7455 GCA_964512505.1 uncultured Peptostreptococcaceae bacterium
AAATATATTCCTCTTGAGCCTGAAATAATTTATTATGTTACAACGGATGGAAGGAATACGCTTATAAATACTGAAAAAGGCGAGTATATAACAAGCTTGACTTTGTCGGAACTGGAGAACAAGTTTAAAGATTACAATTTATTCAGAACGCATAGAAGTTATCTTTTGAATTTGAACCATGTAAAAGAAGTGTACAATTGGTTTAACGGGACGCTTCAGGTTGTAGTGACAGGAAGCAAGGAAAGAATTCCGGTGAGCAGGAACAAGGTATGCAGCTTCAAGGAAATAATGGGAATTTAAAAAAATTAAAGCCGCCAATTGGCGGCTTTAATAAAAAATCAGTTTTCGATTACGTTCAGTGGATTAATTTGTTTCCCATTGTAATGAATTTCAAAGTGTAGATGTGAACCTGTGCTGATGCCTGTGCTTCCCATAAGCGCGATAAAGTCGCCTTTGTTTATATAATCTCCGGTTTTTACAGATGCTGATTTTAAATGCGCATAAACACTTTTATATCCATATCCATGGGAGATGATTACCATTCTTCCGTATCCGCCGTTGTAGCCGACATAGGTTACGACTCCGCCTCCGGCAGCGAATATTTGAGTTCCTTGATTATTGGCGATGTCTATTCCCTTGTGATAGTCTTTTCTTCCGGTAATTGGATGGATTCTGAATCCGAAAGGAGAAGTTATCCGACCTGCTGCAGGCATCAAATCCGGTCTTGCTTCAAGGAAGTCAAGCCGTATCTCCAAATCCTTTGAAAATTTATCGATTATGTCTTTTTCATCTTCCAACAAGTCTATTATTTCATTGTTGTCTTCTGGGACATAAATGAAGTTGTCTTCCGGAAGATTGACTGTCCTGTCGGCTGAACGGGATAAAGGCTTTGCCAAGTCGCTTGATGCTGTTTCTGTTTCTGAAAGACTTAAACCGACCATGTCTCTTATTTTGTATTCAAGAACATTAAGTTCATCCAATTTTTCTGAAACAATCACGGCATTGTTTTTAAGACTGTCAATCTGCTCCTCATAGGAATTGTTGACAGCCATAAGATTTTTTGTTCTTTCGCGGCTTGAAAGAACTTCATTTGTAAGGTCTTCATTGATATTGAAAAGAACAAACGAAGAAACTGCAAGGAAGAGTGCAGCAAAAGAAACGGCAAAAGTGCCGGAATATACGAATAGCTTGCTGAGCCTGATATTTTTCTGATTCGAATTTTCATGGGAAATTATCACAAAAGTGAA
>CAZEHH010000073.1:0-2236 GCA_964512505.1 uncultured Peptostreptococcaceae bacterium
CTTTAATCTTTTTCTTTCCACTTTCCACTTACTACTTTCCACTGTTCTTCCTGCCAACTGCAAGCTGCACGCTGTTATTTTTTTCCTGACATCTGATATCTGACATCTGCTCTTTAATCTTTTACTGCAAACTGCCAACTGCCAGCTGCAAGCTGTTCTTGTTTTTCTTGCCCGCTGAACATGTTTCAAAAATGGACCCAAAAATGTCTGTCCCTTTTTAGTTTTTTCTACTCTCCTGTTTCCACATCGTTTTCATCGTATGAAATCCAGTCGCTGAGGCTGCCGGCATAAAGCCTCACCGGCATTCCCAATTCCGTTAGCGCAACAAAATTCCGTGCCCCTGCTATTCCGCTGCCGCAATAGCTTATTATCTCGTCTGCGCCCTCCAGAGGTTTGAATATCTCCGAAAGCAATTCCCTGTCCTTCAGTCTGCACTCGCCGTCCATGTTTGCCGAGCACGGAAAACTCAAAGCCCCGGGTATATGTCCGGCCTTCGCGTAAAGCGGCTCGTATTCGCCTGTGAAGCGTTCATGGGCCCTTCCGTCGATTATCGCAGTTCCCCCTGCATTCTTGCTTTTCAATACATGATCCATGTCGCAGTAAATGGACCCGTCGATTCTTATGGTGATTCTTCCGGATTCTTCGGACTTGGGAATTTCGGACGAGCATTCTCCTCCGGATTCTACCCACTCCTTGAATCCTCCTGCAAGAATCGCAACATTTTCCATGCCTATGTATTTCATCTGCCAAAACGCACGTGCCGCCCCGTATATGTTGTCGTCGTATAGGACTACGAGGGTAGAGTTGCCAACACCCATTTTTTCGAGTTTTTTTGCAAAGGCCTCCGAATCGGGGACCGGCCTGGCTCCACCAAATTTCTCGGCTGCTCCACATATGTCCTTGTTGACGTCCATGAAAAATGCGCCTTCAATATGATTTTCCATATAGGCCTTTGCGCCGTATTCCGGATTGAAAAGGTCGAAACGGCAGTCTATGACTATAGCTCCGCCTTTTCCAATCATTTCTTTCAATTCTTCCACACTGATGAATGTTTTCATGTTTTCCCCCTTTTATTTCGCCCATTTCATTTTAGCACCAATTTGGGTCAGGTAAAAGTGGAACGGTTTGAATCAATTTTTGAAGCTGTGAACCGGCGCCGGAATTCTGCCTCCACGCGCTATGAACAATTCGCTCGAGAACGGGTTGACCTTCATTATAGGCGCAGTTCCTAGAAGCCCTCCGAATACCGCTTCCTCTCCGAATCCTTTTCCATGCACGGGAATAACCCTTACGGCCGTGGTCTTGTTGTTTATCATCCCTATCGCAGCCTCGTCTGCAATCATTCCGGAAATGCTGGCAGACGGAGTGTCCCCCGGGATTGCAATCATGTCAAGCCCTACAGAGCAAACGCATGTCATGGCTTCGAGTTTGTCGAGCGACAGAGCGCCGCTTCTCACGGCTTCTATCATTCCCTCGTCCTCGCTTACGGGGATGAATGCGCCGCTAAGCCCTCCCACATGTTCGGCCGCCATTATGCCGCCTTTTTTCACCGCATCGTTTAGCATTGCCAGAGCCGCCGTTGTCCCATGGGTTCCCGCCGCCCCGAGGCCCATCTCTTCAAATATTCTTGCAACCGAGTCTCCCACATCCGGTGTTGGAGCCAATGAAAGGTCCACTATTCCAAACGGCACGCCCAGAGTCTCTGCCGCCTCCCTTGCAACAAGCTGTCCTGCCCTTGTTATCTTGAAAGCCGTTTTCTTTATCGTCTCCGCTACTTGGTCGAAGCTCTCCCCCCTGACTTTTTCAAGGGCCGACTTGACCACACCCGGACCGCTCACGCCTACATTTATTACGCTGTCAGCCTCCCCTGTTCCGTGGAATGCTCCTGCCATGAAAGGATTGTCCTCAACCGCATTGCAGAACACCACCAACTTTGCGCAGCCTATGCTGTCATTTTCCCTTGTAAGGTAAGCGGTGCGCTTGATCGTTTGGCCCATCAGCTTGACCGCGTCCATGTTTATGCCCGAACGGGTATCCCCCACATTTACAGAAGAGCATACCCTCTCGGTGACCGAAAGGGCCTCCGGTATGGAATCAATCAGTATTTTGTCGCCCTTCGTAAAACCCTTCTGCACCAGTGCGGAGAATCCGCCTATGAAATTGACTCCCGTTTCTCTGGCAGCCCTGTCCATCATCTCGGCATATGCGACATAGCACTCGTCCGCAGAGGCTCCGG
>CAZEHH010000073.1:2336-7051 GCA_964512505.1 uncultured Peptostreptococcaceae bacterium
GCCCTGTCCATCATCTCGGCATATGCGACATAGCACTCGTCCGCAGAGGCTCCGGCAACGAGTGCGATCGGGGTTACCGAAATCCTCTTGTTGATTATCGGTATTCCGTACTTGCTTGCGATGTCCTCTCCTGTAGCAACCAGCTTTTCCGCCTTTCGGACTATCTTTTCGTACATTTTACTTCGAGCTTTCTCCCCGTCACCGTCGCAACAATCGAGCAGGGATATTCCCATCGTTATTGTCCGTATATCGAGTTTTTCCCGGTCTATCATTTGTATTGTTTCCATTATTTTTTTATATTGGTTCATTTTTTCCCCTCCCCTATATCTGATGCATGGCCTTGAATATCTTTTCATTCTGTACCCTGATATCCATTTGTATGCTGTCGCCCACCTTTTCAAGCTTTTTCTTCAATTCGCCAAACGGTATTTCCATTCCTGAAATGTCGGCCATCATTATCATTGCAAAATATTCCTGCATTATGGTCTGGCTTATGTCCAGTATGTTGACGCCATTCTCCCAAAGCGTCTTTGAAACATTGGCAATTATCCCCGTTTTGTCTTCCCCTATGACCGTTATAACCACTTTCATCTTCTTTCCTCCCTATTTTTGTAATAAAAAAAAGACCGTAAAAACAGTCTCTCGGAGCCGGAAATCGATAATAAGCATAGCTGTGCCGTGCTTATGCGAATCCCCTGTCCTTTTACCTGAGAGTTTCACCATTTACGGCTTTCCCCTTCGGTGCTCCTGAGAGTCTCTCCAGAGGTCTGTCCGGGACCGGTCGCCTATGGCTTCCGGAACCTTCATCCAAACGCTATTTTTATTTATAATAAAGATACTAACACAAAGAAAAGGTGTATACAATATATTATTTCATTTGCCTATTTTAATTTTTTTTCATATACATTCAAATCCGCTCTTATGTTGCCGATTTCCATGTCGCTTTTCTGTTCTCGGAATTCAAAGCCCCTGCTTTTCCAAAATTTTTCTGCCAGCGCGTTGTCGCACATAACTGCAAGGCGAAGTTTTTCAACCCTGTTGTCTTCCGCCCAGTCCTGGAACTCGTCAAAAAATGAAGCTCCAAGCCCGCTGCTTCTCTTTTGGCTGTCCACCATCATCTGTCCTATGAACCATGTGCCTTCAATCGGATAGTCCTTTACGCCCTCAATTACGCCTATCAGATTTTCCTGCTTGAACAATCCGAGCACAAACTTGTCTTCCTTTTTCTTGCCGTTCGGAAGTTCATTGAAAAAATTCAGAACCGTTTCATTCCCTATCTCTTCGATTCCGTGGAGGTCGTAGTAATCACTGCAGTTTCGGCAAAGTCCCTGCAAGTCGTCAAGGTCGTGTTCCTCATCCAATAATTTTATTTTATAATCCTTTGACTCGTAAATGGTATTTTTCAAAACAGCGCCTCCTCTTATATTTTAATACAAGCTTTGTTCAACCTTCTCAAGCTTAAGTTATATTTCAAACGGCATAATTCCTTCTTTTATTACACAAAATCCCGCATTCAATTATGCGGGATTTCTTTTTCAGTACTGTATCAGCAAATTTCCGTCAGAATCGATTTTGGCGTCGATCTTCATTAACGTGGTAAAAAACTCCAACGGAACATAGGTTCTCGATTCCCTTATCACCGGCTCCTTTGAAAGGACTGCAGATGAATTGTAACGGCTGTAGTATCTGTTCCTGTTTATTTTCAGTATATACATTGACTGGTCGTTGTATATTATTACGGTTCTTATATTGTTGTTCCAAACAACCTTGTAGCCCATTTTTTCCACAGATACCCTTAGGGGCACCATCACTATCATGTCTTTGTTGATATACGGCCTTCCCATCGAATAGTCCGTTTGCTCATTGTTTATAAAAAAATTGTACATTATGGGTTCGCTGAAGAATTCATCCCAATAATCAGGCAAAACCATTTCTTCCTGCTGGGCGTATGCCGCTCCGATTGATGAAAAAACAAGCACGATTGTCAATACTGTCAAAATTGATGTTTTCTTCACGGCAACCCCCTTTTCTTGAATCCGCGTTTCTCCGCGTCTCCATTTTAGACGAATCCGGAAACTCTTTTGTTTCAAATCCTATTCGATTATCGAAGGCAATCCGTCTTTCATATCCATCGACAGGCTTGTCTTTTTTTCCAGCTTCCCTCTAAGATAATTTTCAGCGAGCTCATCCTCTATATATTTTTGCACAGCTCTCCTTAAAGGCCTCGCCCCATATTTATCATTGTAACCCTTTTCGATAAGAAAATCACGAACACTTTGCGACACTTGGAATTCTATGCCTTTTTCCTTTATTTCCATTTCCACCTCGCGCAGCATGAGCTCGAGAATTTTCTTGAGCTGTTCTTCTGTCAATTTTGAAAAAACGATTATTTCGTCAACCCGGTTTAGAAATTCCGGTCTGAATATTTTTCTGAGTGCGTCATTGACTTTTTCCTCTTCCGCCCGGTCTCCTCTTTTTTCAAATCCTATGCCAGCCGACTTGAGTCCCGTTCCGGCGTTGGATGTCATTATAATGACCGTGTTCTCGAAATTGACCGTTCTTCCCTGGCTGTCTGTAAGCCTTCCGTCCTCGAGTATCTGCAGCAGCATGTTGAACACATCGCCATGCGCCTTCTCTATTTCGTCAAGCAAGATTACAGAATAGGGCTTTCTTCGGACCCGCTCGGTCAATTGGCCTCCCTGGTCGTAGCCTACATATCCCGGAGGCGCCCCGATCAGTTTGGAAACGGTATGCTTTTCCATGTATTCGCTCATGTCGAGTCTTATCAATGCCTCCTCGCTTCCGAAAAGCTCGGCTGAAAGCGATTTCACCAGCTCTGTCTTTCCAACGCCTGTCGGTCCCACGAATATGAAAGACGAAGGTTTTTTGCGTTTCCTGAATCCAAGACGATTTCTTCTTATGGCTCTTGAAACGCTTTCAACGGCGTCGTTCTGCCCCACCACTCTCCTGTGGAGCCTCTCCTCGAGGCGCATAAGCTTTTCAGCCTCGTTTTCGGTTACGCTCCTTACGGGAATTTTGGTCCATGCCTCAATCACATAACCGATGTCGTCGATTGTTATTTCAACATCAGAGGTTTCTTCCTCCATTGACTTTATCTTGTCAAGCAATTTGCATTCCTCTGCCTTGAATTCCGCCGCTTTTTCATAGTTCTCCATTGTTGCGGCATCTTCCATTTTTTCATGCAGATTCTTTAAAGCTTCATTCAGATACTGCAGTTCAACTATGCCCTTGTTCTTCAGATTGGCGCGCGAGCCCGCCTCGTCCAAAACATCAATGGCCTTGTCCGGCAAATACCGGTCCGTGATATACCTTTCAGACAATGCAACCGCTTTTTTGACTATTTCCTCCGAAATCTTCACTTTGTGGTAATCTTCATAATATGACTTGATTCCCATTAGTATTTCAACGCTCTCCTCCATTGTCGGCTCTTCCACCAACACAGGCTGGAACCGTCTTTCCAAGGCAGCGTCTTTTTCTATGTGTTTTCTGTATTCGTCCAGTGTCGTAGCCCCGACTATCTGTATCCCGCCTCTCGCGAGCGCCGGCTTCAGAATGTTTGCGGCATTCATTACCCCGCCGTGGACTTCTCCCGCTCCCATTATGTTGTGTAGTTCGTCTATCACAAGCACAACGTTCCCGAGATCTTCCGCTTCCTTTATAATAGCCTTCATGCGGCTTTCAAACTGTCCCCTGAACTGGGTCCCCGCCACAATCGCCGTCATGTCCAACAGGTAAATCTCCGTGTCGAAAAGCTTGGCCGGAATCTGCTTTTCGATTATTCTTACCGCAAGCCCTTCGGCTATTGCCGTCTTTCCGACTCCAGACTCTCCAATCAAAACGGGATTGTTCTTGTTTCTTCGGTTCAAAATCTGAACAACGCGGTCCATTTCAAGATTACGCCCTATTATTCTGTCGATTCTTCCCTCTTTGGCTTCATCGGTAATATTTGTCCCATAGGTGTCCAGGTGTTTTCTTCCCTTTGCTTTCCTGTTGGGTTTTTTTGCCGACTTCTGTCCGATTTTATCTTCTCCCTGTTCTCCGGAACTGTTTTCTTCGATTCCTTCGCCAAGACTGGGATTCTCTTCAATATCCTGGCTTCCGGTTCCCATGGACATCATTTTCATGAACATTTCATTGCTTTCCAAATCGTCCATGTCCATGCTTTGGAACATTTGATTCATTTGATTTGAAAGATTTTCTATCTCCTCGGGCGACATGCCTGTCTGTTTCATCAATTGGTCCATCACAGGCAAACCCATTTTTTTTGCGCAATCCAAACAAAGCCCGAAAAGCTCGGACTTTCCATCAACTATTTTGGTGGTGTATATTACTGCAAGATTTTTCTTGCATATGGAACATTTCTGCATCTTCATTCTTATCATCTCCATTCGGTTTTATGTAAAGGTGAATCCGATGGATATTTAAAGTTCCCAGTACCTCATTGTATATAATTGAAGCGGCAAAAGCAAGTTTGCTTGATTGCCTTTTCATTCTTATATATTCCCTGGCAAAATGCCGGGAAACATATTCATAAAAGAAGGGCTTCCCCTATTAAGGCCGCCCCTGGCAGATTTTCTCTTCTATTTGTTCAAAATCGAAAAAAGTATGAGGGCCAGCCCCAAAAGGACCAAAAACAATCCGATTCTTTTTTTATCCATCTTAAACGCCGCCTTTCAGTGAATGTAATGTCCAAT
>CAZEHH010000074.1:0-3246 GCA_964512505.1 uncultured Peptostreptococcaceae bacterium
TTTCAAGAGCTCTTTTAAAAGCTGACGGAGAATTCAGGGGAGCACTTAAAAAAGCGGGATTTCTTACAAGAGACGCAAGAATGGTCGAAAGAAAGAAATACGGACTTAAAAAAGCGAGAAAAGCATCCCAGTTCTCAAAGAGATAGGTATAGCCATTCAAAGCACCATGCATATGCATGGTGCTTTTATTTTGACGACAAAGGCCAATTTCATCGTTGATTGTGAAAATGCTCTGTCACGTATAATGATATACGCTCCATTCGTCATTTTAACAATCGCCTTGAAATTGTCTAATGTCGTCAAAATAAAATTTCAAACGGACGACAAACAGTAAAGACAGCTATCAGTGAGCAGTGAGCAGTTTGCAGTAAGAGATTAAATGCAAAGGAAAAAACAATAGATAAAGACAAAGAAAAATCACCAAATCATTTGAGTTTTTAGGTTTTTAACGTTTTTGTATTTACTGACCACTGACCACTGACTACTGCTTTTATCTGAGGCTTAATGCGTATGCATTATGCTTTTTTGGTTTTGCGGCCTTGCAATGAGGGTAATAGATTTTTAAAGGAGGCTTTGCTAATGGGAAAAATATTGTCGGCATATCTTATGCCTCATCCGCCTATAATAATCAAGGAAATCGGAAAGGGCGAAGAAAGGAAAATAGAAAAGACAATAAAGTCGATGGACTACATAGCCGAGGATGTCAGGCAAAAGAGGCCGGACACAATAATTGTAATAACGCCGCATGGTCCGGTTTTCAGGGATGCTGTCGCCGTGTCTTACGGGGAACATTTGAGAGGCACATTGGAAAAATTCAATGCAGGCGGTGTATTCATTGCCAAAAATAACAACAAAACACTTGTAGATGAAATCATAAGGAGAGCGGGCTTGCGTTCAATCGTTGCGGTCAAGGTCGATGACCTGACTGCGAGGCAGTATGATCTGGAGGAAGGGTTGGACCATGGAACAATCGTGCCGCTTTATTTCATAGAAGAAAAGTACAAAGCCTACGAACTTATACACATAACCTATGGAATGTTGTCATGCGAGGATTTGTACAGTTTCGGGAAGGCCATACAGGAAGCAGTGGCAGGGGAGAGCTTCAACGTATCCATAATAGCCAGCGGTGACTTGTCCCACAGGCTCAGCGAAGACGGACCTTACGGATACCATCCTTCAGGACCTGCCTTCGATGCAAAGTTGCTTGACCTTATAAGAAAAAAGGATTACAGGTCAATTGTGCGTTTTGACAGCAAGGAAAGCGAATCTGCGGGAGAATGCGGACTCAGGTCAATAGACATACTTCTTGGCGCGCTCGACGGAATTGAAAATTATCCGGAGGTCCTTTCATATCAAAAGCCATTCGGAATAGGATATGGAGTCGCGGTTTTCAATATCTCCCGGGTTCCGGCAGAAGAAAATGAAAGCATCGTGGAGACCTTGTATGAAGAGAGAAGAGAATACTTGAATAAAAGAAGGGAGAGCGAGGATGCATACGTAAGACTTGCAAGAATGTCGCTTGAAAATAAAGTCCTCGGAAAAAATAAGGCGCCTCGCCCCAAGGAATATCCTGAAGAGTTGATGGAAAGAAAAGCCGGAGCTTTTGTAAGCATAAAGATTAACGGCCAGCTCAGAGGATGCATAGGAACCATTTATCCGACAAATGAGACGCTGTTTGATGAAATAATGGACAATGCGCTCAAGGCTGGATTGGAGGATCCGAGATTTTTGCCGGTGGATAAGGATGAACTGGGCGAGTTGGAATATTCGGTGGATATTTTGGAGAAACCTGAAAAGGTGGATTCGATAAAATCCTTGAATCCATTGGAATATGGTGTGATCGTCGAGAAAGGGATAAGGAGGGGATTGTTGCTTCCAAATCTTGACGGAATTGACAGCGCAGAGGAACAGATTGGCATTGCACTGAAAAAGGCGAATATAAATCCGGAAGAGGATTATGAAATTTCGAGATTTCGCGTAAAGAGGCATTATTGACAAGATACTATATATTGTGTGGATAAAAATGTGGAGAGTGTGGATAGTTTTCGATTAAAGCCGTGAATATGTGCAAAACGGCAGAAAACAATCCACAGACTTATCAAGAAACCTATGGATAATCAACATATTGGGGATGCGGTGTTTTGGCATTGCATCAGGAATAGTTTGTTCATTAATTTGAAAAGGATTGTTGTGTATGTTCAAGGAAGCGAGATTTTATGAAAAATTGGATAAATCACAGGTCAGGTGCCTTTTGTGTCCGCATTTATGCAAACTGTCGGTGGGGGAAACAGGAATTTGCGGTTCAAGGAAAAACAGGGGCGGAATACTCTATGCGATGGGATACGGCGAAATAGCCGCTTACGGAATTGACCCAATCGAAAAAAAACCGCTTTTTCATTATTATCCGGGCAAAAAAATTTTTTCTGTCGGAAGCTTCGGATGCAATTTGAAATGCGATTTTTGCCAAAATTACAGAATTGCCCATGAAAGGCCGGCAACAATGCACATGGAACCGGAAGGGCTTCTTGAAATGGCTTTAAACTCGAAAGATGTTTCCATAGGAGTGGCATTCACATACAACGAGCCTGTGATAAATGCCGAATATATAATAAAGTGTGCAAAGCTTATTCGCAGTCACGGCATGAAGGTGGTTCTCGTGACCAACGGATTCATAAACCAGGACCCTCTCGAGGCTCTTATGGAGCAGGTGGACGCAATGAACATAGACCTAAAGGCTTTCAACGATTCTTTTTACAATAGTATTTGCAAAGGTTCGGTGAATCCGGTAAAGAAGACGATAGAACGCGCATGCAGGAATGTTCATGTAGAGGTCACCACGCTGCTTATTGAAGGGCTCAATACCGATGAAAGGGAAATGGACGAGATGAGCCGTTATTTGGGCGATTTGAAAAAAGACATGCCCTTGCACCTTTCAAGGTATTACCCTGCATGGAAGAGAAACGATCCTCCCACTCCGGTTGAAACAATAAAACATTTGTCGGAAACAGCAAAGCGGCATTTGAACAATGTCTATATAGGAAATGTTCCGGGAATCGACAACAACACATATTGTCCCGAATGCAGGTCTGTGATTGTCGACAGAAGCGAATATTCCGGTAAAGTCCGGAATTTGAAAAATGGGGTTTGCAGAGTGTGCGGGCGAAAGATATTGATCAGGAACGATTGAAGGAGGTGCTTGCAGTGAAATCGATCTATACAAGGAGAAGCATAAGAAAATACAAGGAT
>CAZEHH010000074.1:3346-7024 GCA_964512505.1 uncultured Peptostreptococcaceae bacterium
GGTGCTTGCAGTGAAATCGATCTATACAAGGAGAAGCATAAGAAAATACAAGGATGAAAAAATCGACGATGAAAAAATAATGGAACTTTTGAAGGCCGGAATGTGTGCGCCTTCTGCAGGGAACGAGCAGCCGTGGCACTTTATAATAATAGAGGACAACAATATAAAGGAGCAAATTCCCAAATTCCATCCGTATGCGGCAATGGTGAAGAATGCATCGCATTTGATATGCATTTGCGCAGACTTGAATCTGCAGCTTTATGAAGGATATTGGATACAGGATTGCTCGGCTTCAACGCAGAACATGCTTCTCATGGCCGAAGAGCTTGGAATCGGTTCTGTCTGGCTGGGGGTCTATCCCAGGGAAGAGAGGATGGAAGGTCTTAGAAAGCTGCTTAAACTGCCAGACAACATAGTCCCTTTCTCATTGGTGTCACTCGGGTATCCGGATGAGAAAAAGCCTGCCAACGACACTTATTTCAGCGAACGTGTCCACAGAAACATTTGGTAGAAAAAATGAAAATAATGATTGTGAATAATCCGAATGCGGGAAGAAAGACCTTGCAAAGGCAGCTTAATTCGCTTGTGGGGCGTCTGATTATGGAAGGTATTGTTTCATGCGTTGAAAAAATAGACGGAAGAGGGAAAAGGGAAAGGGCCTTCGTGGAAGCCGCCTCAAATAAAGATATCGACATGGTTATGGTATCGGGTGGAGACGGCACCATTCATGAAGTCGTAAATATAATGATGAACAATGGAATAAGAATCCCGATTCTTCTGATTCCGGCGGGAACCGTAAATGATTTCGCCAATTATCTTTATTTGCCAAGGGATATGGACGCTGTTTTCAATATTGTAAAAAGATTCAAGCTTCAAACCGTCGATGTAGGAAAAGTCAACGACCGTTTCTTTATTAATGTGGCATTTGCCGGAATGATGGCGAAAGTCGGGTATGAAACACCGGTCGAAAGCAAAACTGCCTTTGGGAGGCTGGCTTATTATGCGGCTGGCATCCGCGAAGTCAGTGACGGAATAAAGAAGCCTTATACATTCAAATTCGAATACAATGGAGATATTCTTGAAATAAAGTCCTATCTTTTTGCAGTGATGAATTCATCTTCTACAGGCGGATTCATGAATTTTGCGCCTTATGCCGAAGTGAACGACGGTTTGCTTGACGTGATAGCAATCAAAAAATCCGACATAATAGATATGGCGGCTGTTTTTCTGAAACTGATATCCGGCCAGCATATAAAAGATTCAAATGTGCTTTATTTCAAAACCGACAAATTGAAAGTCTGGACAGACAGCACGGATCTTTTTGTGGATACGGACGGAGAAAAGAGCGTTGAATTTCCGCTTGAATTCTCCATTGTTCCAGGTGCGCTTGATTTTCTTGTCCCTTGATTGAATCTGCAATATAATAAACCCGGCCATAAAAGGCCGGGTTTGAAAATTTATTTGTCTATGAAGCGAACAGCCGTCCCGTAGACTATGACTTCTGCCGCGCCCTGCATTATTGCGCTTGTTGCATACCGTATGTTGACTACAGCGTCAGCCCCAAGCCCTTCCGCCTCCTTGACCATCCTTTCCGTAGCTATCGCCCTTGCCTCGCTCATCATTTCCATATAGGCTTCGATTTCTCCTCCTACAAGGGTTTTAAGGCCGCTCATTATGTCTTTGCCGACATGCTTGGCCCTTACGGTAGCTCCCTTGACGATTGAGATTGTTTCAAGCTTTCGGTTGTCTATGTAGTCAGTATTTACTAAAATCATCCTTGTCCTCCTTTTCGATTTCATTCATCCTTTTATATCCGGTGTAAATCATTGCCAACACGAGGGCTGTAAAAAATGCCAAGGCTGCGATTTTGCCTGCGCCCGTAAAACCCCCTTTAAAGAACAAACTGCCGTAAAGTACGAATACCGCTATCGAGAGCAGTGTAATGATTACAGTGATGATTTTGTTTGCGGTTTTCATAGGCACCCCTCCAAATGAAAGAAAATTCTGTCATCAATGCATTTTAACATATTTTACACATTTAATCCATATTGTTAGAATGGGTCTAATCTGATAAGATTGATTTAATAGCTTAAGGAGGATTTTATGGGTAAAATAAAAATTGTTACAGACAGTACTGCTTATATAAAAAAAGAATATGCCGAACTCAAAGGAATAGAAATTGTTCCACTCACAATACATTTTGAAGGAGATGTGCAGGATGAGGGATATCCCGGAGAATTCGAGAGTTTTTTTGAAAAACTAAAGGAATCAAAGTCTTTTCCAACGACTTCCCAGCCATCCGCGGGATCGTTTGCGGAAGTTTTCAGGGAACTTGTTGAAAACGGTAACGAGGTAATAGCAATCACAATATCAGGCAAGCTGAGCGGCACATTTGGCAGCGCATCAATGGCGGCCCAAATGATTGCACCGGATAAAATAAGTGTTGTAGATTCCAGGACAACAGCCGCAAACCTGAAAGTATTGGTTGAAAAGCTCCTGGAAATGTGTGAAGAGACAGATGACAGGAAGGCTGTTGTCGAAGCCATAGAAAAAGAAAAGAAAAAAACAGGCATAAGCCTCACTGTGGAAACCCTCGACTATCTGCAGCGGGGAGGGAGGCTCACACCATCCCAGGCTTTCCTTGGGAACCTGCTCAAGGTGAAGCCGATAATAGAACTCATTGACGGAGCGCTGGAACCTGTAGACAAAGTTAGAGGCAAGAAAAAAGCCGTAGGCAGAATGATTGAAAGCATACCCCAAAACGCCGAAATCTTGTCCATTTGCCATATTCTAAGCGAGGATGAAGCCGAAGAATACATGGAAGTACTAAGAAAGGCTTTTCCGGACGCCCGAATAACAATAGAAGAATTGGGACCTGTAATAGGTGCGCATCTGGGGCCAAAAGCCATAGGCATATGCTATTGCACCAATTGATGCGGACGAATTCATTTTGGCATACAGCTAAAAAGCTGTATGCAGTTGCCGTATTAAAGGCTTTAAATGTTTTTTTTATAAAGACAAATAAAAATGAAAAAAAAGCTTGCATAAATATGCAACTATGCGTATAATTAACGCAGAATACAAATAAGGGAGGATTATTCATGAACACAAAAAAATTATTGGCATTGCTTATGGTTGGAATTATGATCTTTGCCGTTGTAGGTTGCACGAAAGCGGATGTTGAACCCGAGGCGGAAGAGCCTGCAGTAGAAGAGGCGCCTGCAGAAGCAACAAAGTTGGATGAAATCAAGGATGCCGGCAAATTGGTTATAGGTACAAGCGCCGACTATCCGCCATACGAATTCCACGTTGTAAAAGACGGGGCGGATACAATCGTAGGTTTTGACATCGCAATCGCTAAAGCAATTGCAGAGGACCTTGGAGTAGAGCTTGAAATCAAGGACATGGCCTTCAATGGTCTGCTTGCCGCACTCGAGGCCGGCGGAATCGACATGGTAATCGCAGGAATGACCCCAACCGAGGAGCGTGCGCTGTCGGTTGATTTCTCGGAAGTCTATTACACAGCTGTTCAAGGAGTAATGGTAAACGTTGAGAATGCAGATAGCATCAAGACGGTTGAAGACTTAAACGGAAAGATTGTGGGAGTCCAAAAGGGAACAACTCAGGAACAGATAGCAATGGAGCAAATAGAGGGAGCCGAAGTCAAGGGACTTGGCA
>CAZEHH010000075.1:0-2097 GCA_964512505.1 uncultured Peptostreptococcaceae bacterium
TTGATTTCAAAATTGGCATATTTCGATTCTTCCGAACCGTATCCGCTGTCTTCGACATACCACTTCTTGGGAAGAACTTTAAAGACTATTTCCTCCGCTCCGTCATACGCATACAAGCCTCTGTCGAATCCCGGGTTTGACGGATCGATCGGATCTCCGGAAAGATTCATATCATTTGCCTTGAGCCCCGACTCCTCTTCCATTATTATGCCATTGAATCCGTCTACATTTATTTCAATGACATTTGCTTCCTCTCTCAGGGCCGGATCATTTATGCGCACGATTATTTCGTGAGTGCCCCAAGCCGAAACTACCCTCTCAACAAAAATCTCTATCGGACCCTTTAAATCCTCCACTTGTTGCCATGGACTTTCTCCGTAAGCCGTAAGAGTCATTGCCAAAAGACATATTACCAAAATCCAAGCTATTCTTTTTTTCATCAAACCTCTCCCCTCAAGCATATTTTAATAGAATGTCCCCAAGAAAACTTGTATTTCAGCATAATTTGATCAAAGCTCTCCCTCCACGTAAAAATGGCATTTGTTTTCATTATATCAGCACAAGAGATGTTTTCCATACTACTTTGGTGTTATATTGATGCCGCAACATGAAAAACCCGGCTTTCATGCCGAGTTTTAATATTCCTTGAATTTGATTTTTTTATAAAAATTTGCCGTATACGCTTTGTTTTATCTTTGATTGGATAGCCTGATCAAAATTGATGTTGAAATCATTTTTCGGGCGAATAGAGTTTTTTTGAAATTGCTATCCCCGTGGGTGTCGTTGCAAGGCCTCCCATTGCCGTTTCCCTGAATGCGATTGGCAGGGCTTTTCCCACCTTGTACATTGCCTCAACCACTTCGTCAAATGGTATCACGCTTTCTATTCCAGAAAGCGCCATGTCTGCCGAAACCATTGCGTTTGCAACCCCAAGTGCGTTTCGCTTCTGGCAGGGGCTTTCAACCAGTCCCGCTATCGGGTCGCAAATGAGGCCGAGCACATTCTTAAGTGCCATTGCCGCCGCATGGAGCGACATGACGGGACTTCCTCCCGCCATCTGGACCGCTGCCGCGGAAGCCATGGCTGCAGCTGTTCCGGTCTCGGCCTGACAGCCTCCCTCGGCCCCGGAAACCGTTGCATTCTGAACAACAATCAAGCCTATGGCAGATGCCGCGAACAGCCCTTCAACCAGTTCATCCTCTGTCGAGCCAAGCCTTTCGCCTGCTGTCAGCACAACCCCAGGTATTATTCCGCAGGAACCTGCTGTGGGCGCGGCCACAATCCTTCCCATGGAAGCGTTGACCTCCATGACAGAAAGCGCCCTGGCTACGGCCTTGTTTATTGTATTGCCCGATAAAGTCGTGTTTTTTTCGTTCCAAGCATTCAGCTTGCGGGCCTCTCCGCCTATGAGACCCCCGACAGACTTCATCTCGATGTCCAAGCCTTTTTTTGCTGCGGCATTCATTATTTGCAATTTTTCTTTCATTGTGTTTCTGACTGCTTCAATTGTTTTTTCCGATATTTCCATTTCTCTCAGCGCCATGATTTGCCCTATGGTTTTTTTCCGTGTACGGCAAAGGTCGAGCAGTTCTTTCCCATTTTCGAATCCATAATCCATTGCTATGCCTCCCCGTCCATGAATACTATGGCATAGGCGTCGTTTACGCCTTCTATTTGACTTCGCAAAGTTTCCTCTATGCCTTCATCGAAGCAGTCATCGGCTTCTATCACCATGAAAGCGTCCTCGCCCTTGCTGTGCCTGTAAACGCTCATGAAAGCTATGTTTACTCCATGGTCGGCCAAGAGTCCTGTTACTTTTGAAATGACGCCGGGATAGTCCCTGTGACGTGTTATCAGCGTGGGATACTCTCCTGTAAGCTTGAGCTTGAGTCCGTCGAGCTCGGTCATTTCGATGTTGCCACCGCCAATTGACGCACCCGTTATTTGGATGGATTTGCCGCCGGACTGGTCTATTATGAACTTGACCGTGTTGGGATGGACATTGCCAAGATCCGCTTTGGCAAAATCATATGAGAATCCCGAAGCATCTGCAAGCTTCAGGGCGTCCTTAAGCCGCTCGTCGGAAGCCGGTATGCC
>CAZEHH010000075.1:2197-6876 GCA_964512505.1 uncultured Peptostreptococcaceae bacterium
CCTTTGCTCTTGAATTCATAAATCAAATGCATTTTTGTATAGGTCTTGGGGTGGTCTTCAGTCATTTCGGTTTCGGTCTTTATCTCAAACGACTCTATGTCGTCTGCAACCTGCATTTTTCTGAGTATGGAAACAACATCCATCCCGGTGCATCCTGTGAGAGCCGCAATCAAAAGAGGCTTGGGCCTTGGCCCCCTGTCCTCTCCCCCTACTTCGCCGTGGGCGTCCATAAGAACCTTGTGTCCGGTTATCTCCGCTTCAAATGCCATATTCCCCGCCCATGATGTATTGAAAGTCTCTTTCATTTTCTATTCCTCCCTGTTTTGTTTTACACGTATTTTATACCCTTTGCTCCGCCTGGTCAACCTCCTTGCCATTTGAAAAAACTGCCGCTAATGCAAAAGCTGTACGACAATGTCACTGTCACCTTTCACATAAAACACAAAGGCCGGTGAGGAATACCACCGGCGCTTCGGATAATCTTGTTTAAATGATTCGATTTACTTTCATTGCTTATGTTCTATTGTTCAAGCTTTTATTTAGATATTTTATTGAACTTTTCCGCAAGCTTGGTCCATGCAGCAAGCGATTTTTCTATTTTTTCGTAGGAGATGCAGTAGGAAGCCCTGAAATAGCCGGGGCATCCGAATGCAGAACCCGGAACTATCAGTATGTTGAATTCCTTGGCGGCCTGTACGAATTCGTTGTCGTCGTCTATTAAAGCCTTTGCAAACAGGTAGAAAGCCCCGTCCGGGATTGCGCATTCGAATCCAAGCTTTAGCAAATGGTTGTAAAGCAGGTCCCTGTTTCTTTTGTAGACTTCGACTTCGACAGTCTCGTCCAGGCACTTTGCAACAACCCTTTGGAAAAGGGACGGCGCATTGGTATACCCAATGTTTCTTGTTGCGTTGCTAAGGCATATTTCGACTTCTTCGGCCTGTTCCATTTCCGGCAGGAAGGCGACGTATCCTATCCTTTCCCCCGGCAGTGAAAGCGATTTGCTGTAGGAGTAGACTATGAATGTGTTTGTGTAGTAGTTAAGCATGTAGGGAACTTCCACTCCGTCATAGACTATTTCCCTGTAGGGGTCGTCGGCGACAACATATATTGTCTTTCCGTATTCCTTCGATTTTTTCTCGAGCAGTGCCGCAAGCCCCTCGATGTCCTTTTCCTTGTATACTACTCCTGTGGGGTTGTTGGGGTTGTTTATTATGATGGCCTTGGTCTTTGGCGTAATTGCGGCCTCGAGGGCCTCAAGGTCCGGCTGGAAGCTTCCCACAAGAGACGGCACCACTACCAGTTTTCCTCCGCAGTAGTCTGCGTAATTCCTGTAGGGTCCAAAATACGGAGAAAAGGTTATTATCTCGTCGCCCGGGTCAATTATTGTGCTGAAGACTATGCTTAGCCCTCCCCCGGCACCGACAGTCATTGCTATGTTCTTGAATGTAAGGTCTAATCCATGCTTCTTGTTTATGTCCTGGGCTATGGCCTCTCTGACATCGGGGTATCCTGAATTGCTCATGTATCCATGCAGGAAATTCGGATCCTCTTCGTCTAGGATCTCCTTGATTGCTGTCTTTACCCTTTCAGGCGGTTTGACATTGGGATTTCCTATGCTGAAGTCGAATACGTTTTCGGCCCCGTAAATTTTCGCAAGCCTGTTTCCTTCTTCGAACATCTGTCTGATGACCGAACTGCCTTTAATTGATTCTTGCATTTTTCGAGATATCATATTGAACTCCTCCCGCAAACTTTTTTATTTATTTCTGTCTGTGTACAAACTTTTTCAAGCTTTTATATGATCCTTAATATGTATTATAGGCGGCCGCCCTATCCTTTTGGAATTCTCAGGCAACCGCCATTTATCACTTTGTAATTCGGCTAAATGAAATTGTATCCGAGCTTGAATGCTTTGGTGTTGAGCTCCTTGAATTTGCCTTTCCCTTTTTTATCAAACATCATGTTCATGCCGTCGACGCCTTCCTGCTCAGTGAAATCTCCGGATACTTTGGCTATGACACCAGCCATAACGATGTTTGCGCCTTTGGCATGTCCTATTTCCAGCGCCATTTCGGAGCTTGGCAGGGAAACGATTGTTATATCGTCCCTTACGTCTGTGTCGCATGTCACGAGAGAGCTGTCTATAACCACAGTGCCGCCCGGGGCGACAAGGCCCACAAACTTCTGGAAGGAAGGGTTGTTCATTGCAAGCAATATGTCAGGCTCTTCCTGGGAAGGATTGTATATCATTCCCTCTCCGAATTTGACTGTGCAGTTGGCTGTTCCTCCGCGCATAGCGGCGCCGTATTGCGGAATCCAGGTCGCATTCATGTCTTTCGATACGGCGATTTGAGAGATGACAAGGCCTGCAGTGAGTACTCCCTGTCCGCCCAATCCTGCAAACAATACTTCTTTCATGTCTATTTGTCCTCCCTTGTCTTTAATTCGCCTAATGGATAGTAGTCAACCAATTCATTGTTGATTCTATCAATTGCTTGAAGCGGCGTCATCTTCCAGTTGGTTGGACATGGAGACAGGACCTCGACAAGCGAATATCCCTCTTTGCCCATCTGGGCTTTGAACGCATTCATTATATATTTCTTGAGTTTGGTGACATTGGCAGGTGTTGTCGTTGCGCCTCTTGCAACATATGCCACATCCGGAAATGAACCAGCTATCATCTCGGGGAACTTTATGGGCATTCCAGTTGTTGCGCAGTCCCTTCCAAGGGGAGATGTTGTGGTCCTCTGTCCCGGCATGGTAGTGGCGCTCATCTGACCGCCTGTCATTCCATAGTTGGTATTGTTTACTGTGATTACGGTTATGTTTTCATTCCTGTATGCGGCGCTGACGCTTTCGCCTATTCCGATGCTGTAGGCGTCTCCGTCTCCCTGGTAGGAGACTACAAGCGTGTCCGGATTGCATCTTTTGATACCCGTGCAAACCGCGGCTCCTCTACCGTGCAGGCTGTCTATTTTATCCAAATCCAGTGACGCTCCCATAAGCGAATAGCATCCTACACCGATGCTCCATACGCTGTTTCTTTCCATTCCGAGTTCCTCGATGCACTCGGCTATCAGCCTTACCACGACTCCATGGCCGCAACCAGGGCAGTAGGATATCTGATTGGTAAGTATTTCAGGCACTTTTTTAGCTACAGCCATTTTAATATACCTCCTTCATTTCACCATTTTTAATTTTGATGAAATCCGCCTTGATTTTCTTCATGGCCGGAACACCGTATGCGTAAGCAAGGCAATATACCGGCTTTTCTCTAAGCTCTGATTTTTTAAGCGTGAGAGCAATGTCGTCGACCATTTGACCCGTTGCGTTTTCTTCTATCGAAATGAAGCCCTTGACATCGGGGTTCACTTCCTCAAAAGCCTTTTCAGGATAAGGCCACAGGGTTATTGGTCTTATATACCCGACTTTATGGCCTTCCTTACGGAGCTGTTCGACCGTTCCTATGACCGACCTTCCGGCCAATCCGTAGGCTACCATAACATACTCGGCATCGTCGACATACTCGGATTTCCACATCTGCTCGTTTTCTTTGGCGCGGTCGTATCTTTCCTTCATTTCAAGAGCTTCAGAGTATCTGTCCCTGTATAAAGGTGAAATTCTTTCCTTGCTGAAAGTCCCGTCTATGCATCCTTCTCTTCTTTCCACTGTTTTCATTTCGGGGAAACCGCAAGGCTCCATCATTTGGCCGAGCGAAGCTTCGGTATGGAGGATGGCTCCCATCCTGTACTTGTCGCCAAGGTCGAATGCGTGTGAAATAAGCTCGACAGCTTCCGGAAGGCTGTAGGGCGAAAGCACAAAATTCCTGTAGTCTCCGCTTCCTCCGCCTCTTGTATCCCTGTGATAGTCAGACTGGCCCGAAAGAAGTGTTCCAAGTCCGTTCCCGTATCTGACCACATTTATAGCCAGGTAAGGCAAGTCCTCGTCCGCCAAATGGGAGATTGCCTCTTGCTTGAGCGTCATTCCAACGCTCGATGATGCGGTGAAGCATCTTACTCCGGACGCCGCCGCTCCAACCAATATGTTCATTGACGACTGTTCGCTCTCAGCCTGTATGAAAACTCCGCCCACTTCATCCATCCTTGTTGAGAGGTATTCCATAATCTCTGTCGATGGCGTGATCGGGTATCCTGCATAGAATCTTGCGCCGGCTCTTATTGCCGCTTCCGCAAATACGTGATTGCCTTTTATCATGTCTTCCATTTTATTACCCCCTGTCTCCTAAGATTTCAAATACCCAGTCCGGGCACATTGTGTAGCAAATTCCGCATCCTATGCAAAGGTCATCATCCACAACTACCGGCCTGTATCCGGTGACGCTTATTTCTTTGCTGAATGAAATTGCCTTCTTGGGACAATTTGCCACGCATATGCCGCATTCCTTGCATCTCTCCTGCCTCACTTTAACTTTCATGCTTTGTATACCCCCATTCTTTTATTAGGTTAATTGAACGGTAATTTCATTTCCCGGCGACAATACTTCTTATGAATACTTTCAAGAAACATGTCTGCCAGTCCTGTTTAAATCTGTTAACTTATAATGCAATATGCATGCCAAAACAAAAACGGGCAATATGCCCGCTTTACAGTTTTTTGTTTTATGTTTTCGGTTTTTTGCTGTTTTTAATGTTAACACCGTGTTTAATAAAATCAACGCA
>CAZEHH010000076.1:0-2507 GCA_964512505.1 uncultured Peptostreptococcaceae bacterium
TTTAGTATCGGCGGTTTCTGCGGCGTGGATTTGTCATCATGCTTTTTTCGAGCACGTCCAAATGGTTGAGAGACATGCCGGTGCCTTTTGCCACGCATGAGATCGGGTCCTCTGCAACGTAAACCGGGATTCCGGTGCGTTTTTCGATAAGCTTGTTGAGCCCGTAGAGAAGGGCTCCGCCGCCTGTCATGACTATGCCCTTGTTGCTTATGTCTGAAGCAAGCTCGGGAGGCGTCCTTTCCAGAACGGAATGCACCGCCTCGGCGATTGAGTTTATGGGGTCGGCGAGTGCTTCGAGCATCTCGTCCGCTGTAACGCTTATTGTTTTGGGAAGTCCCGTTATGAGGTCGCGGCCCCGGCAATCCATCTTTATTGCCTCTTTCCTGGGGTAAGCCGTTCCGATGTTGACTTTGAGCTCCTCGGCTGTCCTCTCTCCGAGAAGTATGTTGTGGGCCTTTCTCATGTATTTTATGATAGCATCGTCGAATTTGTCGCCCGCCACTTTTATGGAATTGGAAACCACTATTCCTCCAAGCGATATGACCGCTATGTCGGTGGTTCCTCCGCCTATGTCGATTATCATGTTTCCGTCGGCGTTTGTTATGTCGAGCCCGGCGCCGATAGCTCCCGCTATGGGCTCCTCGATGAGGTAGGTCTTTCCTCCGCCCGCCTCTGTGGTTGCGTCAATTACCGCACGCTTCTCGACTCCTGTGACTCCGCTCGGAACGCAGACTATTATCTTGGGCCTGAAAAGCCTGCTCCTTCCGCATGTCTTCTTTATGAAATACCTCAGCATTCTTTCTGTTATTTCGTAGTCTGATATTACTCCGTCCTTGAGGGGCCTTATTGCCTGTATGTTTCCCGGAGTCCTTCCCAGCATCTTGCGGGCCTCTACGCCAACCGCAAGAATCTCGTCCGTCGAAGTATCGATTGAAACAACGGAAGGCTCCTGAAGCACTATCCCCTTGTCCTTTATATATACCAGCACACTGGCGGTTCCCAAATCTATCCCTATTTCCATTCCAAAGCCAAACATGCCCTACCTCCCCATTCGTTAGTTCTTTTATGTCGCCAAACTGCAATTTATTCCATCGGGCGCCTTTTGTTCCCGCCCTGAATTACCGCTTCAGTCAGTCGTCTTGATCTTTGCGCCAAGCGCCCTGAGCTTTCCGTCTATGTTCACATAGCCTCTGTGGATGTGGTAAATCTCGTCTATCTCGGTCGTTCCTTCTGCTATGAGGCCGGCAAGTATGAGGGCCGCCCCCGCGCGAAGGTCGGTCGCCTTGACCTGGGCTCCCTGCAAAGTTTTGACTCCCTGCACGACTGCGCTGTGGCCTTCTATCTTTATGTTGGCACCCATGCGGTTGAGCTCGCTCACGTGCATGAAGCGGTTCTCGAAAACGCTCTCGATTATTACGCTTGTTCCCTCGGAAATTGTCATGAGGGCCATGCACTGGGCCTGCATGTCGGTTGGGAATCCCGGGTAAGGAAGCGTCTTTATGTCTATGGGATGAAGCCCCTCTGTTGCGTTGACCCTTATCGCGTCCTCTTCCTCGGTGATTTCGACTCCGGTCTCCTTCAGTTTTGCGACTATCGGCTTGAGATGCTCGGGAAGGACGTTGGTAACCATCACGTCGCCCCTGGTTATAGCCGCGGCCACCATGAAGGTTCCCGCCTCTATCCTGTCGGGAATCACGGCGTGGTTTGTTCCGTAAAGCTTTTCGACTCCGTCTATCCTTATGGTGTCGGTTCCGGCTCCGCGGATCTTGGCGCCCATTTTGTTGAGGAAGTTTGCGAGATCGATTATTTCAGGCTCCTCCGCCGCATTCTCCAGTATTGTCTGCCCTTCGGCAAGCACGGCAGCCATCATTATGTTCTCGGTGGCGCCTACGCTTGGAAAATCCAGGTATATGCGGTCGCCCACGAGGCGCTCGGCCCTGGCCTCCACGTAGCCGTGTCCGAGGTCTATCTCCGCCCCCAGAGCCTTGAAGCCCTTAAGATGCAGATCGATAGGTCTTGCTCCTATTGCGCAGCCCCCGGGCATTGAAACCCTGGCAACGCCTTTCATGGCCAGAAGCGGCCCCATGACAAGGAAGGACGCTCTCATCTTCTTTATCAGCTCGTAGGGAGCCTCCTGCTGCTTAAGTTCCGCCGGTATGACCTCTATGGACTCCGGGGCTGTTTCATTTATTACGAAATCAAAGGACCTCAATACGTCTTTCATGACATTGACGTCCATAAGACCCGGAACCTCGTCTATGGTGCAGGTTTCCGTGGCCAGAAGCGTGGCAGCCATTATTGGTAAAACCGCATTCTTGGCGCCGCTGATTTTAACTGTTCCTTTGAGTGGTTCGCTTTTCTCAACAATAAATTTAGGCAACTCTCATCCTCCTCAAAATCCGGATGCGTGTTTCCGGATTCCTTATTTCCATTTTTTTTGATTCACATAACTATTATACAGCATTTTCAGCATGTTTGCACATTCTTTACCTTATTGTAACCTCTAT
>CAZEHH010000076.1:2607-6823 GCA_964512505.1 uncultured Peptostreptococcaceae bacterium
TATTGATTTCACATAAAAAGCAGCGGGGGAGGGATTGCATAAAAAATGGAGTAAAAAAGGTCTGTCCCTTTTTACTCCATTTTGTTCTATTTCTTTTTGCCGCGCTCTTCAGCGAGTTTGATTCTGTTGAAGGCCTTTTTGAGGGCCAGTTCGGCCCGCGCCACGTCGATGTTCTCGGTTTGCTTGTCGAGACGCCGCTGCGCACGTTCCAAGGCGCTTTCGGCACGGTCCACATCAATTTCGTCCGCCCACTCGGCGCAGTCTGTTATGATTGTGGTCTTGTCGGTGCCGATTGTGACAAATCCTCCGGCTGTTGTAGCCGACTGTATTTTGCCGCCCGCCTTAATTCTCAGAATCCCTATGTCGAGAGGAACGACTGAAGGCATGTGTTCATTGAGTATCCCCATTTCACCGGTGGTTGTCTTGACGATGACCATTTCCGCTTCTCCGTCGTAGAAAACCCGGTAGGGAGTCACTATTTCCAAATGGAAATTCTTTGCCATGTGTTCACCTCCGTGTCAACGAAGCGTCAAAATAGGCTTAGCTTGCCTGCCCCGCCTTTTCCACTGCTTCTTCTATTGTTCCTACATATAGGAATGCCGATTCCGGAATGTCGTCATGCTTGCCTTCAAGTATTTCCCTGAAGCCTCGGATGGTATCCTTTATGGAGACATATTTGCCGGGCTGGTTTGTGAATGCTTCAGCAACCGAAAACGGCTGTGAAAGGAATCTTTGGATTTTTCTGGCTCTTGTGACTGTGACTTTGTCGTCGTCCGAAAGCTCGTCCATTCCCAGTATGGCTATTATGTCCTGGAGTTCTTTGTATCTTTGAAGTATTTCCTGAACTTCCCTGGCCACGTTGTAGTGCTCTTGTCCTACTATGTTGGGGTCGAGTATTCTCGACGAAGAGTCGAGCGGGTCTACTGCCGGGTAAATCCCAAGGTTGGAGATGTCACGCGACAAAACCGTAGTTGCGTCCAGGTGGGAGAATGTTGTCGCCGGAGCCGGGTCTGTCAAGTCGTCGGCTGGTACGTATACTGCCTGAACCGATGTGATGGATCCCTTCTTGGTTGATGTTATCCTCTCCTGCAGCGTGCCCATGTCGGTAGCGAGTGTAGGCTGGTATCCAACGGCACTCGGCATACGTCCCAGAAGCGCTGAAACCTCGGAGCCCGCCTGTGTGAATCTGAATATGTTGTCGATGAAGAGCAGAACGTCTTTTCCTTCTGAGTCACGGAAATATTCTGCCATTGTGAGTCCTGTGAGTCCAACTCTCATTCTTGCGCCCGGAGGCTCGTTCATCTGTCCAAACACCATCGACATCTTGTCGATAACTCCGGACTCGGTCATTTCATGGTAGAGGTCGTTTCCTTCACGGGTACGCTCTCCGACTCCCGCGAATACCGAAAGTCCTCCATGCTCTTTTGCTATGTTGTTTATAAGCTCCTGGATGAGAACCGTTTTTCCAACGCCGGCTCCTCCGAAGAGACCGATTTTTCCGCCCTTTGCGTAGGGGCAAACGAGGTCGACAACCTTGATTCCTGTTTCGAATATTTCTGTCGAGGTCTCCTGCTCATCGAATTTGGGGGCGTCCCTGTGGATCGGGAGCATATTTTCTCTGGACACGTCGTCCTTTTGGTCTACGACCTCTCCAAGAACATTGAAGAGCCTTCCGAGTGTCGCCTTGCCGACGGGAACTGTTATGGGAGCTCCTGTGTCGACTGCAACCGCGCCTCTTACGAGGCCGTCGGTGGATGCCATGGCAACGCATCTTACCGTGTTGTCGCCGATATGCTGGAAAGCTTCTGAAACTATTCTTCGCTCGCCCTGCTCAACGATGACGGCATTGAGTATCTTAGGAAGCTGTCCTGATTCAAAGCGGACGTCAAGGACGGCGCCGATTATCTGAACAACTTTTCCTGTATTTTTTTCCATTGAACGTTTCAACTCCTTTCGGATTATTTTAGCCAAGCGCTTCCGCGCCACCTACTATTTCTGTGATTTCCTGGGTTATTGCCGCCTGGCGGGCCTGGTTGAAGGAAAGCGTCAGGCTGTCAAGCATGTCTTCCGCATTGTCTGTGGCGTTTTCCATGGCCACCCTTCTGGCACCCTGCTCGGACGCCGATGATTCGACCAGCGCACCGTAAATGGTGGCTTGCACGAATTTCGGTATGACGTAATCCAGAACCACTTGGTGGGACGGTTCGTAGTCGACGTAGACGAATTCCTCGTCCGCGTCATCCTTTTCTCCGCCCTTTGGCACGGGTAAAAGCTGTACTGTCTTAGGCTGCTGACTGATTGTGCTTACGAATTCGGTATAGACCAGCTTGACCGAATCGACTTCTCCTGACTCGAAAAGCGTGATCGCCCTGTTGCCGATGTTTATCGCGTCGGCGTAAGAGGGCTTCTCTGAAATCCCCGTGAAGGATTCCATTATTTCGTAGTCTCTGCTGCCGAAAAAGCCTTTGGCTTTGTTTCCGATTGTCAAAAGGCACAGTGCCGATTTGTCTTCTGGCTGGTTGAGCACCATTTTCATGGCGTTTATGTTGTATCCTCCGCAAAGCCCGCGGTCCGCAGTGATTATGATGTAAAGGGTCTTTTTGACTTCCCTCTCGGTCACGTAGACATGTTCCAAATCTTTCGATTTGGAGAATATGTCCTCGATTGTAGACTGGATGGTTTCAAAGTAAGGCTTGGTCTTGTCCAGCCTGTCCCTTGACCTCTTCAGCTTGGCTGTTGACACCAGCTGCATGGCCTGGGTTATTTGCTGAGTGTTCTGTATGCTCTTGATTTTGCGCTTAATGTCTCGCGCTCCGATTCCTGCCAATGTTCTGTTTCACCTCTCTTTCTTATCCGCTTTTTGAGCGGAACAAGGTTGTTTGCCTGCTACGCCTCGTATTCGAATGTCTTGAGGAATGCTTCGATTGCGGCTTTGAGGCCCTCTTCGATCTCGTCTGTGAGGACTCCCTCGTCCTTGATGCCTTTTCCAATCTCGGCATGCTGTTCCTTCATGAAGCCCAGGAACTCGATTTCGCAACGGGCGAATTCTTTTACAGGAACATCCATCAGGTATTTGTTGACTACCGCGTAGATTACCATTACCTGGTCCTCTACAGCCATAGGAGCATATTGCTTCTGCTTTAAGATCTCCATCAACCTTTCACCGTGGGCAAGACGCATTTGGGTGTCTTTGTCGAGGTCCGAACCGAACTGGGAGAATGCCGCGAGCTCTCTGTACTGGGCAAGCTCCAGCTTGATTTTTCCGGCAACCTTCTTCATGGCTTTTATCTGTGCGTCTCCGCCGACCCTTGATACGGATATTCCGGCGTTGACTGCAGGCCTTTGGCCATTGTTGAAGAGTTCTTCCTCCAGATATATCTGTCCGTCTGTGATCGATATTACGTTTGTCGGTATATAAGCCGAAACGTCTCCGGCCTGGGTCTCGATTATGGGAAGTGCTGTAATCGATCCTCCGCCGAGTTCGTCGTTGAGTTTTGCGGCACGCTCAAGAAGTCTCGAGTGGAGATAGAATACGTCTCCCGGATAAGCTTCGCGGCCTGGCGGTCTTCTGAGAAGAAGACTCATTGCACGGTAGGCAACGGCATGCTTGGAAAGGTCGTCGTATATTATGAGCACGTCTTTTCCTTGCCACATGAATTCCTCTGCCATGGCAACGCCCGAGTAAGGCGCCATGTACTGGAGCGGAGCGCTCTCGGAAGCCGATGCCGAAACGACTATTGTATAGTCCATGGATCCGTAGCTTTCGAGTTTCTCGACTATCTGCGCGACTGTTGAAGCCTTCTGTCCTATTGCTACATATATGCAGATTACGTCTTCGCTCTTTTGGTTTATGATTGTGTCGACAGCGATTGCAGTCTTTCCTGTCTGCCTGTCGCCGATTATGAGCTCACGCTGGCCACGTCCGATTGGAATCATGGAGTCGATGGCCTTGACGCCTGTCTGCAGCGGCTGGTGAACCGATTTTCTGGCTATGACGCCCGGCGCAACCTGCTCAACAGGCCTTGTGTTGTCGGTCTTGATGGGTCCCTTGCCGTCTATGGGCTGGCCCAAGGGATTTACTACGCGGCCTATCATGGCTTCCCCTACGGGAACCTCCATAATTCTGCCTGTCGTCTTTACTATGTCGCCTTCCTTTATGTTGCCTTCGGCGCCCAGAAGAACACACCCTACATTGTCTTCTTCGAGGTTGAGCGCC
>CAZEHH010000077.1:0-6651 GCA_964512505.1 uncultured Peptostreptococcaceae bacterium
CCGGTGTTTGTCAAGTAAGTTGTCATAAAACACACAAATTTTGTTGCTTATGATGTAATTTGATTTTACCATTAGAAAAAGTCTGCACAATAGATAAAATTACGATTGATAATAGAAAAATAATTGAATTATTTAGAACGAGTTAAGTTTGAAGGTTAGGTAGAGGGTCGTTGCTTCGACAATTGTGAATGTGCATCAATTTTTCTCAGCACCCCGCACCCTCACTATGAACATTAAAAAGAGACTTTATTGTCTTCTAAAACATAATGAAATCGAAGAAAGTGCCGTCAAATTAAACTGACTTGACGGCATTCTTCTGTCAAAAGTATTTTTCATGAGGTTCTTCCCCCTTGCTGGTTTCTTGTTACTGATGATACCAAACAAAGTGGAGTAAATCATGTTAGTTTTTTAAAGATTTTCCGCGTTTTTGTAAATGATTGCAATTTTTTCTTTTGATACAATTTTTCCAATGATGTTTGCTATTAGGAGTATTCCGACAACATCCACCGCAAGCCGGGTGAGGGCAAATTTTGAACCCAGCGCCGCGTATTCGAACATGAACATGGGTATCTTGGTGGTTGACCAGGCGCCCACGAAGATGAGGACGTTTGAAAATTTTGCTCCCTTTCTCATGAGTAGGGCTGCGACCGGAAAAGCTCCATAGAGGGGACCTGCCGTTGCAGAACCCATCATAAAGGAAATTATTACTCCTGTAATTCCCGAGTGGTCTCCAAGGTACTTGACCATTGTTTCTCTTGGAACCCAAACATCGAGCAGGCCCAGAAAGATGAAAACGGGAGGCAGGATGGAGAGCATTTCAATGAATGTGCTTGAGGCTATTCCTGCGGCTTTGGAGCCTATTTCGCTGTTGAAGGCATAGAGGGCTGCCATGAATGCGACTGTAACAATAGGGAAGGTATACTTTTTCAAAACCATACACCCCCTACAACTCTTGAAATCACAAGTGCCGCTATGTAGGACAATACAAGCGAAAATGAATTTCTGAGGAGGGCTACCCGCTTGCCGAAGTATTCGATTTCCAGGGGAAGGGTCATAACTCCAACCATCATGAGGGTTGACACAAAAACGGCTACCTGGGCGATTCCCGCTCCGTTGTCAAGCAGTACCTTTGCAGTCGGAAAGGCCACAAATCCCGGGATAAGGGTTACGGATCCCACTACGCTTGAAAGGAAAAGTCCCACAAGTCCCGATTCCGAGCCTATCATGCTTGAGACAAGCTCTTCGTCGAAGACGGACAGCATTATTCCAACAAGGCAAATCACACCAAGGAATTTAGGCAGAATGTTGGCTATGGATTTCCATGATTTTTTTAGTGCCATTTTTGTCTTTTTTTTGCTTTTAAAGTATGAGGCCAAAAGCAACGCTGCGGCTAAGTAGTACATTTTTTATTTTTCCTTTCCTGTTTCTTGTGGATGGAGTGAGCAGTCACTGGGACTGTTTTTTTGAGCCATGTTGGAAAGCCTTTCTGCTATTTCGAGCAATTTTTCGCTGTTCACCGAGTAGTGCATGAAGTGCCCATTCTTGGAACCGTAAATCAATTCGCATTCTTTGAGAACCTTTAGATGCTGGGAAACTGCGGGTTCTGAAATGCCAAGGCGCATTGATAGCGCTCGAACGCAGTGCTTTTGTTCAAGGAGCAGTTCAATTATTCTGTAGCGGTTTTCATCGGCAATTGCCTTTAGTTTATCTATCATGACTACCTCCAATTAAGTGCTTGCTTAATCATAATAAACCCGCAAAACAATTAAGTCAATACTTAATTGTTTTGCGGAGTCTGCCTTATGGTTGCAAAGATTCCTTTGTATGGGGAGACGTGTAGGAATTCGAATGGAGGCTTAAAGAGCTTGACAAGAAAACTGACAACCCATATACTTTAATAAAGATGCTACAAAGGAAGACGTTGGTGTAGACTCAAAGGGAGGTTTTTATGAAGAGAGTATGGATAGTTTTATTTGTAATTGTGTTGACCCTTTCAATGGCGGCTTGCGGCGGGGGCCAGGAAGCCGAAAATGCGGGAGCGGAGGATGAGGTTGAGGCTTTCGAAGGTCCCCTGAAGTTTCATGATGCGGGCTGGGACAGCTTGAAGTTCCACAATGCCGTCGCATCCAAGATTATCGAGGAAGGCTACGGCATAGAGTGCGAGGATGTTCCTGGCTCAAGCCCTGCCCTGTGGCTGGGGCTTAAGAACGGGGACATAGATGTCATGATAGAAAACTGGTCAGACAACCTTGCGGACTATGACGAAACTATTGAGTCTGGCGAAGTTATTGAGCTTGGGACAAATATGGATGACAATATGCAGGGATTCTATGTGCCTACTTATGTAATAGAGGGCGACCCTGAAAGAGGCATAGAGCCAATGGCTCCGGATCTCAAGACTGTCGAAGACCTCAAAAAGTACGCGGACTTGTTTGTGGACGAGGAGGACCCCTCAAAGGGAAGAATATACAACTCTATACCCGGGTGGTCAGTAACTGAAGTAATAGAGGCCAAGTTCGAGACATATGAATTGGGTCAATACTACAATCTATTCAGTCCGGGCTCGGGCGCTTCGTTGGCGGGATCCATTTCTGCAAGCTACGAGAAAGGAGACCCTTGGGTAGGCTACTACTGGGAACCAACATGGATTTCGGGACTATATGACCTTACATTACTGGATGAAGGACCCTATTCCGATGAGCTTTGGGATGACGGATACCGTTGCGGATTCAAGCCTGTTAGAATTACTGTGACGGTTCAGAAAAATCTGCCTGACCAGTTGCCGGAGGTTTGCGACTTTTTGAGCAAGTATTCACTTACCAGCGGCAATGTTGCCACTGCTCTTGCCTACATGAACGAAAATGGGGCCACGGCCGATGAAGCCGCTGCTTGGTTCCTTTCGGAGAATGAGGACATATGGACGGCATGGCTTGACGGAGATATTGCAGGCAAGGTTAAAGAGGCCTTATAAGTAGCGCTTGATGAAAAGCTCTTCGGATAAAACCGTGGAGCTTTTTCTAAGAGCATTGGGAACTTCCATTCAGGGAGGGGACTGGTGTAGAATCACGGGGAGAGGTGATGAGGTTGATTTTGTACAAGGACAAGAAGGACTGCTGCGGATGCGGAGCCTGCTTTAATGTCTGTCCCGAAGGGGCCATTAGCATGGTGGCCGACGAATACGGCTTTATGTATCCTGAGATAAACAGGTCCAAGTGCACAGAGTGCGGGCTTTGCAAAGAGGCGTGTGGATACCAGAATCCGGGCATATTGGGGAGAAATCCCCAAAAGGTCTATGCGGCAGTAAACAAGGACCATGCTTTGCTCATGAAAAGCGCCTCGGGAGGGGCATTCGGGGCTCTGGCCGGAATAGCCCTTTCCAGGGGCGGGTGCGTATTCGGATGCGCATATGACCGAGATATGGCGGCAATACACAAGAGCATATGCCATAAAGGGGACCTTGCGGAGCTCCAGGGCTCAAAGTATGTCCAGAGCTATACCGGAAACACCTTCAAGGAGGCGGCGGAGAGTCTTTTGCGGGGGCAGTGGGTGCTTTTTACGGGAACTCCCTGCCAGATTGCAGGCCTTAGGGCCTTTCTGGGATGGGATCCGGACAGGTTGATAACGGCCGACCTTGTTTGCTACGGGGTGGCGAGTCCGGCCTTCTTCAAGGGCCAGGTCGAGGCCTTGGAGAAGAAGCTTGGAGGAAAAATTAGAGATTTTAGATTTCGGGACAAGGAAAACGGATGGGATTCTATGAAGGCCAAGCTGCTTTATGACAAGGGTGGAGACCTTATGGAGGCATCGATTGAGGCAAAGGGTCTTGCCTACTACGACCTTTTTAACAGGGCGGACATACTGCGGGAAAGCTGCTATGCCTGTCCCTTCGCATCCGGGGAAAGGATTGGGGATTTCACGATAGGCGACTATTGGGGTATAAAGAGGGCTCATCCGGAGCTTGATGCGACTAGGGGCGCATCCCTAGTCTTTGCAAACACGGCCAAGGCTTTGTCCTTGATTGGTGAAATGGAAAAGGGAATGGTCTTTGTCGAGTCGGATTTTGAAAAGGCAAGCCGCAGGAATGGATGTCTCAAAGAACCCACAAAGCGCGGATTGAGAAGGGAAAAGATTTTATCTGCATGGGACAAGGGTGGATGGAAGGCTGTGGAATCGTTTTTTTAAAAGCCCTGAGCTTTGCAGACACATTATTTGCTATAGGGGTCATTTTGTTTGAAGGCACAAGGACAATTTTGCCATAGGGACCAGGAAGCTCTGCCTTCCCGAACGGCTACTCTTAAAAAAGTTCGGGAAAGGGCAGTATGAAGATTTATAAATAAATAAGCAGCGGTCTGCCAATATAGTATCAGGCGATAAGGCGAAGGCTTTTGACGGGTTATTCCGAAGAAGCCTTTTTTTATTTGAGTGATTTAAGTTGTATAAGATTTTGCTAAAAGATAGATTAATTTCATATATAAAAATTTATGGAAACATGATAAAATGTTATTTGACTGCAAAAAATTAAAAGATACTTAATGCGTGAAGTGAAAGGGAAGAGGTTATCCATGAAAAAGTTTCTGTCAGTTACACTAGTTTTATCATTGATTTTGAGTGTGCAAATTATGGCATCTTTTGCTTTGGGAAACAATCAATCCAGTGCCATGGAAACAACTCAATACGACTTCAATGATATTGAGAATCATTGGGCAAAAGATGCTATTGAAAGATATAAGGGTAAGGGTATAATACACGGTTATACAGACAATACATTTAGACCGGACCAGCAAATGACAAGGGCCGAATTGGCTGCAATAATAAATAGATCCTTTGGTTTTAAATACAGTGGTGATAATAATTTTGAAGATGTTGAAGATGAAGATTGGTTCTTTGCCGATGCTGCAAAAGCAAAGTTTCAAGATTATATGAAGGGATCGGAAATAAGACCGAATGAAATAGCCAGCAGGGAAGACGTTGTTACGGCTTTTTCATTTATACTTGACTTGGAGGAGAACAATCAAGATCTAAGCGAAAAGTCTTTTAGTGACCTGGAAAACTTTGAGTCCGATAGAAAAACGATAATTGAGCAGTTTTCAGAAGCCGGATATATTCAAGGCTATCCAGATGGCACTTTCAGGCCCCTTAATCCAGTCAAAAGAGCTGAATTTATGAAAATAATCGAAAGGGTATTCGGATACATAGTAATTGATCAAGAGGATGCTGACAATATTCCGCAAGACGCGATAAATATTACAATCATCAATCCCGGTATAGTAATAGACAATCAAAACATAGAAGGCAATGTTTACATAAGCGCGGGTGCAAACGGGCAAGTGGTGTTGAGTAATATGGAGGTAAAGGGAAGCATAATAGTTTCCAGTTCCCAAGGAGACGAATCAATTGTCTTGGACAGTATTAAGGCGGAAAGGCTTGTTTTGACAAAATCTAAAGAAACCATCAAGGTGAGAATTTTAAACAGCGGAATTTCAGAAATTGAAACGAAATCAAATTCGGAAATAACTTTTGAAGGAAAAACCGAGGTAAATAAAGTTGATTTAAATGCAACAACTAATATGGAAATAGAAGAAGATGCAGTACTTTCTGAAGTAAATGCAAATATGAAAACTTTCATTTCAGGCCTTGGACAAATTTTACATACTTATGTTAGAACTGATGAAATAATTATGGAAAACAAGTTGGGCTATATTAGACTCTATGGCAACGCAATTGCCAAGATTGACAATGAAATTGTCAGTAGAAGCAATGATGATTATGAATCGTCGAATAAAGTGGCTGAGCACAAGATTGAGTTTGAAACAGATGGCGGAACTGCAGTTGCAGGCATCAGCCAGAACTATGGGACGACCATAGACAGCCAGGCCACAAGCAAGACGGGCTATACATTCGAAGGCTGGTACAGCGATTCCACCCTTACAAACAAGGTGGTTTTCCCATATATGATTTTATGCGATGCAACTCTTTACGCCAAGTGGACAATAAATGAATATACAGTAAGCTTTGAAGCCAATGGCGGAACTGCTGTTGCAGGCATCAGCCAGAACTATGGGACGACCATAGTCAGCCAGGCCACAAGCAAGACGGGCTATACATTCGAAGGCTGGTACAGTGAGGCCGGTCTTACGAATAAGGTGGCTTTCCCATACACGGTTTCAAGCGATGCAACGTTATACGCCAAGTGGACAGTTAACCAGTATACAATCGATTTTGAAACAGATGGCGGGACGGCAGTTGCAGGCATCAGCCAAAACTATGGAACGACCATAGACAGCCAGGCCACAAGCAAGACGGGCTATACATTCGAAGGCTGGTACAGTGAGGCCGGTCTTACGAATAAGGTTAATTTCCCCTATACGGTTTCAGGCGATGCCACTCTTTACGCCAAGTGGACAGTAAATGAATATACAGTAAGCTTTGAAGCCAATGGCGGAACTGCAGTTGCAGGCATTAGCCAGAACTACGGAACGACCATAGGCAGCCAGGCAACAAGCAAGACGGGCTATACATTCGAAGGCTGGTACAGTGAGGCCGGTCTTACGAATAAGGTTAATTTCCCCTATACGGTTTCAGGCGATGCCACTCTTTACGCCAAGTGGACAGTTAACCAGTATACAATCGATTTTGAAACAGATGGCGGGACGG
>CAZEHH010000078.1:0-3527 GCA_964512505.1 uncultured Peptostreptococcaceae bacterium
GAATTGAGCCAATCAACCTGCAGAAACTCTTTTGTGGAGTATCCGAGTCTTTTGATTTCCTTTTCGAGCATGTCCTTGCCCTTTAAAATATTTTCCTCTTTCCTCTCCTTCTTGTACCACTGCCTGATTTTATTTTTCGCCTGGGTGCTTTTTACAAATTTGAGCCAGTCCCTGCTTGGGCCGTTGGAGTGGGCGCTGGTTATGACTTCTACGATATTCCCCGTTTTCAGCTTGTAGTCCAGCGGAACGATTCTTCCGTCCACCTTGCCGCCTATGCAGCTGTTCCCGACTCCCGAATGGATCTTGTAGGCAAAATCGACCGGCGTCGAGCCCACCGGCAGCTCTACTACATCCCCTTTGGGCGTAAATACAAAAACCTGGTTTGTAAACAAATCTATCTTGAGGGATTCCACGAATTCCTTGGGATCCTTGAGGTCTCTCTGCCACTCGAGCATTTGCCTCAGCCATGTAAGCTTCTTGTCTATGTTTTCCTCTTCCACACGGCCTTCCTTGTATTTCCAATGGGCCGCAATACCGTATTCGGCTATTTTATGCATGTCTTCCGTTCTTATCTGTATCTCGAACGGCTCGCCTTTCGGACCTATCACCGTAGTATGGAGAGACTGGTACATATTGGTCTTTGGCATTGCTATATAGTCTTTGAACCTTCCCGGTATGGGTTTCCAAAGTGTATGAACTATACCCAATACTCCGTAGCAATCCTTGATGTTGTCCACAATTACACGTATCGCGGTCAAATCGAATATTTCCTCGAAGCTCTTGTTTTGGTAAACCATTTTTTTGTATATGCTGTAGAAGTGTTTTGGGCGTCCTGTAATTTCATACTGGATTCCCATGTCCACCAATGATTCGTCGAGCATGCTTATTACGAGCTTGATGTATTCTTCACGCTCCTCGCGTTTTTTGTTCACCTTTTCAATCAATTCATAATAACCTTCAGGGTCTATGAATCTGAGCGAAGTGTCTTCAAGCTCCCACTTTATTTTCGATATTCCCAGCCTGTCGGCGATTGGAGCATAGATTTCTATCGTTTCCATCGCCTTTTCTTTTTTCTTCTCCTCATTCATATACTCGAGGGTTCTCATGTTGTGAAGCCTGTCTGCAAGCTTTATTATTATTACACGTATGTCCTTTGCCATCGCGAGGAACATCTTTCTGAGGTTTTCAGCCTGCCTTTCCTCTTTTGACTCATATTTCAAACGTGTCAGCTTTGTTACTCCGTCAACCAGCCAGGCGACTTCCTCTCCGAATTCAGCCACGATTTCATCATATTCGTACTTTGTGTCCTCAAGAACATCATGAAGCAAACCCGCGACTATCGTATTGTCGTCCATTTCAAGTTCAGCCAATATCAGCGCGACCTGCAAGGGGTGTGTAAAATACTTTTCGCCGGATTTTCTTAGTTGTCCCTCATGGGCGCTTTCAGCAAAGTGATACGCCTTGATAATATTGGTATATTCAATATTAGGATTATGCTGTTGTATTTGTATTATGAAATTCTCCAACATTTATATCCCTCTTTCCTCGCGGTGAAAATTTAAATTCATTATATACCAACAGGCATTTTAAAACAATGCAGCGGACAAATCGCATCCGCTGCATTGTAACGGCAAAATGGCAACCGTTTCCTTATTGTGATTGCATATGGCATGAATTCAGTATTTGACAACAGATTCAATCCTGTATTTTTCAAGCATGTCCCTTCCATTTAGAAATTCCAGTTCCATCAGGAAAAGAATCCCGGCCACTTGCCCGCCCAGTTTTTCAACCATTTTGACGACCGAAGCGATTGTTCCTCCTGTAGCCAGCAAATCATCGACAATCAAAACCCTCTGCCCTTTTTCTATACCGTCGACATGCATCTGCAAAACATCTGTTCCGTACTCCAATTCATACTCGTAGTCCAATGTTTCAGCAGGCAGTTTCCCGGGTTTTCTTACGGGAACCAAGCCTTTTTTCATTTCATAGGAAATTGGAGCCCCTATCAAAAACCCTCTCGCTTCAGGCGCAACAATGACATCAAAAGATATGTCCTTGACTTTTTCAATGCATGCATCGATAGATGCCTTGTAAGCCTCGCCGTCTTTCAAAAGCGTCGTAATGTCCTTGAAGCTGATTCCTTCCTTGGGGAAATCCTCAATTACCCTGATTTTATCCTTAAATCCCATGTTTTCCTCCTTCAAATCATATTCTCTGCAAATATTCATTCAATTTCTTGAACAGACCGTTTTCAAATATGTCTATTTTTTCTTCAGGGGCCTCGCATACCACATATGTTCCGTTCTTGAGATCAATGAGCCCGCAATCCTTTAATATCCAAAGCGACGCGCTAAGCTTGAGAAATGGCACGTTCACGCTTTTTTCAAGATCCAATTGACCGGAAGGGCCGTTTTTCATAAGAATCCTGTAAATATCAACAAGATGCCTTCTGTCTGGAATCATATCCACTACCATGCTCTCGAACGATTTTTTGTCCAACGGTTCAGACAGATCAATGCAATCTTTCCCGCATGCCATTTTGTAGCCGTCGAAATTGACGATTCTTTTGTATTCCCCATCGGCAATCAGGTCGTCGACCGGTAGAACCGCTATATGAAATGCTGCATCGGATGGTTTCTCATTGCCAAAATATAAATTTTCAGCAATTTTAAAACTTATGGCAAACTGCTCCTCAATTTGTTCAACAAGTCTGTACAAACCGTCCAAAGTATATACCGCCACGACAGTCCCGTCTTCAAACAGCATGTCCGCTATTGATTTTTCCCCTTGTTTTGCGCCTTTCTCATGGAACGAATCATTACTTAGAGACATTTTTCTGAAAAATGCCGGAAAAGCATTCAGGTATCTTCTCCCCAAATCGCCTTCGGCGTAACATGCCCTTTCTTTTATTCTGACGTCCTTAAGATTGAGTTGTATGGATTCTACATTCCTGAACACATTCTTTTCAAGATTGAAGACAATATCAATTCTTTGATTTCTTTTTAAAAAACGGCTATATTTGTCCATATTGAAGCCTATTGCGTCGAAAACCCTGTTGTTTTCCGATAAAGACGCCTTAAGATGCTTTCCGTTCTTTCCCACATACCTGAAATTATCCAATTTCAGGTTTCTCAAAACAAACTTTGGTCGGGGGTTGCCGCAACCGAATGGCTCCATTAGGCCGATTTCATCAATTGTATTGAAGTCGATTTTTTTTGCGTCTACAACAGAATCGACATTGATTTTCGCTTCCAGTTCGGATTCCGAGATTCTTTCCATCGCCAAGGCCTCGATTTCCCTTTTGAATGAAATCATATTCTCCTCTGCTATCGAAAACCCGGCAGCATACTTATGCCCCCCGAATTTGATGAAGTACGATCTGCAGGAGTCCAGCAATTCATAGAGGTCAACCGTACCAAAAGAACGGCACGATGCTTTGCCTATTGATTCATCCATTGCTATCATAACAACAGGCCTGCAATATTTTTCGCTTATCTTGGACGCGACTATTCCTATTATTCCAGAAT
>CAZEHH010000078.1:3627-6427 GCA_964512505.1 uncultured Peptostreptococcaceae bacterium
GGCCTGCAATATTTTTCGCTTATCTTGGACGCGACTATTCCTATTATTCCAGAATCCCAGCCCGTCTTGCCGACAACAATCATATTTTGCTCGTTTAATTTTCCTTCTTTTATCAACTCTTCAGCTTCTATGCGGATATTTTCTTCAATTGACTGTCTTTCCATATTCATATCGTTCAAACAGTTGGCCAATCTATCCGCATCGCCTGCATCTGTCGACAAAAGAAGGTCCAACGCAATGTCCGCACTGCCCATTCTTCCGGCCGCATTTATTCTAGGCGCCAACATGAATGCAATATTCCCGGCATCAACAGATCTGTCCCCAATGCCTGAAACAGCCTTTAAAGCAATCAGGCCCGGATTGGTGCTCCCATTTAGCACTTCAAGGCCCTTTTTCACTATAATCCTGTTTTCATCCGTCAATGGCACTACATCTGCAACCGTACCCAGTGCCGACAATTCCAAATAAGGACCCAAATCGTCGTTTTCATCAAGAAGCGCCTGCACCAGTTTGAATGCTATGCCTGCTCCCGCCAACTCCGTAAAGCCGAAACCGCAATCATCCCTTTTGGGATTTACAACTGCGCAAGCCTTTGGAAAATTCGCCGGCGGCTTGTGATGGTCTGTTACTATTACATCCATTCCCAGCTTTTTCCCGTATTCTATTTCATCGCAGGAGGATATTCCGCAATCCACAGTTATAATCAATCCGCATCCTTTTTCGCATATGGTTCTTACGGCTTCTTTGTTCAGGCCGTATCCTTCTGTTTTTCTGTCGGGTATATGGTGGAATACACTATTGTATCCAATATTCCTGAAATATGTCGATAATATTGCAGTAGATGTTACTCCGTCGACATCATAATCTCCATAAATACAAATGGTTTCATTTTCGTTTATGGCTTTTTTTATTCTTTCAACAGCCACATCCATGTCCTTCAGATCAAAAGGATTCCTCATCCTGTCCATGGACGGATTCAAATAAACTTCTGCATCATTTGGCTCCGCCATATTTCTATTGCAAAGAAGGGAGGCTGTCATTTCACTTATTCCAAATGCTTTGACAAGCCTGCCTAAATGTGCCGGATCAGGTTTCGGTTTAATGTCCCATCTATTGCTTCTGAATATCATTTCAGCTCCTGACCTTTACTTTTTTTCCACAGCGTCTTCCCCAAGTTCCTCTTTTGCTTTTTCAACCCTTTTCGCTTCTTCCTCTTCCAATTTGGCCTTTTCTTCCGCGGCTTTGTTTTCAGCTTTTTTGTAGCCCTCGATTTCCTTTTCGAGAACTTTGATTTTGCCGTTTAGCTTTCTGGTTCTGAGCCCGCTCTTAAATTTGCTGAAGATTGCAAAAAGCCCCATTATCAGCGCTCCGAATGCCGCTGAAACAAGTATTACAACTGATTGAGCAACTTCCACCTTCCCGATGAAATAGCTTATTTCTATCATTTCGGAATTTATCACTGCGAACCCCGCAACGACTACTGCAAACAAAAGCGACAATATAAAATAAATTTGCATGGCATTCCCTCCAATATTTGATAGTAATGATTTCTATATTCATACCCTTTTTCCTTCAATATCAATGAAAATTTATCCTGCAGCTGCCGCAAAATTCAAATGGCGGCAAAAGCCGCCATTTGATTGGTCCAATTCCATCCGCTATGCGGCTTTGTAACTGTGTTTCTTGCTCTCATGGTTTTTCCAGATTGCCCAAACCGGGCTCGCAATGAAAATGGATGAATACGTCCCTGTAATGACTCCCGCCAAAAGCGGCAGGGCAAATTCCTTTATAGACTCCACTCCCAGCACATAAAGGCTTCCTATTACAAGCAAGGTTGTAAGCGATGTGTTCAATGACCTTCTGAGTGTTTGCCTTATGCTTATGTCCGCTACTTCAAAATGGCTCTTTTTGTTCATATACTTTATGTTTTCCCTAAGCCTGTCGAAAACAACAATTGTATCGTTTATTGAATATCCCACGATTGTAAGGATTGCCGCTATCACAGAACTGTTGACAGGTATTCTGAAAATCGAATATATGGCCATGACTATAAGCACATCATGCATAAGGGCTATTATTGCAGAGACTCCGAACTTGTATTCAAAACGGAAAGTTACATACATGAGCATTCCGATTGATGCAAGCAATATGGAAATCAAAGCCTTTTCCTTTATTTCGTCCCCTATTGTCGGGCCAAACTGTTCGGTTTGCCCGAATGCCGAATCCTCGATTCCAAACGCCTCTTTTGCCGAATCAAAAATTTCTATCCTTTCGGCATTTGAGAGATTCACCTTCGTCTTTATAATGACCTCATGATTTTCAGATCCCGCATGTATTATGTCCGCGTCGAGTTCGTACGGGGCAAGAACCTCCTGTATTTCCTCGACATTGAATTCTCTTCCCATATCGAATTGCATCATTGTTCCACCAGTGAAATCGATTCCGAAATTCAACCCGGAAGCTATGGCCACAATCAATCCGATAATAATGATTGCCGAAGAAATCCCAAACCATATCTTGTAATTTTCGCAAATTTTAAATTTCATCTTTGCTCCCCTCCCTACGCGCCGTACATCTTGACATTTTTAGTCAAATTCATGCCCACAAAAATCCTGAGTAGCATTTTTGTAACTACAACAGCCGTGAACATACTGGCTACAATACCTATCATCAATGTGATCGCAAAGCCTTTAATCGGGCCCAATCCGAAATAATACAGCACAATTGCAGCTATGAAAGTAGTCACATTGGCATCCACAATAGTTCTCAACGCCTTTGTGAAACCCGAATCGACAGACGC
>CAZEHH010000079.1:0-2382 GCA_964512505.1 uncultured Peptostreptococcaceae bacterium
CCCCTTATTTCACTGTTGCCCAGTTTTGTTTTTGTCTGTCCTTCAAATTGAGGCTCAAGCAATTTTACCGAAACGACCGCTGTAAGACCTTCCCTTATATCCTCTCCTTGAAGGTTTGTGTCCTTTTCTTTTAGATAATTGAATCTCCTGGCATAATCGTTTATATACCTGGTAAGCGCAGTCTTGAAGCCAACCAGATGGCTTCCGCCTTCCTGGGTATTGATGTTGTTGGCAAAGGTAAATATATTTTCAGAATATGCCGTAGTGTATTGCATTGCCAGTTCAACGGTTGTGTTGTCTTTTTCCGCTTCATAATAAATGATGTTTTCGTGTATTTCATCTCTGTTTTTATTTAAATATTTTACAAATTCCTTGATTCCGCCTTCATAATGGAATGTTTCCTTTATTTCTTTTTCAGCCCTCTTGTCTTCCAATACTATTTCTATTCCCTTGTTGAGGAAAGCCATTTCCCTTAGCCTGTGCCTCAATGTCTTGTACTCGAAATTGACTTCATTGAAAATTTCGGCATCAGGCATGAAAATGGATTTTGTTCCCGTTTCTTTTGTTTTTCCTGTCACTTGAAGTTCTGTAACTGTTTTTCCCCTTTCATAACGCTGCCTGTATATTTTTCCGTTTCTTTTGACTTCAACCACAAACCATTCCGAAAGCGCATTGACTACGGAAGCTCCAACACCATGGAGCCCTCCCGAAACCTTGTATCCTCCGCTTCCGAATTTTCCGCCTGCATGAAGAACTGTGTGTATTACTTCGACTGCAGGTTTTTTCATTTTTTCATGCATGTCGACCGGCATTCCGCGCCCATTGTCTGTTACGGTTATGGAATTGTCTCCGTTTATGGCTATTTCTATGCTGCTGCAGTATCCGGCCAAGGCCTCATCTATGCTGTTGTCCACTATTTCATACACCAAATGGTGAAGCCCTCTTTCTCCAGTGGATCCTATATACATGCCCGGCCTTTTTCTTACAGGCTCCAAACCTTCCAAAACCTGTATTTGTTTAGCGTTATATTCCTGTGTAACTTTTGATATCACTTTCCATACCTCCCTGAGGTTTTTTCATATGTTATATGAAACCCTTATAATTCAGCCTTTAATTCATCAAAACCGTTTTCCTTATAAAACAGCACTGAAGCAGGCAATTGAATTTATTCTAAAATGCATTTGCAATATATATTCGAACAGCTTTTCAATGAATGGTCTTTTTTCAAACAAGGCTGACATTTCCTTTTTCCACATAAAAAATTCTACCATCTTTGATGTCTTCTTTCAATAATTCCGGTATTTCTGTCATTGTTGTAAATACTTGGACATCTTTCAGGCTTCCGATTAATTCCTTTTGCCTTTTTTCATCCAATTCGCTCATCACATCATCCAAAAGAAGGATTGGAAATTCACCGGTTTCAGCCTTTATTATGTCTATTTCGGAAAGCTTAATTGACAACACTGCCGTTCTTTGCTGTCCCTGGGATCCGAAATTCCTTACATCTATTCCATTTATGCTTATTTCCAAGTCGTCTTTATGGGGCCCGCAAGACGTGTATCCCCTCTCAAAATCCCGACTCCTTGTTTCTTTCAATTTTTCAATGAAAATGCCCTTCATTTTTTCTTTATTTGCATTTTCTTCGTTTGCTATGTTTTTTTTATATATAATTCCAATATTTTCTTTGTTTTCGGTAATTTTTCTATGTTTCAACCTTGAAATTGTATTGAGCCTTTTAATAAAAACACTTCTTCTTTCCATAATTGCCGCACCTTCGTCTGCAAGTTGCTCATCCCATACATCGAGCAAATCCATCGGCTCATTCATGTATCTGCCCTTCTTCAGCAGATTGTTCCTTTGCATCAGTATGCGGTTGTATTGAGAAAGATGATGATAGTAATTTGGACTGATATGGGATATTTCACGATTCATGAATCTTCTTCTCTCGGAAGGACCTTCCTTTACCAATTTCAAGTCTTCGGGAGAAAAAATCACCACATTCAAATTTCCGAGAATATCAGAAAGCTTTTCAAGGCTGGATTCATTAACTTTGATTTCTTTTTTTCCTTTTTCATTCCACCTCAAATCTATTTTTTGTTTTCTTCCCCTGCAGAAATATTTTATTCTCAAAGCCGCAATATTCTCACCCATTGAGACCATATCCCTGTCATTTGAAGTTCTGAATGATTTGCCAAAACCTCCAACATAAAGAGACTCTATGATATTTGTCTTTCCTTGTGCATTCATACCGTAAAAAATATTGATATTATTGTCAAATTCAATAGAAAGACTGCTGTAATTTCTGAAATTCACCAGGTTCAGGCTATTTATATACACTAAAACAGCTTCCTTTCAATATTATTTATTGTCAAATATTCTTCT
>CAZEHH010000079.1:2482-6359 GCA_964512505.1 uncultured Peptostreptococcaceae bacterium
TTATATACACTAAAACAGCTTCCTTTCAATATTATTTATTGTCAAATATTCTTCTATTCTTGCTTTTAATGATTTTTTTTCCTGCATTCAATTTTATATTTTCTGTTTTCAAACTCTACAACATCTTCATCCTTAAGTTTTTTTCCTCTTCTTTTTTCGACTTGGCCGTTTACTTTTACCAATCCTTGGCCAATTATAATTTTGGCGTTTCCGCCGCTGCCGACTTCACCGCAAAATTTGAGAAATTGTTCCAACTTTATTGTTTCCGTGTCTATGCATACAGTATCCATTTTATCCCCTTCTGTTTCCTACAATTTCATAAAAAATTCAGTCCTGCTGCAAGGACTGAATTTTTTCAGGCAAAAATCATTCAGCCGACAATCTTACAGGCAAAACCAGATAAGTATAGTCCTTTTGGCTGCAAGGCATTATTATGCAAGGATTTACGCTGGTTGTCATATCCATATTCACTTCATCGCAATCAAGAACCCTCAATACATCTATGAGATACTTTGAATTGAAGCCTATTTGAATGTCGTCTCCTTCAAGCTCTATGGCTACTTTCTCTTCGACACTTCCTATCTCCGCATTTGAATTGATTCTCATGACGTCGTCTTTTATGTTTATCTTTATGAGATTGTTTTTTCCTTCTCTTGCAAGAAGGGAAGCCCTTTCCAATCCATCCAAAAAGCCCTTTGTTTTTATTTTTACTCTTGTCTTGTATTCATTTGGAATTATTTGCTTGTAATTTATGAAATCCCCGTCAAGCAACCTTGATATTATTCTTACTCCGTCAATAGTGAAGAGAACATGGTTTTCTGAAAATGAAACAAGCACGGACCCTTCTGCTTCATTGCCTATTATTTTCATTATTTCATTCAATGTCTGTACCGGAACCACAGCTTTGTTGCTTGCATCCCCTTCAACAAAAACTTCTTTTATCGCCAGGCGGTATCCGTCCAAAGCCACAATAGAAGCTTTTCCGCCGTCTATTTCAATCAGCTCTCCTGTAAGTATGGGCCTTGTTTCATCTATTGATGCCGCAAAAGATGTTTGCCTTACCATATTCTTAAATACATTTTTGTCAAAAGTATAGACATTCTCGTCAACGACATCAGGAAGTGAAGGAAATTCTTCGGCAGGCTGTCCTATCAAGTCAAAATTGGATTCTTCACAGTTTATATGTACATTGTTGTCCTCGTCAGATGACAACAATATGTCTGAATCAGGCAATTTCCTTATTATGTCTCCGAAAAGCCTCGAGGAAATTACCACCGATCCGTTTTCTATTACTTCAGCCTCTATTTCATTTTCAATAGCTATGTCCAAATTATTCCCGACCAATCTTATATGGTCGTTGTTTGCTTCAATCAATATGCCTTTCAGTATTGGCAAAGTAGTTTTGTTTGATGCTGCTTTTTGAACGATATTCACTGCGGCAGCCAGATATTTTTCATTGCAAATAAATTTCATTTTAATACCTCCTTGGGATGTCCGTTTTTACAATAATAAATGAAAAAGGATAGTAGTAATAGCAGTAGGGCCTGTTGATTTGTTGAAAATGCGCCCAAAGCATTATGAATGAAAGGTTTGGGGATTTAAAAACCCTGTGGATAACATTGTTGTTTCATGCCGGGTTTTCAACAGGGCTAAAACAAATAGTCATTCTCCTTTTATTTCTTTTATTATTCTCTGTATTTTAATTTTTTCCTCGTTGTTTGCAATTATGGTTTTAGAAATTTTATCGCATGCATGTATTACTGTAGTGTGGTCCCTTCCACCGTATTGTTCTCCAATTTTGGGAAGAGAAAGGTCGGTCATTTCACGAGAAAGGTACATTGCGACTTGCCGTGGAAAGGAAATGGACCTGTTCCTGCGCTTTGAATTGAAATCTTCTTTTTTCAGGTCGTAATGTCTGCCTACCACATCTTTAATCAATGAAACGGTTATTTCTTTTGGCCTCGATGTGGAAAAAATATCCTTCAAGGCTTCATTTGCCAGATCGGGGCTTATTTCTCTGTTTGTCAGGGATGAAAAAGCGCATACCCGGGTCAGGGCGCCTTCGAGCTCTCGGATGTTGGATCTGATTTTTCCGGCAATGAAATGAAGTATGTCGTCGGAAACATTAATATTTTCTGTTTCGGCCTTTTTGCGCAGAATTGCAACCCGTGTTTCAAAATCCGGAGCCTGTATGTCCGTTATGAGTCCCCATTCGAACCGAGACCGCAAACGGTCTTCCAAAGTAGGTATTTCCTTGGGAGGCCTGTCGGATGAAATTATTATTTGCTTGTTGGCTTCGTGCAATGCATTGAAGGTATGGAAAAATTCCTCCTGGGTTCTTTCTTTTCCTGCTATGAATTGTATGTCGTCAATCAACAGAACATCAATGTTTCTGTATTTGTTTCTGAAAAGAACATTTTTATCGTCTTTGATTGAATTAATGAGCTCATTTGTAAACATTTCGCTTGTAACGTATACTACTTCGGAAGAATTATTTTTGTTTTTTATGAAATGGCCGATTGCATGCATCAGGTGTGTTTTTCCCAGCCCTACTCCCCCGTAAATAAACAAGGGGTTGTATGCTTTTGCAGGAGATTCCGCCACAGCCAAAGAAGCCGCATGTGCGAACTGATTGCTGTTTCCTATTACAAAAGTGTCAAAAACATACTTGGGATTCAAGTTTGAAGATTTGGAAAAGGCTGATGAAGCGTTTGCAGAAAAATTTGAGTCCTCGTCATGTTTTGGTTCAGCTCCGGAAAGAATGAATTCTATTTTAAGAGGTTCTTCCGAAATTTGGTTTAGTGCGCTTTCTATCAATGTGGCATAACGTGTTTCGAGAATATCCTTGTTGAATTTGTTGGGAGCCGAAAGAATTATTATTCCATTTTCCATTTCAACGGGAACCAGAGTCTTCAGCCATGTGTTGAAGCTGACTGCAGAAAGTTCCGATTTGATGAGTTCAAGGGTTTTTTCCCAAAATAAATTGATGTTGCTGTTCATCGAAGTCCTCCTTTTAAAGCGGGTAAGCGAATTGAGACAAGTTTTCCACATATATTATGGATGGTTGCTTTTATAAACGGCAATGGCAAAAAGCAATCATTGTCAACAGAAAAACATAAAACAAAACAAAAATCTGTTTATAAAAAAGCAATAATGAAAATATCAACATCATATAAAAAAACATATCAACAAACTGCGGCAATTGAAAAAAGGCAATTGATTGAAAGATGCCAACAGATATAAAAAAAAGATGTTGATAAGCAAATAATCAGCAATTTGAAAAGTTATCAACATGCATAATAATAATAACAAAACGAAAGGGCATATTCAATTGAATGAAACAAAATTATCCACAAGAAGTGAAAAAAACAATACATTTATCCACAAATATTCAAAAGAGGCGAAACCCTTATTATTTCTTGACACAGGTGGTGTATAGGGGTATAATTACTAAGCGCAGAGTTGGAGAAGAATATAAAGGACCAAAATTATATATAAAGGTCAATCGGAGGAGGTGCTTCAAATGAGGAAAGGTACGGGAACTTATCAACCTAAAAAGAGACAAAGAAAAGTCGAACATGGCTTTCGAAAAAGAATGAAGACAAAGTCTGGAAGAAACGTATTGAAGAGACGCAGATTAAAAGGAAGAAAGAGATTGAGTGCCTAAGACCGCTTCTAGTGGTCTTTTTCTGTAAACGGCGTTTTTGGGAGCTGAATATGAACAAGCTGAGAAAGAGTAAAGAGTTCAAGGAAACATACAGCAAGGGGAAATCCGTTGGAAGCAGGTACATTGTGCTTTTCTGCAGGAAAAACGGCATGGATGAAACAAGAATAGGTTTTACTGCAAGCAAGAAAGTCGGAAACAGCGTAAAAAGAA
>CAZEHH010000080.1:0-6252 GCA_964512505.1 uncultured Peptostreptococcaceae bacterium
TTATTCGATTATTGTGGCTACAGCTCCTGCTCCAACTGTTCTTCCGCCTTCTCTGATGGCGAATCTGAGTCCCTCTTCGATGGCTATCGGAGTGATCAGGTCTATTGTCATCTCGATGTTGTCTCCGGGCATGCACATTTCGACGCCCTCAGGCAATTGGATGTTTCCTGTAACGTCTGTTGTCCTGAAATAGAACTGCGGTCTGTATCCGTTGAAGAATGGTGTGTGTCTTCCGCCTTCTTCTTTTTTAAGCACGTATACTTGCGCCGTGTATTTTGTGTGGGGATGTATCGATCCGGGCTTGGCCAATACTTGTCCTCTTTCGATGTCGTCCCTGGCTACTCCTCTGAGCAATACGCCGATGTTGTCTCCGGCTTGTCCCTGGTCCAGAAGCTTTCTGAACATCTCAACGCCTGTTACGACTACGGATCTTGTCTCTTCTGTCATTCCTACGATTTCGACTGTCTCCTGTACTTTTACGACTCCTCTTTCGACTCTTCCTGTTGCAACTGTTCCTCTTCCTGTTATTGAGAATACGTCCTCTACAGGCATCAGGAAGGGCTTTTCTGTTTCTCTTTGAGGCTCGGGAATGTATTCGTCTACGGCTTCGAAAAGCTCGATGATCGAGTCTCCCCATTCGCTCTCGGGATCTTCAAGCGCTTTGAGTGCGGATCCTTTTATGATCGGCGTGTCGTCGCCGGGGAATTCGTATTCGTCAAGAAGTTCGCGTACTTCCATTTCCACCAGTTCAAGAAGCTCTTCATCGTCAACCATGTCTACTTTGTTGAGGTAAACTACGATGTAGGGCACTCCTACCTGACGGGCAAGAAGGATATGCTCTCTTGTTTGGGGCATGGGTCCGTCTGCCGCCGATACTACCAGGATTGCTCCGTCCATTTGGGCGGCTCCTGTGATCATGTTCTTGACATAGTCGGCATGTCCCGGGCAGTCTACGTGTGCGTAGTGCCTGTTGGGTGTCTCGTACTCGACATGGGCCGTGGAAATTGTTATTCCTCTTTCTCTCTCTTCAGGCGCTTTGTCGATGTTGGCGAAGTCTACTCCTTCTCCCAAACCGAGTCTCTTGTTCAGCGTGTATGTGATGGCTGCTGTAAGTGTCGTCTTTCCATGGTCAACGTGTCCGATTGTTCCGATGTTGACATGCGGTTTCGTTCTTTCGAATTTAGCTTTTCCCATTTCTTTTCGTCCTCCTTTATTTGGTTGATTTGCTTATTTATTTGGAGCCCATGAGCGGATTCGAACCGCTGACCTACGCCTTACCATGGCGTTGCTCTACCTTCTGAGCTACATGGGCACTTAAATCGATCTCATTTCAAGAAACTTTTCCAGTTTTCTCTTGACTCTCTGAAGCGCATTGTCGATTGATTTTATGTGCCTGTCAAGCAAAACGGCAATCTCCTGATATGACTTGCCCTGCAAGTAGTAGGCCAAGACCTGGAGTTCCAGCTTGCTTAGGATTTGGCCGATTTTTTCCTCTATGCTGCTTACTTCCTCCCTGGAGATGATCAATTCCTCGGGATCGGTGATCTTTGCCCCCGTCAGTATATCCAACAGCGTCCTGTCGGATTCTTCGTCATAAATAGGTTTGTTCAGCGAAACATAAGAGTTGAGCGGTATATGTTTCTGTCTTGTCGCTGTTTTGATGGCGGTTATTATTTGCCTTGTTATGCAAAGCTCGGCAAAAGCCCTGAAAGAAGAAATCTTGTCGGCCCTGAAATCCCTTATGGCCTTGAACAGCCCGATCATGCCTTCCTGTATGATGTCCTCTTTGTCGGCTCCTATTAGAAAATACGACCTTGCCTTCGCTCTGACGAAATTCTTGTATTTCTTAATAAGAAAATCCTGAGCATACAAATCGCCGTCCCTTGCGCATTCGACTATGTTCTCGTCTTCCATGCACTCATATTCGGGATATGCGATGCTTTTCGCTTTAGTGGATTGTTCCATGAAATGCACGCCCCCCGATTTTGATAACGGTATTATTATAACTTGCATCATTTAAAATATCAAGCATCAATCTACTTTTTTCCCCATTTGTCCAAAGCATCAAGAATTTCCCTGTCAAGCGAATCAGCCAGAAAAGATTTAGCCTTTTCCTTTACGCGAATTTTCGAAGCTATTTTCCTTTTTGCCCTGTCCATTTCCAGGCGCAATTCCCTTGACGACATTCTTGAAGCGCCTTTTCCCAATATGAATTGCTGCTCCGCTCCGTCCGATGTGGCAACCGTCACAATGTTCTTGCGGCTGGCTGCAAGTTCGGCTGTCCTTTTCTCAATATAAGAATCCGCTGTCTGATGCACCTTGGTATAAAAAACCTTGACATTGTTTATTTCCTGCATTTTCGCCATCTTGCTCTTATTTCTGTAGGCGTCGAAAACAATCTCTATTGACGTTCCGGTAAAGGCTCCGTATTCCGACAATTCCTCTATGAGCATATCCCTTGCCGATGCGAGGTTTTCCATTCCGGCAGCGCTGAGTTTTTTCCAATCGTTGATTACATTGTACCCGTCGACAATGAGAATCCTGTTTTGCTTCATGACCCTGAATCCCGCTGCCTGCGGACCTCATACATTAAAATGGAAGCTGAAACCGATGCATTCAGTGAGTTGACCTTCCCTTCCATGGGAATCCTGACCAAAAAATCGCATTTTTCCCTTACCAGCCTGCTTATTCCCTGCCCCTCGTTTCCGATCACCAATGCGGTATTGCCCTTGTAATCTTCTTTGTAGTACAATTTGTCGCCGTTCATGTCGGCTCCAGTCACCCATACCCCGTTTTCCTTCAATTTTTCTATTGTTTTGACAAGATTCACCACTTTGCATACAGGAACGTACTCGACGGCTCCAGCCGATGTCTTTGCGACAATGGGGGTAAGGGTAGCCGATCGGCGCTTTGGAATGATTACGGCGTCAACCCCGGACGCGTCGGCAGTCCTGAGAACCGAGCCGAGGTTGTGGGGGTCCTGTATTTCATCAAGCAAAATAAGGAATGCCGGCGTTTCGCTTTCCCTTATATTGTCCAGCAGATCGTCCAGTTCCAAGTATGAATGGGCAGAAACTTTCGCCAATATTCCCTGATGGGCATGGCTCTCCGACATTTCATCTATTTTCTTTCGATCCACGAACGAAACCGGTATCTTCTTTTCTTTTGCAATATCGAGTATTTTCTTGACATTGGCGCTCTTGCCGCCTTTTGCAATATATATCTTGTCTATTGTACGGCCCGAAGCAAGAGCTTCCTCAACCGGATGCCGTCCTTCAACATAAGCTTTCTCTTCACTCATAAAGCACCTCTTCACTCCATGTTTTCATATTTCAGCCTGACCTCGTCCATCATTCCGCAGCTCATAGACCCTTCAGGGCAAGGTCCCTTTATGCAAGATGGTCCTGATTTCTCGAAAATGGTCGGAGCCACGCGCTTCACGCATTTCAGCATTTCATCAGCCACAGAGTGTATCTCCCATTGGGCCCTGTTGCAGCATCTCTGTTCAAAGAAATGAATAAGCGTCCTTGCGTTCATAGTTACAACTATCTTGGTTTCACATGCGTTTGGGAAAACGAAGCGGGCATCTTCGATGGCTTTCTTTTCCATTGCCCCCATCTGCCTTTTTGTGATTTCCTCTGAGCCTTCCGCATAAGAATCATAAAGAAGCCCGGAAATCCGTTTGTATGCGTTGCGGCTGTTTTCCATCGCCTCTTCGAAGATTGCGAGGGCTTTTGGATTTTCGGATATTGCCGGCGGAACAATATAATTGAAGTCGTCTGTCTTCACATATCTCTGGGACTGCTGCGAATACGACGCTATCCGGTGCCTTACAAGCTGGTGTGTGCATACGCGGCTGATTCCCTCTATGCCAAATGTGAAGGATACATGCTCGACAGGAGACATGTGTCCCATCTTCATTAGTATCCTTATGAACTTTTCAGCGCTTTCATCCTCAAGCTTTTCCATTATTTCTGACACTCCAACCGGCGAATAGCAAAGTTTGGCCGCAGAAGCGACTACCTTTTCAGGTTCAGGTGTATACTGAATCAACTCGACTCTCATATCATTCCTCCTCTTGTCCTTTTTCCATGGATATGGAAAAATCCCCATACGGCAAAATCCAGAAAATATATTTCCTTACCCTTGCAGTATAATTCCCGCTCAACTCTACTAAGCGCTTTTCGTTGCCGTCCACTGTTATTGCTGTTGCTTCATCGTCAGTCTTTTTGATTTTTACGATTTTATATGAAAGCACATCGCTTTTGTTCAAAGCCCATTTCTCACGGCTTTCTATGGTTTGCTCCACATATGAGCTGAATGCCTTTTCCTCCACGTTCAAATCACTTAACCCGTCGATGAAAAGAGATTTCAATGCCAGAAGCATCAGCATTGCTATGATCGCCAACACATAGCCCCTTTCCCTTTTCCCCATTGGTCACCTCCCGCCTGAGGCATCTTCGACAAAAGCTATGGAAGCCTCCATTATTTCGTCTATGCGGTTGTGATTGCCGTGAAGATGGTGGTATCCAATCAAAGCCTCAAATCCCGTGGCATACTTGTAGTCCGAAAGAGTAGCATTCTTGGGTATTGTATTTGACTTTTGGTTGCGGCCCCTTTTTACAATGCCCCATTCCTTTTCGGAAAGAATATCCTTTATTGCGTGGACCGCGGCCGCTTGCGCCGAGGCTTTTACATAACGGGTCGCAAATCTATGCAGTTTGTTGACGTTTCCCCTGTGTTTTTCAACCAGGTGGGTTCTTATGTGCGACTCGAATACGGCATCCCCTATATAGGCAAGCACAAGCGGCGGGTAAGTCCTTTCCTCTCCGTTTTCCATAACTCCTACCGCCTTTTCCATTTTACGCCTTGAGGCGTATCTTCAAGAACAATGCCCTGATCGCAGAGCTTGTCCCTTATTTCATCTGCCAGCTGATAGTTTTTTTCCTTCCTGGCAAGTTGCCTTTGGTCAATAAGTTCCTGTATGTCCGCATCAAGCAGTTCTTCCTGCTTTTCGAGGAATCCCAAAACTCCGCTCAGCTCGGCGAATTTACTCAAAGCTTTTTCAACAAACTCTTTTGAACTTTTTCCGTCTGTTTGAGAGTTTATGTGCTTTGAAAGTTCAAATATCGCAGCCAATGCATCGGCTGTGTTCATGTCGTCGTCCATTGCCGCAACGAATTTCGATTCGTGGGAATCCATTTCCTGCAATACCTTCTTTTCCGCTTCGTCCAATTCAACCCTGACCGCGTGTTTCGATATATGCTCCAGATTCTTTTTGGTGTTGTAGAGTCTTTCAAGACTCACTTTTGCCTGCTCCATCAGGTCCCTGTTGAAATTAATCGGATTCCTGTAGTGCGCCGACAAAAGGAAGAATCTTATTACCTCTCCGTCATATTCCTTTCTTATGTCCCTGACTGTGAAAAAATTGCCTTTCGATTTGGACATTTTTTCATTGTTTATTGTGATATAACCATTATGCATCCAATATCTTACATAGGGCTTTCCTGTAGCCGCCTCGCTTTGGGCTATTTCATTTTCGTGATGCGGAAAAATCAAATCCTGGCCCCCGGCATGTATGTCGAGAGTGTCTCCAAGATACTTGGTGGACATGACCGAGCACTCTATATGCCAACCCGGCCTTCCCATGCCCCATGGACTTTGCCATCCCGGTTCGCCGGGCTTTTGGCTTTTCCAAAGAACGAAATCGGTTGGGCTTTTCTTTTCCGTATTGACTTCTATCCTTGCTCCGCTTACAAGATCTTCAATGCTTTGTCCCGAAAGTTTGCCGTAGCCTTTGAATTTCTTGGTGTCGTAATAGACATTCCCGTTTTCGGCGTAAGCGTATCCCTTGTCGACAAGAGCTTTGACAAATTCTATTATTTCGGGGATGGTTTCGGTCACGCGTGGATGTTTTGTCGCCCTTCTGACCCCAAGCGCATCGGCATCGTCAAAATATTCTTTGATGTACTTGTCTCCCACTTCTTCCGAGCTTATTCCTTCTTCAATGGCCCTTTTGATTATCTTGTCGTCGACATCGGTGAAATTCTGCACAAAATTCACTTTATAGCCTTTATACTCCAAATAGCGCCTAACCGTGTCAAAGACTACGAAGGGCCTGGCATTGCCTATGTGAAAGAAATTATATACCGTAGGTCCGCAAACATAAAAGTTCACCTCGCCTTCATTGAGAGGCACGAATTCTTCTTTCCTGTTGTTTTGAGTATTGTAAATTTTCATGTCGATTCTCCT
>CAZEHH010000081.1:0-6184 GCA_964512505.1 uncultured Peptostreptococcaceae bacterium
GACATATTGTCTACCGGAACACCGAGAGCAGTCCATATAAACGAGGGCGACAAAGTCGAATGCAGAATAACAGGATTCGAGACATTGAAAAATCCTGTTGTAGATAAAAAAACGCAAAAATGAAAATGCATATCCCTTCATTTAAGAAGATATGATGCTAAAAAAATCCGTAATGAAAGCCTGTGCAAATGTAACCTAATTGTAACAAATAACGTATATATTTATTAGCCTTTTTCTGATAGTATTTGTCTTTGATAAAACATTGAGGGGTGATGCAAATGGCTGCAAAAATTAAATCCAACAAAATATTGATTGATATTCTGGTTTTGGGAACCGGATGCTTGATGCTGGCTTTTGCCATTGCATCAATACTCAAGCCCAACGGACTTGTGACCGGAGGATTCACAGGCTTGGCAATCATATTGGGATATCTTTTAAATATAAACTACACGTTTATCTACTACGGATTTTCCTTGTCGGTCATGCTTGCCGCTTTCATTTTTCTGGGCAAGAAAAATGCGCTGAAAATACTTTTGATATCAGTGATATTTCCCATGGTTCTTATTGCTGTCGACAATGCAGGGGTTCTCTTTATTGAGAACGACCTTTTTTTGGGAGCGATATATTTCGGAGTCATAGGTGGACTGGGAGCGGGGCTTATCTTTAAAAGGGGTTTTTCCACGGGAGGAACTGACACGGTTGCACAAATTCTCCACAAGAAGATTTTCCCTTTCATAAGTTTAAGCCAGATAATATTTGCAATCGACATATTCGTAATTGCATTTGCGGCTTTGGTCTTTGACAGAAATGTTGCCCTTTACGGAATAATATCCAACTATGTTTTTGCCAAATCGACTGATCTGGTGCTTTTCGGATTTGGATCGAAGAAACTAAAAGTAGAAATTATCAGCGAATACAGCGAACAAATTGCCGATTACATTATGAATACAATAGGGCGGGGCTTGACAATCTTCGATGTGACCGGCGGGTACAGCAAGGATACGAAAAGCAAGATCTTGACCATTTGCTCCCCGAGGGAGACCATGCTCATAAAGCGCTTCATTGCGGACATTGACGAAAAGGCGTTTGTCTACGTATTGCCCGTGGTTTCGGTGTGGGGCGAGGGAAACGGTTTTGACAGGCTCCAGGAGGAATTGTAAAGTCAACAAAAATGGGAAGGGCCCATCCTTTTGATCAGGATGGGCCCTTTTTTAAAACTCCCTTTTTTTGTAGAATCTCAATGAAAACAAGTATGAAACTATTCCGGCAATGCTTATGAAAACAGCCATGAATAAGGTTATCTGCAGCTCAGTAGCGGAATTAAGGTTCCTTATCCAAAGAGGCGCTTCCCCTTTAATGAATAGTTTTCCGATTATCGTTGGAATCATGAACACGGCAAAGAATATTGCAAAGTTAACCAGCTTGGCCTTCAAATATCCAACCTTGAAGTATACGGGCAGATAAAGAAAAACCACCAAGCAGATGGACCATGTGGCAATAACGAAATCGAAAAGGGAAATTGGCCGCATGTCAGGAAAGAATCCGGTTGATCTCATTACAAGGCCGCCGATAGCCATAAGCACTGAAGACATTGCAATGAAGACAAAAAGAGACATATACCTTTCGGAAACAATGTCCCGCCTCTTCAGGGGAAGGCTGTTCAGCAACGTGTCGCTCTTGTTCATGTTGTCGTAGGCAGTGCTGTACATTACAAGCAGATAAGATATCATTGTTATTCCCATTACATAAATCATTTGTGCATTCATGTCCGTCCTTGCGAATATGAAGAATATCATGAAGCTGTATAAAATCATTATCCACAAATTTCTTTTAAGCAGCATAAAGTCCTTTTTTAGAAGATTAAGCATTTGAATTCCCCCTAACAGTGTAAAGCATTATGTCTTCGATGCTTGGATTTTCAATCAGCGTTTTTTCAATGTCAAAATGGCTTGTTGCATTTTCCCTTTTGAAAAGTGCTGAAAATCCGTATTTTTCACGTCTGAAGCCAATGAGCCCTTCGTATTTTTCCATCGGATCAAATATATCGTTTGGACCCTTTATCACGGCATAGTCTTCAAGTGCAGAATGTTTTTCCTTGCTGAATACGAGCTTGCCGTCATTAATGAATGTTACAAAGTCCGCCGAGCGCTCGAGGTCCTGAGTAATGTGCGAGGAAAAGAAAACCGAGCGCTTCCCGTCTTCAATGACTTCTGACAGTATGTCGAGGATTTCACTTCTGAAAACGGGATCGAGTCCGGATGTGGGCTCATCCATTATTATCAGTTCCGGTTCATGCGACAGAGCAATAGCAAGAGAAAATTTTGTCTGCATCCCGCGGGACAATTCTTTGATTTTCTTTTCTGGATTCAATCCGAATCGCTTCATATAGCTGTAGAAAAGACCATCGTCCCATGAAGGATAGTAAACAGACAGAAGGGACTTCATCTTTTCCATTTTCAGGTCGTCATAAAAATGGTTTTGGTCATAGATGAAACCAATGCGTTCCTTGACAGCCTTTTCGTGCTTCTGATAATCCTTTCCGAAAAGACTGATGCTTCCCGAGTCTTTTTTGACAAGATTCATTATCAGCTTTATGGTCGTGCTTTTTCCTGCGCCGTTAGGGCCGATGAAGCCCATGATATAGCCTTTCTTGAGGGAAAATGACAAATCGTCAAGCTTGAAGCCATCATAATTTTTTGTAAGGTTCTTCACTTCCAGTACATTTTCCATTTTAATCCTCCTCAATCAATTTAAGCATTTCCGCGAGTTCTTCCCAAGTCAGTCCAATCATGCTCGCCTCTTCCAGTATGTCGGCAAGTTTCGACTCGATTTTTCTCAGCCTCTGCTCGTAAATGAGTTCTCTGTTTTGCGCAGCCACAAAAGAACCTTTTCCGGCAACCGTATCGATGAAACCTGCAGTTTCCAACTCTTCATAAGCCCTTTTAGTCGTTATTACACTAATCCTCAAGTCTTTTGCCAGGCTCCGTATAGAAGGAAGAGCCTCGCCTTCCGACAATGAGCCCTTTAGGATATGTTCTTTCAATTGATTTGATATTTGCATGTAAATAGGATTCTTGCTTGAATTTGAAATAATAATGTCCATATATAAGCCCCTTTGTTCATACTGTATATAATGTCTATACACAGTATGAACGCAATTGGAGGTTTTGTCAATACAAAAAAGAAAAAAGGATTTTTGATAAAGTAATCTAATTAATATCAATAAGGTTAAAAGTATGAATATGGGAGGGAATCATGGAAAACTTGTACCAAAAGGTGAAAGAATCCGCGGCATATATAGAAAAAATTATGATTGGCAAACCCAAAACAGGTGTAGTGCTCGGATCCGGATTGGGACGTTTCGGAGAGTCCATAGAGAAATCGCTTGAGATCGGCTACCCCGACATCCCGCATTTTCCGGTGTCGACGGTAAAAGGCCACGAGGGCAAACTCATTTTTGGAAAAATCGGGGAAACGGATATTTTGGCTATGAAGGGCAGGTTTCATTTTTATGAAGGATATTCCATGAAAGAAGTTGTATATCCGGTTTATGTAATGAAATCATTGGGCTTGGAGAACATGATTGTCACCAATGCATGCGGAGGAATCAACAGGGGATTTGAGCCGGGAACGCTGATGATAATCGAGGACTTTATAAACATGTTCAAGGACAATCCGTTGATTGGCATCAACGATGAGCGTTTAGGGACGCGTTTCCCGGACATGTCCGAGCCCTACTCGAAAGATTTGATTGCCATTGCGGAAAGCGAGGCCAAACGGCTTGGCATTGAATATGAAAAAGGGGTTTACGCAGGTGTGACGGGACCATACTATGAAACTGCGGCGGAAATTCGAATGTTGAGCACAATGGGAGCGGACGCTGTGGGAATGTCTACAGTTCCCGAGACCATATTGGCAAACTATCTTGGAATGAAGGTTTTGGGCATATCATGTGTAACAAACATGGCTACAGGAATAAGCAAAGAAAAACATACACATGATGGAGTTGTGGAAACGGCAAATGCTGCTTCCGAAAAACTTGGCGAATGGGTGGAAGCAGTCATAAAAGAAATCTGAAGAATAGAATGGAAAGCTTTTGAGACCGAATAGTTGCAAACCGCAAAAAAACCGAAAATTTGAAAAATATAATAAAGTCCGCCTTTGTTGAAAAGCGGACTTTATTATATAATCAGTCTTAGAAGTGCGAAAGCGAAGGAGCCGAAAATTTTATGGAAAGAAGATACCGGATTTCCAAACTCAAGGGAGAATTCAGAAATAAAGAGATAGAAAAAGAATACTCCCTGTATTACACCGAAAAAACAATACCGATAACCAGACGAATAATAATGATAGTGGCTTTTATGAACTTTCTTTTCATTTTGCCCGATTATTTTACGCTTGCAAACACAGAATTATTTGTAAAGGTTATATTTTATAGATGCGTATTCTTTATCGGCTTCCTGATTTTCTACCGTTGGTTCGATTACAGCGACAATTATGCCGACTATTTTAAAGGATTGACATTGATGGAGCTTTTTGCCATCTCTTCATTTCTGCATATATATTGGATTTACCAACCGGTAAATTTCCTTATCCAGACCATGGGCCTGTTTTTGGCAATGGTTGTCTTGGTAACAATCCACAACCGTTGGATTTACGTATTGATAGTAAACATATGCATGATAGCAGGGTTTTTGGCAATTACGCTGATTGGGGAAAAGGAACCGGATGCTTCGATAGTTTTAGCTGTGGCGATATACGGCGTTTTAATGGCATCATTTCTTTTATTCCGGGATTACGAGATAAATGTATATAAAAGAAGGCAATATGAAAGCAGCATGGCGCTTGAGGAAATTTCCATGAAGGACTTCTTGACCGGAGCTTTGAACCGGGGGGCATTTGAAAATGAATTGGAAAAAGCGTTGGAAAGATGGCAAAGGCATGGAAGCGTTTTTTCCATTGTGATGTTCGATGTCGATGATTTCAAAACAGTGAACGATACTCACGGGCACATGGAGGGCGACCTTGTATTGAAAGAACTTTCGGAGATGATAATTAAAGAGACGCGCAAAATAGATGTTTTCGCAAGATGGGGCGGTGAGGAATTTGTTATGATACTTCCGGAAACCGATACCGCCACTACACTTAGATTTGTTGAAAGACTCCAAACGAAGATTAAAGGAAGCAGCTTTGGAAAAGCGGATATAACTTGCAGTTTTGGGGTTACGCAAATACGTGAAGGAGATACCAGGAAAAGCATTTTTACCAGGATGGATAAATATCTATACCTTTGCAAGAGGCGCGGCAAGGACATGGTTTATCACGATTTTAAAAAGCCGCTTGAATCGGACAAACAAAAAATATAAAGGAATGAGAGGGAAAAGGGACATGGGAATTGAAAGCGTAAGAAAAGAATTTGTTGAAAAGGGCTATGGCTATAGAATCATTGAATTCAAGGACAGCACCGCCACGGTTCAGCTGGCGGCAGAGGCGCTTGGCGTTGAGCCTGGCATGATTGCAAAGACAATGGCCTTCGACCTGAGGGACGAGGATATTTTGGTTCTTATGAAGGGTGACACAAGAATAGACAACAAGAAATTCAAGGCGGAATTCGGGAAAAAGGCAAAGATGGTTCCATCCGAAGAAATTGAGGAAAGGACGGGGCATCCGATGGGTGGAGTTTGCCCTTTCGGAAACATCAGGGGGCTGAGAGTTTTTGTGGATGAAAGCCTGAAGATCTATGATGTGGTTTATCCGGCTGCAGGATCAAGGAATTCGGCTGTTGAGATAAGAGTGGAGGAATTGGCTGAATATGCAGGCAACAGATGGGTCTCCATAGGAAAGGAGTAGGCATGGAAAGAGAAATGAGAAGGAAAGACAGGAAGGTATCGGATGAAAAGGCTTGGGAAATGCTTGAAACAGCCGAATGGGGCATTCTATCCCTGGCGTCGGCAGGAGGAGAGCCGTATGGAGTGCCTCTTAATTACGCCTGCCAAGGCGAGTGCCTTTACATACATTGCGCAATAGAAGGGAAAAAGATTGACATCATAAAAGAAAACGATAAGGCTTCGTTTTGCTGTGTCGTTTCCGCAAAGGCGATGCCGGAGAAATTCACAACAGCCTATGCAAGCGCAATTGCGAAAGGCAAGGTCGAAGTTGCATCTGATGAAGATAAGAGAAAGGC
>CAZEHH010000082.1:0-3793 GCA_964512505.1 uncultured Peptostreptococcaceae bacterium
ATGACTGAATTATTGGCACCGGCAGGAAACATGGAAGCGTTGAAAGCCGCAATCTCTAACGGTTGTGATGCAATATACCTGGGAATGCAAAAATTTGGCGCACGTGCATACTCGTCCAATTTTGATCTGGAATCGTTGAAAGAGGCTGTCAAGTATGCGCACCTAAGGAATGTTAAAATATATGTCACAATGAACACCATCGTTTTCGAGAACGAGATAGAAGAGATGAAAGCGCAGATGGACGAATTGAATGAGATCGGGGTCGATGGGATAATAGTCCAGGACCTGGCCGCTTTCGATTATGTGGTCAAAAATTTTGTCGACATGGAAGCGCATTGTTCGACTCAAATGGGGATAGACGATCTGGACGGAACCCTTCTCTTCAAAGAGCTTGGAGCCAAAAGAGTTGTTCTGTCCCGAGAACTTGGGATTGAAAAAGTAAAAGAGATAAAAAGGGCAGCCAAGATGCCTTTGGAGATTTTTGTTCACGGAGCGCTATGCGTGTCCTATTCCGGAAACTGCCTTATGTCCGGGCTGATCGGCTATAGGAGCGGAAATCGCGGAAGATGTGTCGGTTCATGCCGCAAAGAGTATGAACTGATTGACAAGTCAAGGGAGACATCCTTGGGGAAAAGCTATATTCTGTCCACCAAGGACTTAAGCACAATCGATCATATCGATGAGCTGAAAGAAATCGACTCTTTGAAAATAGAAGGTCGAATGAAAGAGCCTGCCTATGTCGCCAATGTCGTATCGAAATACCGAATGGCCCTGGACAATAAAATAAGCGGGGAGGACAAGGAAAACCTGAAGAAAACATTCAATAGAACCTTTACCAAAGGCTATTTGTTTGGCGAAGACAAGAAAGACATCACAAACATCTTGCGGCCCAACAACTTCGGCTATGAAATCGGAAGAATCAGCAGGACTGTAAGAGACATGTATGAAATAAGGCTCAGGCGCACTTTGAACCAGAACGACATAATCAGAATAAGCCACAACAATGAAGATGTTAATTTAACCGTTGTAAAACTGTACGATAAAGACGGAGATTTAATAAGCAAAGCGGACCATGTCTGCTACATCAAAATCAAAGAAAAGCTGTCCAAGGGCGACGTCGTATATATAACCAAGGATTATTTGTATTACAAGGAGTTGGAGTCATCACTTGAAAAAGAATTTAAGCGCTTTCCCCTGGATATCAGGGTGTATGCATATCCGGATTCAAAGCTTGTCATAGATGCCAAAGGCTTGGGCTTCAATTATTTGTATGAAAGCGGGGAAACACTGGGCCAGGCAATCAACAATCCGACAACAAAAGACCAGGTGGCAAAGCAATTTTCGAGATTGAACGACACCATATTCGAGCTCGGGCATGTGGATTTCGAGGAATGCTATGCATTCATTCCGGCTAAACTGCTTAATGCTGCAAGAAGAGAAATTGTGCGCGGCTTATACGACTTGAAGATCAACAGCAAGAAGAAAAGAACAAAGGCTTTGCAGGTAAAAGAAAAAATAAGCTTTGCCCCTGAAAAACCCTACCTTACGGCCTCTGTCACGACCAAGGAGCAGTATGACGCCTGCGTGAGCTGCGGAATAGGGGAAATCTATTTTGAAAACGTAGTCAGAAGAAACCACAACGATTACAAGGAAAAAGAAGGGCGGCTTCTCATAGGAGGATATGGAGGAATTCATCACTACAGAAAAACCAATCCTTTCGTTGCGGACTATTCTCTGAATGTTGTCAATTCCGCCAGTTGCCATGAATTATTCAGACTTGGCGCGGCTAGGGTGACTCTGTCTTATGAATTGAACAAGAGGCAAATCGAAGACTTGATCTACGCCTATCATGAAGAAAATGACGGTTATCCTGCACTGGAAATGATTGTATACGGAAAGGCTCCTTTGATGTTTTCAAAATATTGTCCGCTGAAAAAAATGGATCAATGCGGCGTTTGCAGAAGCAAGACCTATGAGCTGAAAGACGGGCACGGAAGCTTCCCCATAATTGCCCATGATGACTGCACAACGACTATCCTCAACGGGAAGACGCTCAATCTTTTAGATGAGATGCAAAGCATAGAAGGAATCGAGGCATTCAGGCTGAACTTCACGGTTGAATCAGCAGACCAGGTTGTCAAAACCATTAATAATGCATTAGGCAAATTAAACGGCACAGCCGACAAAGCTGTATTTAATCAGGAAACGGACACAAGAGGACATTTCAATAAAGAGATTTTGTAGGCAAATGCCAGTTTGGATTCGGGCGAAAAGAATTAATCGGAAGCGTACACATTCAGTTTGGCAACTCGCAATGGGTGAAATATCAAAAAGCTTTGCAAAATAAGTGTAATTGCAATGGAAGAGGGGGCTAGACAGATGAAAAAGGTTAAAAAGGCCTTGACGGATTTGATCAGGGGATTGGGAACGGTTTTATTGGCAAGCCCACTTCTTCTTTATTGGTTTATACATGGCGACAATGAGAGATATATATGGATAATAAACGGACCGGAGCCATTTGCCTCATTGGGAGGCGGACCCTTTCAATTTTGGACCGGCGCAATTCTTTTCATTTTGGGCTTCGCCATGATTTTTGCATCGGGAATTATTGAAAGACATAATATTTGAATCATTAAAGAACAGAAGGCATGAAATTTTTTATTTGGATGAAAACAAGGAGAGCTCATGAAAAAGGAAAAGAAGGAATTTGTCATACAAAAGCCCAGGCTTCCCGATCGCTTGGATTTGTCAAATGACATTTATGGACTGTTTCGGGATGAAGACAGTTTCTACTGCAAGCTGTTTGAAAATTGCACCATAGAAAGTCAGAATGCGGAAAAAGTAAGCTTCAAGCAGGTCGTTTTCAGAAATGTCGTTTTCAAAAAAACGGTCTTTGAAAGAGTCGAACTTGAGGATGTCAGATTTGAAAATTGCGACCTTTCAAACATGGGCTTGGGAGGCGCAATAACACATAGGGTGGAATTCGAGAATTGCAAGATGGTTGGATTGAATCTCGGTGGGGCGGCCATCCAAAACACGGCTATTGACAAATGCAATTGCAAATATGCAAATCTGAGGTTTTCACTTTGCAAAAGGTTTGAAGCAAGAGACTCTATTCTGGATTTCGCGGACTTCCAGAGTTCGGAAATGGTTGATGCAAGATATGAAGATACAAGCATGAGGGAGTGCCAGATGTCAGGGACAAGCCTTTGCGGAATAGACATAAGCACCTGCGACATTGAAGGAATCGGTATTCGGATGGAGGACATGAAAGGCGCCGTCGTTTCTCCGGTTCAGGCGGTCATGGCTGCAGGAATGATGGGCCTCGTGGTAAAAGACATGTAGGCAAGAACATGCTCATGAAGATAAAAAAACAAACTGATGCGGGCGTGCACGCCAAGGAGGGCGCGGGCGATTTGTCGAATCGGGGAGACTGTGATAGTATAAAAAAATGCAGATAGGAACAAAAAAGTTCTTTCAATAAAACATAAGCGGAGGAGAAAAAGATGGACAAAATGCCAAACTGCCCTAAATGCAATTCGGAATACACTTACAACGACGGGGTTCTTTTTGTGTGCCCGGAATGCGGACACGAATGGAGCGAGGAGCTTGACGCAAAAAATGCCGAGGACAAGAAAGTGGTTAGAGATGTCAACGGAAACATACTGAGCGATGGCGACACCGTTACGGTAATAAAGGATTTGAAGGTCAAGGGGAGCTCTTCGAGCCTAAAGATGGGAACTAAGGTCAAGAACATACGGCTTGTAGAGGACGCCGACGGGGGCCACGACAT
>CAZEHH010000082.1:3893-6089 GCA_964512505.1 uncultured Peptostreptococcaceae bacterium
TTGTAGAGGACGCCGACGGGGGCCACGACATCGACTGCAAGATTCCCGGCTTCGGTGGCATGTATCTCAAGTCCCAATATGTAAAGAAGCTGTAGAGCAAGCAGAAAGAAATGTTTGAAACGCAAAGCAAGAGCCGGGCCATTAAGCCCGGCTCTTCTCTTTACTTAAAATCAAGTCCCTGCGGTTTGCGCAGCCTTTGGTGCTTGTAGATGGGAACCTGGTACTTTTCGCCCAAAGCCCTTGCCAAATCCTTGTAGCAGCCCTTCATCTTGTCATGGAAGGCTATGGCCTCGACACCGCCCTCGATTGCCTCTATGCATTCCACGGCCCTTTCTAGTCCGGACTCACCGTCATATTCTCCGGAAACCAGCCACTGGTTGGCGATTATATGCGTCACTCCGAAGGCTTCGCCTTCCCAGTCGGTGAAAACGGCGTTTCTGAAATTGGGGTCGAAATGGACTCCGCCCATGCATAGAAGATTGTGAACCTTTTTGCCGTCGTCTTTGAAAATGCTTGTCAAGGATCGGGCCAGAGCCCGGCAGGCGTCAAGGTCGTTCCAGCTTTTCAGGTCGCTGCCCACTTCTATGTCCATCATTGCCACAGGATATTCGAGAAGCAGCGAAGGACTGCTTCCTTCTCCGTATGCGCCAGACCAATGGGTCGCCTCGGTGGCGACATGATATTCTTCAAGGCCCAAATCGATCCTGTTGCGGTCCATTGCCAGCATGAGGTTTCTCATATATCTTGGCTTTGCGGGTCCGTAAACGCCGGAATTGACGTCTCCCAGAGAATGGACGGTAAGCACATTGTCCGGAGCGTTTGCGCCTTCATGCCAGGTCACCATTCCGGAAATATCGAAATCCGCGAAATGCTTGTTCATCTCAGGAAGATAACTCGGATAATCCAGACAGATGGCTGTATTGGTGGGCGCGAAATAGAATTCATCTCCGCATTCATCGGTGAATTTCATGACTTCGCCGCCGTCGAAAAAAATACCCGTGGATTCGGCAAAATAGCCTTCCTCGCCAAGTATGTTCCATACATGAAGCGCGACATGGCCCCATGAAGGATTGTTGCAGATATAGTAAACGGCTCTTTTGTTTTCTGGCATAATCTTTCCTCCCCGGAATTCTATTTATGATAATTGTCCGATACATATATTAAAGACTATAGCTTTTTGATAATTCTGTCAATGACAGCTTCATGAAAAAAAAGCCCGAACCTCGCAAGGCTCGGGCTTTGATTCGCCGGTTCATCTTATCGCACAAGCAGCCATATTCCAATTCCGGCGGCAAGTGCGGCCCAGGCGTAAAAGAAAATGACTGTCCCGCTTTCGCCCAAGAACCTTATGAATAGTTGAATTTTTTTCATTTTCCATATGCTCTCCGGTTTTTTGACGGCTATAAGCACAACAACTACCGCGTAAATCAGCAAAAAGATTCCCAAAAGCTTCAGTCCACCCATGTTTTTCCTCCTTTTCAATCCCTAATAAGAGATTTTGTCCCCGTCTTCAATATCTTCACCCGGATTGACAACCACAATGTCGTTTTCCTCGAGCCCTTCCAATATCTCCGAGCGGGTATTTCCTTTCGAACCCACGCTTACCTCTTTGAGGTGGGCCCTGCCATTCTCAATTGTAAAGACGCAGTCGGTTCTCCCGCGTTTTATCAATGCATCCTTGTCAACCGTAAGAACTCCCTCTCTCATGCCCAGCTTGAAGACCAATTCAACCTCTCGGTCGATCAGGCTGAAATCGTGGTCGACCGCAATTTCGACTATGCCTTTCTGCTGGAAAACTCCCAGGTCCGAAACAACTGTCTTGATGGTGGGGTGAATTTTCCTAACATAGCCCTCTACAACTTCGTCGTCAAAGAAGATTTCCACGGGAGCATCCATTTCCATCTGCACGAAACTTTCCTCAAGAAGACTGGATTCAATATAATATTTGTCTTCGAACACTTGAACCACCGGACTCATCGCAGTGACGGACTCGCCTTTCTCGACGAATATGTCCCCGACGGTTCCGTCGAATGGAGCCCTTATCTGGTACTCCCGTATTTCATCCTTCATCGATTCCAGCTGGGTCATCAGTGATTTGAGCTGGTAGTCGTACTGCATAAGCACATTGTCGTCGCCGCCCTTTGATGCAGCGCTCGATTCGTTTGAAGCCATGATGTAGTTCATTTCTCCAACAGA
>CAZEHH010000083.1:0-2161 GCA_964512505.1 uncultured Peptostreptococcaceae bacterium
TCTCATGCCCAGCTTGAAGACCAATTCAACCTCTCGGTCGATCAGGCTGAAATCGCGGTCGACCGCAATCTCAACTATGCCTTTCTGCTGGAAAACGCCCAGGTCCGAAACAACTGTCTTGATGGTGGGATGAATTTTCCTCACATATCCCTCGGCAACTTCGTTGTCAAAGAAGATTTCCACGGGAGCATCCATTTCCATTTGCACGAAACTTTCCTCAAGAAGACTGGATTCAACATAATATTTGTCTTCGAATACTTGAACCACTGGACTCATCGCAGTGACGGACTCGCCCTTCTCGACGAATATGTCCCCGACGGTTCCGTCGAATGGAGCCCTTATCTGATACTCTCGTATTTCATCATTCATCGATTCCAGCTGGGTCATCAGGGATTTGAGCTGATAGTCGTATTGCATAAGCACATCGTCGTCGCCGCCCATTGATGCAGCGCTCGATTCGTTTGAAGCCATGATGTAGTTCATTTCTCCAACAGAGCTCAGGAGCTCAAGCGAGTCAAGCTCCGATTTGCTGATGGCGCCCGCCTCATAAAGCGTCAGGGCGTTTTCATAATCGCTCTTGGCTTTGAGATAGTTTTCCTCTGCAATTTTTGCAGATGCCCTGTAGTTTGCAAGTGAAAGATTGCTGTATGGTTTTGCAAGATGGGATATGTTGCTTTCCAGCGCCTTTATCTGATAGTCGAGCGATTTAAGCTGATATCCCAGCGCTTTGTCGTCCATGGAGACCAACAAATCCCCTTCCTCTACCTTGTCGCCGACCTCGACGAGTATGGACAAGACTTTTCCATTTCCCGCGGCAGGCAGGTCAAGGCTGCGTTCGCTCCTGACTTTGCCTGTGTCTTCAATGCTGCGGTATATGTCGGCCTTTTTGGCAGTGTCTGACTCCACGTCTGCCGATGAACCGAGCAGGAGCCATACAACCAGTGCTCCGACTGCCGCCAAGGCCAAAAGCGCCAGAATAAGATTCCTCTTCTTTGGATCAATATTCATCTTAGCCAATGCAACACACCTCCCACAAGATATTTTCAGGCACAAACAAAACCATGTCTGTGCAAATCCTCTTCGTTTTATTCCTTAAATAGATCAATGCTCCAGCCCCTTTCTGATTTTGGGGGCAATAATTGCAAACACAACGGCGCTTATTGCAACAACAAATGCCGTATAGAGTGAAATCTTTCCCCAGGTTCCGCTCCTTGAGAGAATCATGTCATTTGCCTTGTATGTCCAATAGAAGGGTATCGGGTAAAAAAACTTTTGCCATTTGTCGGAAAGGAGCTCCGCCCCCGCCACAGACCCCATCAAGGGAAGGAAAAGTATTTTGATGTTTCCGGCGGCTTCCATGACATCGCTGTTGTTGATTCCCTCTATGAACCCTACCAGTATGCTTATTATGGAGGTTGCAAGCAGCATCATAAGCATTTGAAGCATGTTTACATTGGAGAAGCCGGTCAGGACAAGCATTGTTATCGTTCCGACCACAGGGACAATTATCCCTATAATGCTTTTTCCCAGTATATATCCGCCTCTTGAAAGGGGGGTCACATTCACAGCGCTTATGGTGTTGTCGACCTTTTCCTCGACTATATTAAGCGCAATCAGCATTCCTCCAAGAACGGAAGAAAGCATTATTGCCACATTGACCATGAGCTTCTTAATCGGAGGGATGGTGTTCCCGAAGTCCGAAAATTCCACCCTGGTGTCCTCGGCTGTCACACCGAAAAATTCATAGGCTCTGAGCGTTTTTACATAATCGACTATGCCCTCCGGCTCGTTTCCCTGTGCGAGTATATAGTAGTCTTTGTTTCCGGGAAGAATTCCAATTATGTTGTCCCGTTTTTCGACCCTGCGCCTGACATCGTCGGCTGTTTCGAAAAGCTCTACAACCGCGTAATCCCTGAAGAAGCCGACATGCTCGGGATTGTCGCCCTCGAGCATGGCAATATTCACAGTGGAATCGTTGATGCTGGGCACAAACAGGTTTATGGCTATCGAAAAGAGAACGGGAAAGATTATTATATAAAGGGCTATGAAGTCTCGCGTGCTTACTCTCATGTCCCGCAGGAAAACCGCTAAAATTTTTCTGTTCATATTGTTTTCACCCGCCTCTTCATATGGTAAGCGTTTTCTTGAACCTGTAATTGGC
>CAZEHH010000083.1:2261-5870 GCA_964512505.1 uncultured Peptostreptococcaceae bacterium
ATTGTTTTCACCCGCCTCTTCATATGGTAAGCGTTTTCTTGAACCTGTAATTGGCGAACAGGAAAAGCAGCAGACCCGCCGCCAGGAATCCGATAGATACGAATACGACATATCCGGCGCTTCCGCCTATGGATATGGCTTCCTTGAAACCTTCAAGTATGTGGTATGTCGGAAAGTACTTTATCCATGAGGGCTCCCAGCTTGGAGCAAAGTAGGATATGTTTGGAAGTATCATTGCGACTATGATGATGAAGAAAGCTCCGAAAGACTGCATCATGTCCCTGTAGTAGGTTGTCACTACAAGACCCAGGGAAGAAAAGGCGAATGCCGTTGCGACAACCAGTAAAAGTAGGAGCGGATAGTTGGCCCTTGCCCCCATCACAGGAATCACGAGTATAAGGCCCGTCGATATGGTTGTAACCATCATGACCCCTATCTTGCTCATGAGATAGTGCCATACCTTGGAAGCGGTAACCGCGTACGCCATTGCTATTCCCTCTTTCTTGTCAAGGAAAATGTATGCCGCCATTATGAAAAGCCCCATCAGGCTTCCGTTGTAGGTAAGAAAAACCGGAACTATGTTTTCCCTGTTGTTGAGCACAAAGGGATCTTTCTCGATTGTCTCGACCGTCTGCCTGTCCATATGCCTTTCTACAAACTTGTAGTTGACCTTGTTGTTTTGAAGGACCATGTACAGATTTTTGAGCTTTTGGGACTCGTAGCCCTGAAGATAGTACAAATAGTCCAATCCCCCGTCGCTGGCTGGGATTATTTCAATGCCGACTTCCTTGTCTTCCTTGGCCAGCCTAAGTACAGCTTCGCGGTCGTCGACGAAGTATATGTTTCTTGTGTCCGTAACAAACAGGTCTGCTCCGAACAAGTCGCCTCCCACTTTTATTTCGACCCTTTCATACTCGCTGTCCTCGTCTTCGTCGTCAAGCAACCCCCTGTAGATTAAATCCACATAATCGGAGGGAATGTTTCCGGCATAGAGGTACTCGTCTGTTCTGCTGTCTGTTTCCTCGGGCACTGCAACCAGCAAAATCAAAAGCAGAACTACAGCCATTCCGACTTCGATGTAGAAATACCAGCTCTTGGAAGACAATTGAAGTTCTTTTACGAAACTGTGCCATAGTTTCATGTCAAACAAGCTCCCTTCCAGTAACCTTTATGAAGATTTCCTCCAAGGTTGCCTCCTTGGTGTGCATTGTCCGTATTTCATAGCTGTCCAGTATTTCCTTCAATCTTCCTATGTCATCTTTCTCCATGAAAGACAGGGATTCCTTTTTGGCCTCTTTTCCATCCACATATTCCACATCGACAAATTTTTCCCCGTACTGCAGCTTTAGATTCTTTGGAGAGTCGATCAGCTTGATTTCCCCGTCCACAATGAATCCCACGCGATCGCAAAGCTCGTCCGCTATGAACATGTTGTGGGTGGTAAGAAAAATCGTTACGCCTTCCTTGTTCTTTTCCTTGATAATTGATTTTATCTCCGATGCAATCGCCGGGTCGAGGCCGGTAGTAGGCTCGTCAAGGAACCAAAGAGTCGGATTGTTGATCATCGAGCGGGCAAAAGTCAAGCGGTGCTTCATGCCCTTGGAATATTCCCCCGCCTTTATATCCCCCTTGTCCCCGAGACCTACAAGGTCAAGAAGTTCCTGGGGGTTCCGCGTTTTTACATCGAAAAGTTTTCTGTAGAATTCAAGATTCTCCTTGCCGGTCATCTTGCTGTAAACGTTTGACTGCTCGAATGACATGCCTATCTTGTTGAACATTTCATTCTTGATATGTTTTATGTCGTATCCGGCAACAGTCACGTCGCCTTTTTGCAGCTGCAAAAGACCTGTAAGAATGCCCTGAGTTGTCGACTTGCCGGCTCCTGATGGACCCAAAAAACCAAAGACTTCGCCCTCGGTTATTTCAAAGCTGACATCCTTGACTGCATATTTTTCGTCATTTGAATAGGAGTGATACAAATTTTTGACACTTATCATCTTACATCTCCCCTTTCTTGCAGAAAGCCCTTCTCAAAATATCCATATAGGGATCTATTCCCGAGACAATTTTTGAATAATCCAGATCGGTTCCGGTTTTTTTTGCCCAAACCATCTGTTCCTCGCCGTATTTTTCTATGGTCCACTGGATAATTTTTATCGTTTTTTCGAAATCCAGACCGTCCTTGAACCGGCTCGTGTCAATGTTCTTTACATATATTTGGTGATAGATGTCCGGAACCATTTCCTCAATCATTTTTTTCATTTCCGCAAGGGACTTTTCATTATATATTGCCTTTGAAAAAGTCTCTATACCGGGATACCTGGCAAGCACCCCCATCTTGATGATTGCAATCTGCTTGATGCGGTTGAATATGTCCGTTTCATCGAAGTCAGTCTCTTCAAGTATTACATCCACCATCTTTTGGAATACAAATTTTTCAAGATAGTCATAAAGCCCCCGTTTGTTTTTGAAGTAGTGAAAAAGAAGACCTTTTGAAATGCCTGCATTTTTGACAATGTTGTTGGTCGAAGCCTTTTCATAGCTGTTGCGCCCGAATTCCTCCAGCGCGCTGTTTATTATACGGTCCAGTTTCCCGGGATCGAGTTTTTTCAGTTTTTCATCCAATTGAACCACCCTCCGTTGACCATGTCGGTCAATTTGAATATATCACGATTGACCGAAGCGGTCAACGGTTTTCCAGTCTTTTTTTGCCCAATGCGGTTCCCGTGTATTCTTTATACCCAATGCAGAGGCCCCGTATCATTCCGCTTGAATGATTCGCAGGAATCAGCCGTTAATCAGGCCGGAATCCGCTTTGGTATTTTTAATATCCAATCGAACAAAAAAACCGGTATGAAAATACCGGTTTTTTTATGCATGCGCTTATATGAAGCTTTCATTGATTTTGCGGCGGCTATCTTTCAACACATATTTTTATGGGCGAAGTCTGCGCGGGTATGCTCATGGTCATTATTGTGTACTCGACGGTCATTGTCTTTCCGTCGAGCTCCTGCATCTCGGATGCCATGAAGCTTCCCTTTTTAATATGGACAATAAGGTCGTTGGCAAAATTGGAGTCCTTTGCCAGTCTTACGCTGAAGGTGTTTTCATCTTCGACTGTTTCTTTGACGCTGCCTTTGTATGTCGAGAAAATGTCGGGAGCGGCAATTACTCTTATTTTTTCGGCGGTGGTTTGGGCGGGTATGCTTCTGGTGGAGAAGGAGTATTGAACGTCAAGAACAGTTCCGATTTTAAAGTCCATGGATGTTCCGTCTTCAATCTCGGTGTCAATGCCTGCCATGACCACAAGGTCGTCGAATCTCTCGTAGGGGTTTTCGCCTTCCAGGTACAGCGTCGCCCCATGTTCGCCGAATTTAAGATCCGATATGGTTCCGGTGTAACCGAAGCGGTCGACTTTGACTTGGTAAACTTCATTTGAAATTTTAAGCAGAGATAAGGGCTTGGTCAAAACCTGAATTGCCGGTTCATTCGGAGGGTTCAAGTCATATTCAATCCGGAGGATTCCACCTTCGACCTCCAGGTTGCTGAAGTCGAAGGTGTATCCGCCTGTGTTTTTTTCCTCTTCCACTATGAGAACGTAAGAAAAGC
>CAZEHH010000084.1:0-5828 GCA_964512505.1 uncultured Peptostreptococcaceae bacterium
AAAATCGGCGAAAAATATTTCGCAAAAAAGAAAATACTTTCACCAAAAATCAATCATTATTATAATAAACTGACAATATCACGATTACATAAAAAAACAAATTCATTTAACACAAATAGTATAACATATAAGTTCGTGAACATGTTCATGAAAAATCAAAAAAAAGCAATATTTTTTCTGATTTCAGTTTTTTTCGCCTATTTTAATGTCATTTAATATGAAGCGGTCGTGTATGTGGGACAAAACTTCTTTGCCGGAAGACTTGTCTATTATGCAGGAAATCTTGATGTCGGATGTGCTTATCATCTGTATGTTGACGCCGAGCTCGAAAAGCGACTCAAAAAGATTGGAAGCGGCGTCGACACTGTTTGCTATTCCGGTTCCGACTATTGAAAGCTTGCATACTGCATCGTCGAAAGAGACGTCTTTTGCGTCAATTTCTCCGGCAACCCTGCGGCTTATGGACAGGGCCTTGTCCAGATGGTCCCTCTTAACGGTGAAGGAAACATCGTTTACATTGTCCCTGCTTATGTTCTGTATTATCATGTCTATCGGAATGCTTTCGCCGGCCAGCTCGGAGAAGAGCCTGAAGGCTATCCCTGGACGGTCGGGCACCTCCATCATTGTTATTTTCGCTATGTCCTCGTCCAGCGTAACGCCTCTTACAACAACTTTTTCCACTTGGTCCACCTCCACAATTCTTGTTCCGGGTTTGTCCTCGAAGCTTGATTTCACTTCCAGGGGAATATTGAACTTTCTGGCAAGCTCGACGGAGCGGGGATGGAGAACCTGCGCTCCAAGGAAGGCCAGCTCCAGCATTTCGTCATAGGATATGACGTCGAGTTTTTTTGCGTTTTTCACTTTTCGCGGATCGCTTGTGTATATGCCGTCGACATCCGTATAGATTTCGCATTTTTCGGCTTTCAGGGCCGCCGCCAAGGCAACTGCCGTAGTGTCTGATCCGCCTCTGCCGAGTGTCGATATGTCGCGCTTTTCGGTGATTCCCTGGAAGCCTGCCGCAACAACGATCCGTCCGCTGTCGAGTTCTTTTTTTATGCGTTTCGTGTCTATGTCGAGAATGCGGGCATTCTTGTGGTGAAGGTCCGTTATTATTCCGGACTGGGGTCCGGTGAGCGAAACGGCTTCATACCCCTCGGCTTCTATTGCCATCGACAAAAGAGATATTGAAACCATTTCCCCGGTCGAAAGAAGCATGTCCATTTCACGCTCGGACGGCTTGTCGGTTATGGAATGCGCCATCTCAACCAATCGGTCGGTGCTGTCCCCCATTGCCGAAACGACAGCAACCACTTGCCCGTATTCTTCCTTCGTCTCGATTATCTTCCTGGCGACCCGCCTGATCCGTTCGATGGAACCGACAGATGTGCCTCCGTATTTTTGTACTGTGAGCTTGTTCATTTCGACCTCCGTGTATGTGATAAAAACACAATAGTAATCAGTATAAAGACAATTTCCATTATAAAATAAAAGCGGCACTACTGCAAGAACTTATTTCCCGGGAAAGCTTATTGTCTTGACAAAGGGCTCCAATTGGATTAAGATGGTGGAAAATAGTCGTATTCTGAACTGTGAAGGATGACAGTAGGGTCAGGCGGTTACAGCAAAAGAGAGCAGGCTGGCGGTGAAAAGCCTGCAGAACGCATTGGCACGAAGTACACATCCGGAGTTTCGGCAATGCCGCGGGAGCCATCCGTTACAATGGCAGAGGCATGGTTTTCCATGCGAATTAAGGTGGTACCGCGAGCGCTTCGCCCTTACAGGGAGATGCGCTTTTTTATTTTATAAAAAACAACAAAGGAGAGAAATGCCATGCGCAACGTATACGATATTCTAAACGAGAGAGGATATATTGAGCAAGCAACCCATGAAGACGAGATAAGGGAACTTCTCGAAAAGGAGAAAGTGACCTTTTATATAGGGTTCGATCCCACGGCGGACAGCCTTCATGTCGGCCACTTCATACAGGTCATGGTAATGATGCACATGCAGCAGGCCGGACACAGGCCGATAGCCCTAATAGGCGGAGGGACGGGAATGGTCGGAGACCCGTCCGGCAAGAGCGACATGAGGAAAATGATGACGCCCGAAACAATCAGAAGCAATTCCGAATCCTTCAAGGCGCAGTTCTCGAAATTCATAGACTTTTCGGACGGCAAGGCCCTCATGCTTAACAATGCCGAGTGGCTGATGCCTCTCAACTACATCGATTTCCTAAGGGAGATAGGAAGGCATTTTTCGGTCAACAGAATGCTTACCGCCGAATGCTTCAAGCAGCGCCTCGAGAAGGGCCTGTCATTCCTTGAGTTCAACTACATGATAATGCAGGGCTACGACTTCCTCGAGCTTTACAGGAGGCATAACTGCAAACTGCAGCTTGGCGGAAACGACCAGTGGTCAAACATCATAGCCGGGGCTGACCTAATAAGAAGGGTTGAAGCTCAGCCTGCCTACGGTCTCACCTTCAGCCTTCTTACGACGAGCGAAGGCAAAAAAATGGGCAAGACGGAAAAAGGCGCGCTCTGGCTTGACCGCACAAAAACATCCCCCTACGATTTCTACCAATACTGGAGAAATGTAGCCGACCCGGATGTGGAGAAATGCCTCGCACTCTTGACATTCCTTCCAATGGACGAAGTGAGGAGGCTTGGAAGCCTCGAGGGACAGGAAATAAACAAGGCCAAGGAAGTTCTCGCATTCGAAGTTACAAAGCTTATTCATTCAGAAAAGGACGCCATCGAGGCGAGGGACGCCGCAAGAGCGCTTTTCGAGGGTGGAGGAGCAAAGGACAACATACCTACAGTATCGGTACCCGCAAAGATGCTTGAGGATGGAGTCGACATAATAAGCCTTTTGAAGGAAATCGGGCTGATAAAGTCGAATGGCGAAGGGCGCAGGCTGATAGGGCAGAACGGAATATATATCCATGACGATGCCGTTTCAACATTCGACTATGTTGTTGGTGAAAAGGATCTCAAGGACGGAGCTTTGCTTATAAGAAAAGGCAAGAAGACATACAGGAATGTAATTGTGGAATAGACTGCAATAGCAGAAACAGAGTAGAGCTTTGAACCACAGTAGATAAAAAAAGAACCGGCAAGGGACTCACTTTTAGTGTCCTTTATCGGTTCTTTTGTTTTGCGTTCGATTATTTTGCCTGAGAGTTCAACGCTGCGAAACGGGCGGCCTGTTTTTCGGACAATCTGTCCAGGAGCAACCCATGGTACATTTTCCCCAATTCGGTCTTTTCTTTAACTTCTGCAGTCCGAAGCTCGGTCCACCTTATCTTGTTTTTCTGGGCGTAAAGATCCATGTCTACAATTCGTTTGCCGTTTTCAAGATACTCTAGGCCGGTGAGCATTTTCTTTATTTCCACGGGAGGAAGAAACGTGAAAAGGCGAACCCTGTAGATTCCCACGGATTGAAAGACCGATGCGGCATCCCTTCCCCATGACTCTCCCAGTATAAGACCCGTTTCAAGCGCTTCGACTATGAAAAGAAGTCTCCTGTAGTGGAGTTCGAAATTTCCATAGCTGTCGTATATTTTTATGTCGAGTTCGTTCCAGTCCCTGTTGTGAAGGCAAAGGTTCAGGTATTCGAGCGAATGCATTCCCAGATGCCCAAGTATGGAAGGGGAGGACGACTCGGTGAAAAGCGACACAGGATGCATGTCGGAAATTGAAATGGACTTTTGCAGACTCTTTTCGGTGAAGGCGATCAGAGTGCCGGCGCCTTTTTCATCCAGCAGAGTTTCGAAAGAGCCTCTTGCAGCCCCGAAATGCGATTCTATACGTTCTATCGCCTTGTCGACATCGCCCATAAGCCTCAAAAGTATTACCCTTGGAGACAGGCGGACGGATCTGAAGACACCTTCGTTTTCGAGGTTAAGAAGAAAGCACAAAAATGAAGAGGCATCGCTGCCGACGGAATAGATTCTGTCCATTTCCTTTGAGCTGTTGTTTGCTTTTATTCTGCGGGTAAGCATGACGATTATGCGTGTTCCGTCCGAAGTGTCGAAAGCTGTCTTGAAGTCGGAATTGGCGTAATCGAAAGCGCTGAGCACTTCCTTTTCAAAATGCACAGGATCGTCTGTTTCAATAATCATGCTTTGGCATCCCTGCCTGACTAAAGATATCATAGGGCTTCAATCCTTCCCAAAAATTAAGTTCCCATTCTGACTTTCCCTTGCCTGGAATCGTCCACACCGTTTGGATACTGCAATTCAAACACTTTGCCGGAGCCAAGAAAAATGACGTGGATTGCGCATATTCCGTTGAGGTGCCAGGTGGATCCGTCGAAATGGTTTTTTTCGCTCAAATCATGTCCGAACAGATGATATTGTGCGCAATCGTCGAAATCTGTGCTGTCGTAATGGCTGATATTGAATCGCCTGTTTTCTATGACGGCGCTTTCCGCATAGAAAATATTAGACCGGGAGGAAAGCCTCCTCAGTATTTCGGGGCTGTCATGGTTTCCAAGCGCAATATGTATTTCGACTGCGCCGGATGATTCCAGAATATCAATAAGCCTGGATGCTTTCTTTTCGTATAGAAAAACCCTTCGGGGATATATGCCCAGCTTGATGTCGTCTGCAATGTCTCCCGTGTGGACAATATATTCCGGTGAAATGTCTTTTATAAGAATCCCGAGACTTCTATAAAAGGTGGACGGGGTGTCGGATATGTGGAGAAGAACCTTTTCGTCTCTTTCCAAAATCGATTTTGGAATCTGAACCCGGCCCATTAAATTGTGATAAATCCTTTTTAAGTATGCCATGTCACCAACTCGATTCATTGTGTCTCATGAAAATTTGCGAGTGCCGTATGCGGTTATTGAGAGAACTGCTATTATGAGGCCAAGATACAGCATCAAGGGCAGGTGTCTACCGCTTTCATGAATCGGTGCGAAAAAAAGAGCGGCTGAAACAATACCGGCAAGAATGAATCTTATTCCGGTCCATCTGGAAAGCCCGTCCTTGTCTTTGCACGTCCTGGGGTCGTACATCCTCAGAATTTCAACCACTTTGAACTTCCATATCAGAAATCCAATCGCGGCAAGGAAGACCCCTGTAAATAGAAACACATTTTGCATTGCAAGCACCTCCACCACCATTAAAACACAATACGGCACAAAAGAACATCGGGCTTTTTCCTTTTTTCTAATGATACCACACCGAGTTTTTTTGAATCAGCCCAAATATTGATTATGTGAGGCATTTTCACGGAGTATAGTGTAAAATGGCTTTAGGAAGGAATGATGGACATATGGCAAAGATTATGATCATAACCGCTTCTACAGGAGGCGGACACAATCAGGTTGCAATGACATTGGAAGAGGGCTTCAGAGAACTCGGACATGAAGCCGAACTGGTTGATTTCATAAAAGAAGAAAACAAGATGCTTGAAATACTGGTTGAGGAGGGCTACGAAATTCTTGCAGGCCGTTTCCCCAAACTTTATGGCGAGCTATATAAAATGACAAACAGGGAGTTTCTTGACGGGCCTTTCACAAAACTCTTCATAAGGGCCGAGAGCAGGCGCACATGGGAAATTATTCGGGACAAGAAGCCGGACTTAATAATAGGGACGCACCCGTTTGCGGTGAAACTGATCGGCGCACTCAAAAAAAGCAAAAAAATAGAAACGCCTTTCATATCGATAGTGACAGACTTCGAAGCCCATCAGACTTATGTTGACCAAAACGTTGACGCATATGTCACAGGAAGCAGGCATACCAGGGCCGGACTGATAAAGAAGGGGATTGCGTCAGAAAAAATATACCCATTGGGCATACCCGTCAAGTCCGAATTC
>CAZEHH010000085.1:0-5799 GCA_964512505.1 uncultured Peptostreptococcaceae bacterium
CGAATTCTTCTTTCCTGTTGTTTTGAGTATTGTAAATTTTCATGTCGATTCTCCTTTCTTGATTTTCGCGGCAATAAAAAATCTCCGGCCCTGTGCAACGCACAGAGACGAAGATTTCCGCGTTTCCACTCTGTTTGCCCCCGCAAGGGGACCCCTTTGACCATTAACGCAGGTTGACGTCCGAATCTACTTTTTTTCAATCCGGAAGCTCCAAGGTGCACTCATCGCCTGAAATGAAACCGCTTTCAGCAAATGCGGCTGCTCTCTGTATTCCAGTTTGCCCGATATTATTTCCTCTTCAAAGCCTTATGCCATATTGTTTTCAAGCATATAATCTATGCGTTCGATTATTGTTTCCCTTCCAAGCACCTCGATTATCTCAACCATTTCCGGTCCGTGCATTTGACCCGTAAGGGCAATCCTCACCGGCATAAACAAATTCTTTCCTTTTATTCCTGTTTCTTTTTTAAGCGTCTTGAAAATGGTTTTTCCAAATTCGGCGTCTATTGCATCCGCACCCTCAACCTTTTCCTTCAGAACATTCAACAAGCCGGGAACATGCTCCATTCTCAAAAGATCCATGGCTTCCTCGTTTTCGACGGCAACCTCTTTGCCAAAGAAAATTTTCGCTTCGTCGCCTATTTGGCTCAAATACGAAAGATTGTCCCTTGAAACCTTGACAACAAGGCGAATCCAATCGTAGCGGCCGCTGCAGTCTTCTTCGCTTATCAGTCCCGCTTCCTTAAGGTAGGGTATGCAAAGACGTGTAAGCCGGTCTATGTCCGCTTCCCTTATATAATGCGCGCTTACCCAATTCAGCTTGTCGACGTCGAAAACGCCTCCGCTTTTGGAAACACGGTCCAAACTGAATTTTTCTATCAGCTCTTCCATTGACATTATTTCCTGGTTGTCTTCGGGCGCCCATCCCACCATTGCTATATAGTTGACCAAAGCCTCCGGCAGATAACCCTTTTTCCTGAAATCCCCAACCGCGACATCGCCCTGTCTCTTGCTGAGCTTCTTCTTGTCCCTGTTGAGTATGTTCGGAAGATGCACAAACTGCGGAGCATCCCATCCAAAGGCTTCATACGTATATATATGCTTGGGCGTTGACGGCACCCATTCCTCGCCTCTTATTACGTGGGTTATTCCCATTAGGTGGTCGTCAACTATTACTGCAAGGTGATATGTCGGGTATCCGTCGCTTTTCATCAACACCTGGTCGTCCATGTCGTCCGTGTTTACAGATACGCGGCCTCTCACAAGGTCGTTGAAAACTATTTCGCGTTTGGCGGGAAGCTTCAGCCTGATGACATGGGGTTCGCCTGCGGCTGCCCTTTTCCTGGCTTCTTCGAGGCTTATCCCCCTGCAAAGTCCGTCGTATTTTGTTATTTGCCCCATCGCCTTCTGTTCATTCCTCAGCTTGTCCAATCTGTCCTTGGTGCAGAAGCAATGGTAGGCATGGCCGCTTTCCAAAAGCTGATCTATGTATTTCTGATAGATTTCAAGCCTGTCCGATTGTATGTATGGTCCGAAATCACCATTTTCATCAAGCTTGCCGTCTTCTCCCACGAAGGGCCCTTCCTGATGGTGTATGCCGGTCCATTCAAGAGCCTCGATAATATTCTCGACAGCACCCTCAACAAGCCGCGTCCTGTCTGTATCCTCTATTCTCAATAAATAAACTCCATTCTGCTGTTTTGCAAAAAGGTAGTTATATAAAGCCGTCCTGAGTCCGCCTATATGCACATATCCTGTCGGACTGGGCGCAAATCTTACCCTTACACTCATTATGCCTTCCTCCTAAATTGATATTCTCCGTTAATTATATCTTATATATACTGGCCTATCAAGAAAGATTGGCCAATCTAAAGATCGGCCAATCCAGTCAATTCGCCATGCATAATGTCCTTTTTGCTTCCCAGTCTTCTGTCCCTGTATTCGACAATCCCTTCAGATGCGTTTTTCCCGACTACAACAATTTTCGGAATCCCGAGAAGTTCGCAGTCCTTGAACTTGAAACCCGCCCTCTCAGGGCGGTCGTCCAGCAACACATCGATTCCCAGGGATGAAAGTTCGGCAGCAACCTTTTCGCCCAAAGCGGCCTGCTCCTCTTTTTTTGAGTTGAGAACAAGAACATGAACATCGTATGGAGATGCTTTTTCCGGCCAGCAAATCCCCATTTCATCCCTGTTTTCCTGGCATACCATACCGGCAACCGAATATAGGTCAATGCATCCTTGGTTGCAACTGAAGCCGGAAGCCTTCCCTTCCGCATTCAAAAACGTCATGCCCGAAGCTTCCGAAAAAGATTCGCCATAGTTTGCAAAGCTCCCCAGCTCAAATCCCCTGACAAGCTTCAGGGCTTTCCCGCAGCAGGGGCACGGGTCTCCTTCCGCAGCATAGACAAGGTCCTCGACTCTCGAGGCATTGTAGTCGCGTCCGTAAAGCACATTTTTCAAATGGTAGTCCCTTTTGTTTGCTCCTGCAACCATAAGCCCCGAAACGGGTATTTCAGAATCGACCCAGATTTCCGCCCCAAGGCCTACCGGACCTATGAAGCCTGGCTTTGAACCTATTTTCTCTTCTATTTCTTGATCTTCAGCCATTTTTATTTCATCCGCATCTATTTCAAGGATTTCAGAAAGCTTGTACGGGTTGAAGGTTCTGTCGCCTCTCATCATCAAAACAATGAGCCTGCCTCCTGCGGAAACAGCTATCGCTTTTGAGATCTTCGTTTCCGGAACATCCGCAAATACGCTTAGGTCCTTTATCGTTTTCACCTGCGGAGTATGGATCATCTCCGGCATTTTGGACCCGCATTCTTCCGCATTTTGGACCCGCTTGCAGGCCATTCTTTCCGTCGCGGCATATCCGCAGGATTCGCACCGAAGCACGGCTTTGTCTCCCTGTTCATGCCCCGCCCACAATATGCCTCTTAAACCGGGCTTGAATTCATCCTTGGAGTCTTTGACGAATTTGGCGTCAATGCCGATTTCACTCATTTTTTCCGCAATAGCCAATGGAAACGAATTATAGCTTTTATCGTTTTCCTCCAGGCTGTCAAAAAATCTCCAATAATTTAATCCCGCAAAATATTTGCCTCCGAAGACTCCTGCGCTTGCCTTGTAGTCCATGCGCTCCACCATTTGCTTGAAGTAGAAACCCGCAGGATAATCCTTGTAAGACTTTAGTTCATTTTCAAGCAAGGAAGCCATCAGTCCTGGAAATCCGTTTTCCCCGGCCATGTTCGGCGGAACCGAAATCATTTCGCATCCGGTTTCTTTCAGCGTTTCTTCGAAGAAAGAGCACATGCGTCCGATGAGTTTCGCCCCTCTTGCGAATTGCATTGAAACACCCGGAGTCAATTCCTTGAAATAATTCCCTCTGAAAAGAAGGCTCTGATTTTCCGGAACGAAAGTTCTTTTGTGTTCTTTCAGTGTCTTTCCAGTCATCTCTGACATTTTTGCTATCATTGCGCCATCGCCTTTCAACATAATCCGGTTTTAGTATGCTCTTGCCAGGTAAACCATATGCTTTGCCTTTTTGCCGCAGAATGGGCATACATCTGAAATTTTCTCCTGTTCAAATGGTATGCATCTTATTGTGGCTCCGGTTTCTTCCTTTATGGCTTCCTCGCATTCTCTGTCTCCGCACCACATGGCTTTCATGAATCCCGGACTTTCTTTCATCTTTTTCTTGAAATCGTCATAGTTGTCGATCGTATAGGTTTTTTCGTCACGCATCTTTTTGGCTTTCTCGAACATGTTGTCGTGTATGTCGTCCAAAAGTTTGGCGATGTGAAGCCCAAGGTTTTCTATGGGAACAGCCTCTTTTTCGAGCGTGTCCCTCCTTGCTACCATGACTTGGCTTTTCTTGATGTCTCTCGGTCCAATTTCTATTCGCACCGGGACTCCCTTCATTTCATATTCGTTGAACTTCCATCCGACCGTGTTTGTTGTATCCGCATCCGTTTCCACTCTTATCCCCAAATTTTTGAGTTCGTTGTGGATTTTTTCAGCTTCCTCCAAGACTCCGCCCTTGTTTTGGGCAATAGGAATTATTATAGCCTGAATAGGCGCCATCCTTGGTGGCAAAACCAATCCCCTGTTGTCTCCATGGACCATTATTATCCCACCGATAAGCCTTGTGGAAACACCCCATGATGTCTGATAAGGATATTCAATTTCACCTGTCCTCCCTTGGAAATTTATGTCGAAGGCTTTTGTGAAATGTTGTCCAAGATTATGGGAGGTTCCGGCTTGAAGCGCTTTTCCGTCGTGCATCAAGGCTTCCATGGTGTATGTCGCATGGGCTCCGGCAAATTTTTCCCTGTCGCTCTTCTGCCCTACAACTACCGGGATGGCCATCAGTTCTTCAGCCGAGTCTTTGTATACCTGAAGCATCCTCAGTGTTTCCTCCTGAGCCTCTTCATAGGTCTCATGGATTGTATGCCCTTCCTGCCAAAGGAATTCCGATGTCCTGAGGAAAGGCCTGGTGCTTTTTTCCCATCTTACTACGCTGCACCACTGGTTGTACAGGAAAGGAAGGTCCCTGTATGAATTAAGCCATTTTGCATACATTGAGCAAATTATTGTCTCGGATGTCGGACGTACGCAAAGACGCTCTGCAAGCCTTTCGCTTCCTCCGTGAGTTACCCAGGCCACCTCGGGCGCGAATCCTTCCACATGCTCTTTTTCCTTGTTTAAGAGACTCTCCGGTATCAGAAGCGGGAAATAGCAATTCTTGTGCCCTGTTTCCTTGAACCTCCTGTCCATGTCTCTCTGAATTTCTTCCCACAGCGCATATCCATAAGGCTTTATGACCATAAAACCCTTTACGGGTGAATAATCAACAAGATCGGTCTTTTTTATCACGTCTGTGTACCATTGAGGAAAATCAACCTCCATAGGCGTTATTTCCTGTACAAATTGCTTTTCGTTTGTTTCCATTTTTGATCCTCCTGTGTTTTTTTATATTATAAAAGCCTTCGTCTCTAGATAGAGACGAAGGCTCGCGGTACCACTCTAATTAATCCAATAGGATTCTCTTTCTGCAGCTTTAACGGACTGCCGGCGCACCATTTCTCAATGGAAGCTCGGAGGCGGGTTGGGCAATGCCACACAGGAAACCTTCCAGCCAATGGATTCCCCTTTCTTTCTGCGGCCTTTCTATGCCTTTTTTCCTCTTCATTGCCTTTTTGCTTTATAAATTACTAACATGATATAAGAAAACACTTTCATTGTCAATTGCGATTGTCAAGTTTATCGATCAAAGCGACAGCTTTCGCCTCGATGCCTTCTTCCCTGCCTGCGAATCCAAGCCCTTCGGTTGTGGTGGCTTTGATTCCAAAACAGGTTTCTTTTGCGCCCGAAGCCTCAGCAAGGCATTTTTTCATGGCTTCTGCATATGGGCCTATTTTAGGCCTTTGCGCAATGAGCACAGTATCGACATTTACTATTCCGTAGCCTTCCTCGGCAAGCATTCCGCAAACACGTTTCAATAAAACGAGACTGGATATGCCCTTGATTGAATCGTCGTCATCGGGAAAATGAATCCCTATGTCCCCCATAGCAGCCGCTCCGAGCAATGCATCGCATATGGCATGAACCAAAACGTCCGCATCGGAATGTCCTTCGAGGCCCTTTTCAAAAGGTATCTCGACTCCACCCAGAACCAGAGACCTTCCGCTGCAAAAGCGGTGAACGTCATATCCTATTCCTATCCTCATTCTCCACCCCCCTTTTGCCTGCCCGCAAGAATTTCCGCAAAAGGAACATCCTCAGGGGAAGTCAGCTT
>CAZEHH010000086.1:0-5724 GCA_964512505.1 uncultured Peptostreptococcaceae bacterium
GAGGTTCAGGATTATCTCTCGCTCACATACCACATACACGTTGCTGAGCCTTTGATGATGAGCAGAGCCGTTTACGACAGCCTTCCGGCTGAATACCAGACAATACTGCTTGACGCAGGAGAAGAAGTTTCAAAATGGTCTTATCAGACAACAAAAGAATCAGAGGCTGCTGAAATCGAAGAAATCAAAGCGACAGGCATGAACGTAACTGTGCCGGACGTTGAAGCTTTCAGAGAAGCCACAAAAGTTGTTTATGACAAGTATGAAGAGCAGTTTGGAAAAGATTTCTTGGATATGCTTAGAAACGCAGGGAAATAATCTGAAACAAATGCATATGCGAAGAAGGAAACATCCTTCTCCGCATATGCAATATAAAGTATTGGAGGAAACAGATGTATACAATATTAAAGAGAATAAATAAAATTGCAGACAAATTCGCAAAGTTTATTGTGTCTCTCTCTTTCGGAACTATGACGCTGCTGATATTCGCACAAGTAATATTCAGATATGTATTTAAGGAATCATTATCCTGGTCTGAGGAATTGGCCAGATATATGTTTATTTGGCTCACATTCATTGGAGCCAGCGTTGCAACCAGAGAAAAAACCCATATCAATGTGGCAATGTTTGTAGACAACTTGAAATCGCCAAAAGTGAAAAAGATTTTCATAGTATTGGCAAACGCGCTGAGCATGTTTTTTCTTGGTGTGTTGGTTTACTACGGATTCAATATTGCATCGCAAGTACTCAAGTTCAATCAGGTCTCGGCTTCCATGCCGTTTCTTAAAATAGGTTTTGTATATTTTGCAGTCCCAATAGGAAGCTTGATCATGTTCTTGAATTTGATCGAAATCAACCTGGCTGTAATTAAAGATGAAAATGAGGAAGGGGGTCTACACTAATGGGAGTCACACTGTTTATTGCATTTATTGTATTGATAATATTGAGTGTTCCTATTTCCATTGCATTGGGCCTGTCTTCCATGATAGCGGTTTTATTGCATACAGACATGTCTTTGATGGTTCTTGTGCAAAAGATATTCGGAGGCGTAAATTCATTCACACTCATGGCCATACCGTTTTTCATACTGGCCGGAAACATAATGGCCGCCGGCGGGGTGTCCAACCGCTTGGTTAACTTTGCGGGAACGATGATAGGACGCCTTACAGGAGGACTTGCATTGGTTTCAACCGTTGCGTGCACATTCTTTGGTGCCATATCGGGTTCTGCACCTGCCACTACCGCTGCAATAGGAGCCGTAATGGTCGAACCGATGGAAAAGAAAGGCTACAGCAAGGAATTCGCCGCGGCGACTGTTGCGGCATCCGGAACGATAGGGCTTTTGATTCCCCCGAGCATAACAATGGTGCTTTACGGGGTTATAGCAGGAGCTTCAATCGGCAAACTGTTTCTTGCGGGAATCATTCCGGGACTGCTTATGTGCGTTACGCTCATGGGTGTTGAATACACAATTTCAAAAAAACGTGGATACGGAGGCGATGCGCCTTCAAGCTTTAAGGAAATTTTCTCGTCCTTCAAGAGCAGCATATTGGCTTTGCTGATGCCTCTCATAATACTTGGAGGAATCTATGGCGGGATTTTCACGCCGACAGAAGCTGCGGTAGTAGCAGTTTTCTACGGTGTGATAATTGGACTTTTCGCCTACAAGGAGCTTAACTTCAAAAAGATAATGGATATATTGCAGAATTCGGGAAAGAGCACCGCGGTAATTCTTTATCTGGTCGCCACTGCACACATATTCAGCTATATACTTGCCAGCGAGCAGATTCCACAGCAATTGGCGCAATTGATGCTCGGCATTTCAAGCAATCCGCTGATGATCCAGTTCATGATAATGGTTGCGCTTCTGTTTGCCGGAACATTCCTGGACAACGCTGTTGCGATAGTGCTGCTCACACCCATATTTTATCCGATAACTGTGCAGGTTGGAATCGACCCCATATTTTTCGGAGTGCTGATGGTGTTTGCACTTGCAATAGGCCAGGTTACTCCGCCCGTAGGGCTGTGCCTGTTCGTGGCGTGCAACATATCGAAGGTTTCGATCGAAAAATTGTCCAAGGCGGTTATTCCGTTCCTTGTGGCGCTGATTGCACTGCTTGTTGTTCTCAACCTCATACCTGATGTGATACTTTACATTCCAAGGCATGCGGTTTTTTAACAAAGTTTAGTTGACTTCAAATCATTTTATTCAATTGCATAAAGTTAGCGCTTGGCAGTTTAATAAACGAATGCGAAGGAGAAAATTATGTTTAATGAAGGGGCTTTAAAAGGGGTACGCGTATTGGATTTGACAAGAGTTTTGGCCGGTCCTTATTCTACGATGATAATGGCGGATTTGGGAGCGGAAGTAATAAAGCTTGAAATACCGGGAAAAGGCGACGACACAAGGCAATTTGGTCCTTTTATCGGCAAGGAAAGTTCATATTTCATGAACTTGAACAGGAACAAGAAAGGCATCACGCTCAACCTGAAGTCTGAAAAGGGAAAAGAGCTTTTCAGAAAGATGGTGAAGGAATCGGATGTTGTAATTGAAAATTTCAGGCCTGGCACGATGGAAAAGCTGGGTTTGGGATATGAAGAGCTGAAAGAAATCAATCCCGGGCTCGTATACGGATGCATATCGGGATTCGGACACTATGGAAGGTACACTGAAAGGGCAGGTTACGACATAATAGCCCAAGCCATGGGCGGACTAATGAGCACAACGGGATGGCCAGGCGGGGAACCTACAAGAACGGGAACTGCAATGGGCGACGTTCTGGCAGGACTTTCCCTCACGATAGGTGTTCTTGCAGCAATAAACAGCAAGAGAAACACAGGGGTTGGGCAGAAGGTTGACGTTGCTCTTGTTGACTCTGTCGTTTCGAGCCTTGAAATCATCAACCAGATTTACCTTGTCGAAGGAAGAAATCCGGAGAGAATAGGGAACAGATACGAGTCGGTCTATCCTTACGACTCATTCAAATGCAAAGACGGCAGCATGGTAATAGGATGCGGAAACGACAAGCTCTGGGGCAAATTGTGCAACACGATGAAAATGCCTGAACTTATCGAGGACGACAGATACGACAAGAACTTCAAACGCGTAAAGAACAATGCGGATGTAAAATACATCGTTGAAAAATGGACGCAAACAATGAATGTGGATGAAATTGTCGAGCTTCTTCTTGACAACGGGATTCCGGCGGCTCCAATCAACACAATCGAAAGGGTTGTGAAGGACCCCCACATTTCGGGCGACAGAGAAATGTTTGTAGACCTCAAGCATCCCATAGCCGGAGACATGAAGGTGACAGGCCAGCACATTAAGCTCAGCGAGACCAAGGCCGAAATCAAGACTCCCGCGCCTCTCTTGGGACAGCATAACTACGAAGTGTTCAGAGATGTCTTCAATCTTACAGAGGAAGAAATACTGATACTCGAAAACGAGAAAATCATATAGGGGGGATAAGATGCTTTTACCTGAAAAAGCTAAAATCATTGAAGTCGGACCCAGGGACGGGTTTCAGAATCTGGAGGAATTCATTCCAACAGATGTCAAGCTAGAAGTTGTGGACAGAATGGTGTCTGCAGGATTTACGAAGATACAGGTGACGTCGTTTGTGCATCCCAAGGCCATTCCCCAGATGAAGGATGCAAAAGAAGTTGCCAAGGCAGCCGTGGAAAAATACAAGGATGTCGAGTTTGTTGCGCTGGTTCCGAACTTTCATGGTGCAAAAGCCGCATATGAAGCCGGAATAGGCGAGGTAAGCTGCGTGATTTCAGCCAGCGAGGCCCACAACAAGGCCAACATAAGGCGCACAGTGGAAGAGTCTTTGCAGGAACTTGAAAAAATAAGGTCTGAATTCAAGACGCTGAAAATAAAATTGGATATTGCAACGGCATTCGGATGTCCATTTGACGGCAAGGTTCCTGTTGAAAATGTGATTGAAATGATGGATCGCGCTTATGGAATGGGAATAGACGGAGTTTGCCTTTGCGATACAATTGGGGTCGCAAACCCTGCGCAGGTCGATGAAATGCTAAAGGCCGTGAAGGCCGCCTATCCTGACAAGGAGATAGGGCTCCACATGCATGACACCCGTGGAATGGCACTTGCCAATATCGTTGTGGCGCTGCAGAACGGATTCAATCTGTTTGAAGCCGCTGCGGGAGGCCTTGGGGGATGCCCCTTTGCGCCGGGCGCCGCGGGCAATGTGGCATCGGAGGACCTTGTCAACATGCTTGAGGAAATGGGGGTTTCCACAGGTGTGGATCTGGAAAAAGCGGTAGGTGTGGCAAGACTTGTCAAGGAAAAAATAAAACCGGAACTCACGGGCCATATGGTCAATGTTTGTAATTGCTAACAGCTAAAATGCGGGGCGCCAATGGCGGCCCGCATTTTAGCTGTTGTTCTTTTCGTATATATATACAGGCATTTTAAGCTTTGTCTTTTCCCAAAGTGTTCTTATGTCTTCATCAGACAAGGCTATGCAGCCAAGTGTCCAGTCGCTCGAGGTTCCTCCCCCATGTATGCCTATCTCTCCGCCCAGAGGGGTGTTCCACGGCGGCCGAATATTCGATTTTTCCGCATCTGCTATTGTATTGTAGGTTGCTTGATCTATGAGACCTCTATCGAGACCTCTTTTGGCGTCATTCGTGTTTGGGTAGCTTAGCCCGAGAAAGAGGGTGAAGCGGCTCTTGTCGTTTCTTGTGCAAATATAGTATTTGCCGGTTGGGGTTCGTTTGTCTCCCTGTTTGTCCTTGTCGCCAGCGGGTGAATGACCCAAAGCAATGGTGAAGGTGCCTGACAATTCTCCATCAAGATAGAGATTTAGGATTCTTTCATTCTTGAATATTTCGATTCGGTCATCTTCCGATGAATTGTCTTTTGCGGGAGGCTCCTTTATGGGGAAGCTATCGAACGGAGGAAGTGAACCGCAGGCAGACATGCATGTTGCAATCAGAATTATCGGTAAAACCAAGCCGAAATGGTTTTTATAATTATGCTTTTTCATTGTGAGCTCCTTGCTTTTCGTTTTTATTAATTATATCATTTGAATTCCTATGCTTGCCAAAATGAGACAAGCAATTCGATTGCTTTCGTGCATGCAATGATTGCGTTTGTCTATTGAATGCTCAAATTGACAATGTAGTAGGGCATTTGATAATATAGAACATACTATTTAAACTGATAACGAGGTGGATCAAAATGGATTCTCAAGGCAAGGGTAAAAACATACAGTCTATACAAAGAGCCATTGATGTCATAAGCTGTTTTGACGAGAACAACATCGAACTCAGCTTAAGCGACATCTCAAAATGCCTCGAGCTGAACAAGAGCACTGTTCATGGGATACTGAACACGCTTCACAACAACAGGTTCATACAGCAAAACTGCAACGGGAACTACATGCTGGGTCAGGCCCTTTTCGACAAGAGTGTGCTTGCCATGCAGTCGAGCAAGACCAGGCTGAGGACAATGAGCAAAAGCTACATGACCAGTATAAGCAACAAGTACAAGTGCACCACCCATGTGTTTACGGTCAACGGGAACAGGCTCCATTTTCTTGACATGACCACTCCCGTGAACTCGCATTATATCTTCAGTGTGGCCCTTGGAAGCCAGATGCAGCTCTACTGTACGGCTTCAGGGAAAATACTGCTCAGCAGGATGAGCGTCGAGGAAAGGAACGAGTATTTCGAGAATACGAAACTTGTTCC
>CAZEHH010000087.1:0-5693 GCA_964512505.1 uncultured Peptostreptococcaceae bacterium
TATGGCAATGGCTATTTCCCTTATGTCGTTTTTTTCGGCAGCGGCAGGAGTTTTTAATGAAAACATATACAATGAAGTTTATCTATCCGGAACAATCACTAAAAGGCTTGTGGTGGGGTCGGTTGCGCAGGACTGCATTACATTGCCGTTGAGCGTAATACTGCTTATACTTGCAATAAGGATACTCAAGGCGCCAAGCGAGAATTTGATTATTGCACTTATGGGAATGGCGGGATATTTTTTCTATGGCTACGGATTGTATGTGATCCAAGGGCAATACACAAGCTTGTATATGATATATATGATTATTTTTGCACTGTCCATATACACTTTGATTTTTGGCTTAACCGGATTCAATCATAAATGGTATGGAGAAAAATGTTTTCCAAAAGGATTCAGAACATCCGTGGCAGCATTTATTCTCCTTATTTTAATCGTTTTGGGACCGCTCTGGGTATTTATGATGCTTTCCGATATTGCAACAAGGTTTCCGGGGGAAACATACGGAGTCTACATATTGGACCTGTGCATCGTATTTCCTGCCTTGGCTGTGTCAATGGCAAGGTTTTATAAAAACTCGGCATATGGAACTTTGCTTGCGGGTGTGGGATTGGTTAAAGCACTTACGGTATGCGGTTCGGTGGCTTTTGCAGAGTGGTATGTGTCATACGCAAATTTTCGGGCTTTTGACGGTTTCATGTTTGGCCTCTTTTCATTCTTGACATTAGCCAGCTTGTTGTTGCTGGTAAAATATTTCGCATTTCTTGGCAAAAAGTCGATTGGTATGGAGGTTGAAGCATGAAAAAATACATATTGCTTGCATGCGCAATAATGGTTTTGGCGATTTGTCTTATTGCGGCAATCTCAATTATAGGGCAGTTAAGGTTCAATAGTGCTGTCAAAAGGGAAAAAGAAATTTTGATGGCAAAACCTAAAGAGATTCCCGATATGGATTTCGAGGATGAAATGTCAAAATTGCCATACCCTGTGGCAAAATGGCTTCTGACATCGGGATTTGACGGGCAAAATCATATTGGGGCAGTCAAATTGAAGCAAGTTGGCGAGCTTAGAACCGCTATAGGCAAGCCATGGCTTCCCCTTGAGGCAAGCCAGTTGTTCGTTACAGCTCAGCCGGGATTCGTGTGGGATGCAAAAATCAGAATGGCTCCAGGGATATATTTGAATGGCATGGACAAGTATTCAAATGGAAAGGGAAGCATGCTGATAAAGCTCATGTCAATTGCAAACCTTGTAGACGCAAAAGGCCCCGAAATAGACCAGGGGACCTTGCTCAGATACCTTGCCGAGACTGCCTGGTTTCCGTCGGCCGCATTTTCTGAATACATAGAATGGAGCCCCATAGACGAAAAGTCTGCAATGGCGAAAATGGCATATGGAGGGATAGAGGCCGATGGAATATTCGAGTTCAACGAAAAGGGGGAAGTGGTCTCATTTTCGGCAAAACGATTCATGGAGAATGAAGGGGAATATATATTGGAGGACTGGAGAGTCGTTCTTGACGGGCATGAAAATATGGGAGGCTTCATTGTCCCCACGAGGGCTAAAGTCATATGGGAATTGGAAGAAGGGGATTTCGAGTGGTTCAGGTGCGAGGTGACTGATATTGAATATGAATAATCGGCTTAATATCGTGGAATGGAAATACAAGGAGGATATGACAAAAAAAATGACGGGTATGAATTTGGCTTTAAAGTTAAGTGTTTTTGATATTAGTTTGAGTATTGAAAAAAATGATGAAAGGGTTAAAACGTCAATGGACAAAAGATCGGGCAAAAATGAAATCGTTAAGAGAAACGATTTGAGAAATGATTACTACTTTCAAAGTTTGTTAAGACCATAATCTCAAGCTGCGGTTATCCGCAGCTTTTTTCATTTTCATCCGCTTTTTTGTAGGAACCGAGGATTTTGAAGAAAATTGTGTGTTTTTCAAGGAGGCAGAGGGCTGAACTGATTGCGGGCTCTTTTATTGATCCTTCTATGTCGACGAAAAAGTAGTATTCCCAAGGTTTGTTTTCCATTGGCCGGGATTCTATTCGCATCATGTTTATTCCATAATCGGATAGATGCCTGAGAGCACTGTAAAGGCAACCCGGCTCATGCCTTGTTGTAAAAACAAGACTTGTAAGAGCGTTTGCGGCTGCTTCCGCAGGTTTTGAGCATAGGACCAAGAAACGGGTTGAATTGTGGAGATAATTGCTGATATTCTTATCAATGACCTCTAAATTGTAAATATTGCAGGCTGATTCCGACGCAATGGCGGCCAAGCTTCTATCATTGGAATTTCTAATGAAAGCTGCGGCGGAACCTGTGTCCTTGCATAATTTTGTTTCAAAATCGTTGCTTCGTATATATTCGGATGACTGCATAAGTCCTTGTGGATGAGAACATACCATTTTGATATCTTCTTGTGAAGTTCCCGGCAGACCCAGAAGATGGTGCTTTATATCGAGATACACCTCTCCTGAGATGTTAATTCCGCATTTGACCAGCAGATCGTAGACATCTCTTATTCCACCTGTTGATGAATTTTCGATTGGAACCACGCCATAATCGATATATCCATTTTCAAGCGCTTTGAACACGTCTTCAAAGTGGCTGAAAGAGGCGAATGAACCTTCTTCGAAGTATTTTTTGGCGGCTTCATGGCTGTAGGAACCATTGCTGCCTATGTGTCCTATTGACGCGGTTTCGTTTTTCGGGGCATTATGGCTTTTCATTGTATGTATCCTCCATAGTAAAATTGATAAACAAAAAGAAGGCTCAAAAGAGCCTTCCAGTCAACTTTGGTCGATTATGCGGAAGCTTCACTCTTTCTTTTTATGACTTTGATTTGCATGTCAAGTACCCGGCGCTAAATATAAAGCCCCAGCTAAAAAAGAAAGTTTTAAATTGTGAAGACATATTCGCATTTGGATGTTTCATGATTTTTCCTCCAAAATATATTGTCACTATTTTATATCGAACCTTCGCTTAAGTCAATGCCTGTTTGAAGAAACTTTGTGCAATGGAGACAGCCGCCCTGGCGTCTTTTCCGTAATAGTCGGCTTCGATTTGTTTTGCCAACTCAGGACTCAATACTGCCCCGCCTACAAAAGTTCGGCAGGATGGATGATTTAAATGAAGCAATTTGATCGTTTCTGCCATTGCGTCGACCGTTGTTGTCATGAGTGCGCTGAGGCCCACCAATTTTATATCGTTTTTCAACGCTTCATCGACTATTGTCTGAGGGGAAACATTTTTGCCCAAATCCAAGATTTCAAAGCCATAGTTTTGAAGCAGAGTCTTGACAATGTTTTTTCCAATGTCATGGACATCTCCATTTACGGTGGCGAGTATTATGCTGCCTTTGTTAAGCCGGGGTTTGCCATCCCTTGAAATATGCTCGTGCAGTATTTCAAAAGAGCTCTTGACTGTCTCGGCGGACCTTATGAGTTGAGGAAGGAACAGTTTGCGTTTTTCATATTGTTCCCCGACAAAATCCAAAGCAGGTATCAAGTGTTCGTTCACTATTTCCATGGCGTCCATTGTCTTCAGCATTTCCAGCGTCGCATCTTTGACAATTCCCTTCTGCCCGTCGACAATGATTTCCCCAAGAGTTTTTTTGGATGCTTCCGGACTTACGGCATCTGTTTTAGGTTGGTCGCTGAATGAATTCAGATAGTCGGCGGCATTTTCGTCTTTTCCTGCAAGAACCCTGAAAGTCTTTACAACGTTCTGTATGTTCCGGCATAAGGGATCGACGATTGGCGCGTCAAGGCCTGCTGTAAGCGCCATTGCAAGGAAAGTGCCGTTTAGAAGATGTCTTTCAGGGAGACCGAACGAGACGTTGCTGATTCCAAGGACCGTTTTGACACCGTATTCATTCTTTATCAGAGTTATTGCCTTTATGGTCTCCGAAACTTCCTTTTGTTGTGCAGACGCAGTAAGCACAAGGCAGTCGATCAATATGTCCTCTTTTGGTATGCCTTGGTCAAGAGCTCTTCTTATTATCTTTCCGGCAACCTTCAATCTTTCTTCAGCCGTCTTTGGGATTCCATTTTCATCGAGAGTCAGACCCAATATGCAGGCTCCGTACTTTTTGGCCAAAGGGAGTATGGAGTCGAGGCTTTTTTCTTCACCGCTTACAGAGTTTATGATAGGCTTTCCGTTTATGGTTCGCAAAGCGGCTTCAATCACTGCCGGCTTTGTGCTGTCGATTTGTAGTGGAGTGTCCAATACGTCTTGGATTTCTCTTATCGCCTTGACCATAGCCAATTCTTCGTCAATCTCCCTTATGCCGACATTGACATCGAGTATTGACGCTCCGGCCTCTCTCTGCAAAATGGCTTCCGTGACAATTTGGTCGAAGGAACCTCTTTTCAGGGCTTCCTTGAGGATTTTTTTCCCGGTGGGATTTATTCTTTCGCCAATAAGAACGGGGTCGCCTCCAATATGCACCGTTTTTGTCGAGGAGCAAACGACTGTGGATTTAATTGCTTCTATGGAAACGGGACACAAATGAGCTGTCCTTTCTCTCGTTTTCATTATGAATTCGGGAGTCGATCCGCAGCAGCCCCCAAGAACCGAAGCTCCTGCATTTGCAAGAGAAACTGTTTTTTCGGCAAAATCTTCGGCAGATATGTCAAAGGAAGTCATGCCGTCTATTATCCTGGGCAGTCCGGCATTTGGCTGCACCATGATAGGAACATCGGTGGCTCTGCTCATCGAGGCGACTATCGGCAGCAATTCGGAGGGGCCCAGCGAACAATTTACACCGAGAGCCGCAACTCCCAGCCTGCCTATTACATGAGCCATTGTTTCGGGGTCTGTCCCTGTCAGGGTTCTTCCATCGTCTTGGAAAGTCATAGTGGCAAATACAGGCAGATTGGAGTTTTCGCGGGCTGCAAATATTGCCGCTTTCATTTCATGAAGGTCGGAGACTGTTTCAATGAGTATGACGTCTGCGCCGGCCTGGGCTCCTGCGAGCACTTGACGCTTGAATATTTGGTAGGCGCGTTCAAAACTCAAGTCGCCTATGGGCTCAATCAATTGGCCTATTGGACCGATGTCCAAAGCCACAAGCTTTCCGCTCGAAGAGCTTTTTGCCAAAGCTACGGCTTGCCCGATGACATCCTCAACCGAATAAATCGAATCTTCAAGCTTTATTTCGTTTGCTCCGAAGGTATTGGTAGTTATTATATCGGCGCCTGCTTCTGAATATTGCCGATGTATTTCTGTTATGATTTCAGGATGGGTGAAATTGTATTCTTCCGGAAGACCGCCTGCGGGAAGACCTGATTTTTGAAGCATTGTTCCCATCGCTCCGTCAAAGAAAATAAATTCTTTTCCGATTTTTCTTTTCAATTCAAATATGTTCAAATCAATCATCTTCCTTTCTGTAAGGGCATTCAAGTCCCGGCATGCAAGTTTTACAGTTCGGTTTGGCCGAGCATGCAGGATGTTGCTGCAAGCCGATTATGGCTGTGACGGATTTTCGCGGTATCATGACGAGTTTTTCAGTTGTAGTCAATCCTATTTTTCGGGGCGCGTCCAGTGCCCGTAGAATGTGGGGCTGGAGGGAAAGGGGCAAATCGCCATAACCGGGGCTGAACCTGTGCGTGGCGAACAAACCGTTTTCTTTAGCCTGTGAAATCACGGAAGATTCGATTTCGTCGCAGAAGGCTTCTATGGCG
>CAZEHH010000088.1:0-5473 GCA_964512505.1 uncultured Peptostreptococcaceae bacterium
CTCTGCTCTCTTGCTGTTCAGTTTTCAAAGACCGCTATTTCACTTGCTTTGCGCCTCTTGCTTTCGGCGACTCTGTTATAATATCATCTGAGGATACCCGTGTCAACAAATACTTAATGTTTTTTTGACATTTCGCACACTCTTTTTTATAACACAAATATTATCATCTTCCCGGCTTTTTTAGTTCGCTTTTTTATATCAAATCGGCTTTTTACAAGCATTGTTTTTTTTATCATTCGTTATGTCTATATGGAGTAAAAATAAAAGGATGCCGCCGGGCATCCTCATTGATTGTATTGTCAGTCTCAGCGGAATAGGCTTTTGAGATTCCGCGTTTTCTTTGATTATTATTCTTTTACAATCGGTTTCATTGTGGGAAAGAGTATTACGTCCCTTATTGACGGGGAATCCGTCAATAGCATAAGGAGCCTGTCTATTCCGATGCCTAGTCCTCCGGTGGGCGGCATTCCAACTTCAAGCGCCCTCAGGAAGTCTTCGTCCATTCTATGCGCTTCATCATCACCAAGTTCTCTTTGCTTCAACTGCGCCTCGAATCGACCTCTTTGGTCGATGGGATCGTTGAGCTCGGAAAAAGCGTTGGCCAATTCCCAAGTATTGACGAATGCTTCGAATCGGTTTGTGATCTCGGGATTGTCAGGATTCCTCTTTGAAAGCGGCGAAACCTCTACGGGATGATGCGTTATGAATGTGGGCTGAATAAGATGTTCTTCAACATATTCTTCGAAGGCCTCGTTGATGATATGCCCTTTGGACATTCCTTCGGTAACCTCTATATGAAGCTTTTTGGCTGCGGACACAGCTTCTTCGAAGTTCATTTCAGAGAAGTCTATTCCGGCATACTGATTTACGGCTTCTGTCATCGACAGCCTCTTCCACGGAGGAGTCAGATCTATTTCGGTTCCCTGATAATTGATTTTGGTTGTACCCAGAACTTTTTCAGCACAATATGCTACTATGTTCTCGGTTATTTCCATCATATATTGATAGTCCTCGTATGCAGCATAAAGCTCTATTGCTGTGTATTCGGGATTATGCTTCATGGACATGCCCTCGTTCCTGAACATCCTGCCCATTTCATAGACTCTGTCGAAGCCTCCGACTATAAGGCGTTTCAGGTAAAGTTCGTTGGCTATCCTCATATACATGTCTATGTCAAGTGAATTGTGATGTGTCACAAACGGCTTTGCGACAGCTCCTCCCGGTATTGTGTTGAGTATCGGAGTATCCACTTCAAGATAATCCCGATCGTCCAGGTACTCCTTTATCGCCTTTATGACTTTCGAACGGATGATGAAAGCCTCTTTCACTTCAGGATTGACTATAAGGTCGACATATCGCTGTCTGTATCTTAAATCGGGATCCTTGAGCCCGTGCCATTTTTCAGGAAGCACTTGAAGCGACTTGGTCAAAAGGCTCATTTCCGATACCTTTACGGAAATCTCCCCTTTCTTGGTTTTGAAGATTTCTCCCGAGACGCCTACTATGTCTCCTATGTCGTATGTTTGAAAATTTTCAAAGCTTTCTTGGCCCAAAACATCCTTCTTGACAAAAAGCTGTATTCTGCCGTCCTTGTCCACTATGTCAACGAATGATACTTTGCCCATTCCTCGCTTGGCCATTATCCTTCCGGCCATCTTGACATTCTTGCCTTCATATTCATCGAATGAATCCTTTATGGCTTTGCTGAATGCGTTGCGCTCGAATTTTTCTATTTTAAACGGATCCAATCCTTTTTCCTTGAGTTTCTGCAATTTGTCCCTTCTTACCTGCAGAATCTCGCTCAAGCTGTTTTCCTCCATGCTTAAAACGCCCCCTATGCTTCCTTCCTTATGTCGAGTATCCTGTATTTGATTGTGCCGTTCGGAACGCTTATTTCTACTTCCTCTTCCTTCTTTCGACCAAGAAGAGCCTTTCCAATCGGCGAATCTGTGGAAATTTTAAATTCATATGGATCTGCCTCCATCATTCCCACGATTTTGTATTCCATGATTTCTTCCATGTCAAAATCATCGTCTTTTTTGAAATCAAGATCTATTACCTTGACAAGGGTTCCCACTCCCACATGATCAAGCGAGATGTCCTCGTCCTTAACTATTCTGGCATTGGCAATCATATTCTCAAGTTCCAAGATGCGGATTTCCACTTCTGCCTGCTCGTTTTTCGCTTCGTCATATTCCGAATTCTCGCTTATATCCCCAAATGCAAGAGCCTGTTTGATTTTTTCAGCTATTTCTTTTCTTCTTACAATTTTAAGCTGAAGCAACTCGGCTTCGATTTTTTCGAGGCCTTTCTTTGTGAAAATAAATTCCTTTTGCATTTTCTTTCCCTCCAAATTATTGTGCCTGTTCTTTACATTAAAAATGCACTAAAGAATAAGCACCGCCAATCATCAGTGCCCCCCATTTCTTATGCGAATAATTATAATGTAGTCAGTTTTCATTGTCAATGCATATTTAAGCCCCTCAAACGGGCAACAGGGTGTCCAGCAATGCCAAAATATCTTCCGATTTTTCGGCTTGATTGATTTTATTCTTCACACTCGCCGAATTATATACTCCTTTGAGATACCAGGCACTGTGTTTTCTGAATTCTCTGCAGGCTATATAATCGTCTTTGTTCTCAACGAGTCTTGCAAGATGTGTTTTTGCCATAACAATTTTTTCGACACGTCCAGGCTCTTCGAGGGAACAGCCTTTTTCAATGAAATGGCGTATTTCATTGAATATCCATGGATTGCCCTTTGCCGCCCTTGCTATCATGAGTCCATCGCACCCTGTAATTTCAAAAGCGGATACGGCTGAAGGCCCATCCACCACATCCCCGCTCAAAACAACGGGTATCCTGACGGCTTTCTTTACTTTGGCAATAATATCCCAATCCGCCTGTCCGAAATAATATTGGTTTCGCGTCCTTCCATGGACTGTTATGAAATCAACGCCTGACGCCTCCATGCGGAGAGCAAAATCAATCGCATTGACACTGTCTTCATCCCAACCGGTCCTCATTTTGACAGAAACCGCTTTTGATGTTTTTCCAACAATCTTTTCCACTATTCTTGACGCCAATACCGGATTTTTCATCAGTGCCGAACCTTCTTTGTTCTTTACCACTTTGGGTACGGGGCAACCCATGTTTATGTCCAAAAACAGGTTTTTCTCTTTTTCCAGTTTTTCAGCGGCTTCCGCCATTATATCCGGATCGGAACCGAAAATCTGGATTCCGGCAATTTTTTCGCTCTCATTGATCGAAATGAGTTTTTTTGTCTTGGGATCTTTGTAATGAAGGCCCTTGGCGCTTACCATTTCGGTAACGGTTACGTCGCAACCCATTTCACTGCAAATACCCCTGTATGTTGCATCCGTGATTCCGGCCATGGGACCGAGAAACAATGGCTTTTGAATTTCTGTATTCCCTATTCTCATATTTTCCACCCGTCAGGTTCAATTCAATCAACTTTTGCGGTTCATGTCATATATGATTTTAAGACCGTCAAGCGTCAGGAATTTGTCGACAATTTCTATGGTTTCGGACTCGGAAGCTATCATGCTTGACAGCCCTCCGGTGGCAATCACCTTTATATCGTCATTTTTCAATTCCGTTTTCATTCTCCTGACAATATAATCGACAAGACCCACATATCCATAGATAACGCCCGATTGAATGCTCTTTACTGTATTCTTGCAAATAACGCCTTCCGGTTTTACCAATTCGACCTTTGGAAGCTTTGACGCCTTCTGGAAAAGAGCGTCGCTTGAGATTTTTATCCCTGGAGCTATCGTACCCCCCAGATACTCATTCTTTTCTGAAATGGCGCAAAATGTGGTTGCCGTTCCGAAATCCACTATCACACACGGTCCCCCGTATTTGTGTATGCATGCGACCGCATTCACTATCCTGTCGGCCCCGACCTGTCTTGGATTGTCGTACTTTATGTTGATTCCAGTCTTGATTCCCGGACCCACTACGAGCGCTTCCTTGTCAAAATATTTTATGGCCATATGCTGCAATGAATACATTATGGTAGGAACAACCGAAGATATGATTACATCCTCTATCTCGTCTGTGGGAATCCCTTCATTATTGAAGAATTGGTGAACAATTATTCCGATTTCATCACTGGTCTTTGTCTTGTCCGTTGATATTCTCCAATATCTCAGCAATTCCTGACCTTTGTATACGCCCAAAACAATATTTGTGTTTCCAACATCGCATACCAACAACATGTTTTTCACCTGCTTTTTAAATTTCTTGACGAAGTTGTCATAATCATTGGATTTTGCAGAATCAAAGATTTTTTAAATGTATCCATTCTCCGCACGAATTGAAACTTCACCAGACAATACGGTTTTTACTCTTCCATCCTCATATTGTACCACAAGCTCGCCGTCATCATTGATTCCTGTCGCTAAAACCTCAACAAAACCTTCTTTTGGATTAATCCATACTTTTCTTCCAATTACCGCGGAATGGTTTCTGCAAATATTCAAGGAAGATTCAAAATCGCCTTCTTCAAAAAAACGGTCCAATAACAGTTCCATTTCCTTTAAAAAATAAAACAGAAACTCCTTTCTGTCAAGCGCATGCCCTGTTTCAATCTTAAGTGATGTGGCCTTGTCCGCAAGCTCTTCACTGAAAGCGTCAATATTCGCATTTACTCCTATTCCAAGTACGATATGCCTTACACGATCCAGTTCTGCTCCCATCTCGGTAAGTATCCCACAAACTTTTTTTCCGTTTATCACGATGTCATTGGGCCATTTCACCTTGACGTCGAGCCCGTACAGGTCTTTCACTGTATTTATCAGTGCGGCTGCAGCTATCTGTGTTATCTTTGGGGCTTCCTGTGGAGAAATCTCGGGTTTGAGCAAAAGAGACATCCATATTCCCTTCCCCGAAGGAGATGTCCATTCTCGTCCAAGCCGTCCCCTTCCCGTTTTTTGTTCTTCGCTTACTACCAATGTTCCTTCCGGCAATTGATCGGCACGCTCTTTAACATAGTTGTTCGTCGACCCTATCGTTTCGAAGCAAATCACATTTTTGCCCAAATGTCTTGTAGGCATTCCCAAGCTCAATTCATCACTCGTAAACAGGTCAGGTTCTCCAAGCAGCCTGTATCCTTTCCTGGAGGATGACTCTATTTGGTATCCGCGTTTTTTCAATTCTTTTATATGTTTCCAGACAGCCGTCCTTGAAACTCCCATGTGTTTACTCATGGCTTCACCTGAAACATACTCCGTACGATGATTTTTCAAAAATTCCAATATGGTCCGGTCCATCCTGCTTTTCCTCCATTAAAATCTGTCGGCTTTCCAAATCATTCTAACACATTATTCTTTGATTCAAAAGGAGGGCAGGCTGCTTTTAAAGCAGTCTGCCCGCAATCAATGAATTATGCTGTTAACCGAAAAGTGAAAGCATTACGCCTGCGGCCACTGCCGACCCTATTACTCCC
>CAZEHH010000089.1:0-5462 GCA_964512505.1 uncultured Peptostreptococcaceae bacterium
GTTACAACCGTAGTCAACTGGCTGATAAAACCGTTCACAATGTATATCATAGCGGCATTCTTCTTCAAAGTAGTCTTTGCTCAATGGATTTCCCCGGATATGGCCACGCAGTATTTGGCAGGGGCGGTTCTTCTTGGTGCGGCTCCGTGCACGGCCATGGTTTTCGTATGGAGCCATCTGACAAAAGGAGATCCTGCATACACATTGGTTCAGGTTGCTGTAAACGACTTGATCCTGTTGGCGGCTTTTGCGCCCATAGTTGCATTGCTTCTAGGGGTTTCTAATATCGAAGTTCCTTATGACACGCTTTTTCTTTCGGTTGTGCTTTTCGTTGTGATTCCTCTGGCGGGAGGATGGTACTCGAGAAAAACAATTATCGAAAAGCGGGGAAAGGACTATTTTGAGAATGTGTTTATTAAAAAATTCGACAATACAACCATAGTAGGACTCTTGTTGACGCTAATCATCATTTTCTCATTCCAGGGGGAAATTATTCTGAACAATCCTGTTCACATACTTTTGATTGCAGTTCCCCTCACCATTCAGACGTTTCTGATATTTCTGATTGCATACGGCTGGTCCAAAGCATGGAAACTGCCGCACGACATTGCCGCTCCTGCAGCTCTGATAGGTGCAAGCAACTTTTTTGAACTTGCGGTTGCAGTTGCTATTTCGCTTTTCGGGCTGCAGTCCGGAGCGGCGTTGGCAACGGTCGTAGGAGTACTTGTCGAGGTTCCGCTTATGCTTACGCTGGTAAAGTTGTCAAACAAAACTCGAGGAGCATTCGATTAGACCTTGAAAAATAAAGGTATAAAATATTCAAGACGTGTGAAAGGAAGGTAGAGATGAAAAAAAAGACAGTTGCTTTTGTTTGCGTGCACAACTCCTGCCGCTCGCAAATGGCGGAGGGATGGGCAAAAAAATTGGGAAGAGACACAATCGAAGCTTATTCCGCGGGAACAGAAAAGTATCCCGAGGTCAAGCCGTTGGCATTGGAAGTCATGGAGGAGGCCGGCGTTGACATGAGCGGCCACTATCCAAAGCTTTTGACCGATATTCCCCAGGAAGTCGATATTCTCATAACCATGGGCTGCAATGTTGTTTGCCCCTTTGTGCCGGCATGGCATACAGAGGACTGGGGCCTTGACGACCCGTCGGGCGGACCGAAAGAAGGTTTCGAAGAGACGCGGGAGATTGTCAAAAAAAAAGTTGCTGATCTGATAGAACGCATAAGACGCGGAGAACTATGAAGAAGACGAAACGATATCATGTCGTTTCGTCTTCTTTTATAAATTTTTGATCATTGAGTGGTCGGCAATTGTTATCGAATGCGCGTCGAAATCAATCAGACCGTCATTTCTCATTTTGGAAAGTTCCCTTGAAAGGGAAGTTCTTTGAATTCCCAGTCTTTCTGCAAATTCTTTCTTTGTCATATTGAGTTTGATATTTTCGCTCCTTTGCGAGCAGTATTCATAGTTGATGAAGTCGATAATCGAAGCCCTGATTGATTTTAGAGATATTGATTTTATCTTGTTGGAAAGCACTAGAGCCTTGTCGGAATTGCTTTCCAGAAAACGGACAAGAAAATGACGGCTCGAGTGGCAAAGTTCCAGGACGAAATCCTTTCTTATATGCAATACAGTAGATCTTGATTTTGCGAACACGCTCATTGGAAAAAAAGGATGCCGGGAGAAAAGGGTGTTGCCTCCTATGTTGTCGCCTGTTCCAAACTCAGCAAGAGTCAGTATGTTTCCGTTTTCATCTATTTTTTTTATTATGGTCCTCCCGCTCAGAATAATGTCCCATGACTCGCATTTTTCGTTTTCCATATGGATGAAGGAGTCCTTTTCATATGTTTTTATTGTCCATGGCTTTGTTTTGAACAAGTTAAGCAATTCTTCGCCCGTGACTTCTTCGAAGAATCCGGTGAGATTCAGAACGGGTAAATATTCTTTAAAGTCCATAAATTACTCCTTTCTGCCTATGTGTTACCACGGTAACTGTTTTATTGATGGTTTCATTATAATATGAATCCATCAGAAAATTAAGGACAAAATCGCAAAGGGGCAATTGAAATGGATATATTCACAATTTCACTATGGGGAATTGCGGGGCTCGTGTTCTTGGCATCCCTCCTCAAAGACAGCAAAAAGACATTCGATTCGATGAAGATTGCGCGTGGCATGATGAAAGGCATGATAGGTGAGATAATCGCCATACTGTTTCTGATCGGGCTGATTCTTACATTTATTCCGCCCGAGACAATTAAGGAACTGTTGGGAAAATCGGACATGCTCCTTGCGACAATAGCTGCGGCTCTTGCCGGAAGCGTAACACTGATACCGGCTTTTGTAGCATTTCCGCTTGTTGGATCCTTTGTGAATGCGGGAGCAAGCATAGTACCTGCGGTGGCCTTTCTGACTACGCTTACTATGGTCGGAATTGTAACATTCCCGCTTGAAAAGCAGGAATTCGGAATTAAGTTTGCACTGGTTCGCAATCTGTCAAGTTTTGTGTTTGCGGTAATAATCGCTGTATTGATGGGGGTGGCTTTATGAAGCTTACAGGGATGATAAGAAGGAATAAACTATTGGCATTTGTGATAGGAACATATGCATTTCTCTTTATGGCAATGCCGGACAAAGCCAGTTCTTCGGTAAGAAACAGCATGTATTATATCATAGAGATGATTGAAATAATGCCGGTGATTTTCGTTCTTACGGCGATTATCGAAACATGGGTTCCAAAAGAAGTGATAATGAAAGGTTTCGGTGAAAAGGCTGGGGTAAAAGGTGTGTTTTTTTCATTTTTACTCGGCAGTTTTTCAGCTGGGCCCATATACGCCGCGTTTCCCATAAGCAAAATGCTCCTTAAGAAAGGCGCCAGCATAAGCAATGTGGTTATTATTCTTAGCGCATGGGCAGTAATAAAAGTGCCAATGCTTGCCAACGAATCAAAATTCTTAGGAATAGAATTTATGGGGACAAGGTGGGTGCTTACCGTCATATCCATTATTGCAATGTCAATGGTAGTGGCAATGATAGTGAAGAAGAAAGACATTCCATTCGATGAAGTTTTAAAAGCAGAAAAAATTGCAGGGGTTGAAGTCAATCAGGAATATTGTATAGGTTGCGGATTTTGCGCAAGCCTTATGCCTGACGAATTTGAAATGGATGGCGGAAAGGCGCACTGGGTAGAAAGCAGCCTGGACACGGGGAAATTGGTTGAATACGAGCCTGTAATGGAGAAGTGTCCGGCTCAGGCTATAAAGTTTGTTTGAAAACAATATGAGTTTATCACAAAATTGTCACATTCCCCGGCTAATAAGCAATAAGGCAAGGAGATATATACCGGATGCAATAAAGAAACTTATGCCAAGTGACGTTCAAAGGCATATCGGGGATGGAAGAAACGGCTCTAAACCCAATATTGGCAGAGGCGAAAAAAACGGAATGCATTTTGGGGACAGAACCAATGGAAGATTCACTCCACTCATGGACGCAGAGGAACTATAACAAAATTTGTCGGTAAAATGCACAATTCCTGCATCATGCAGGGACTGTGCATTTTTATTTGGAAAACAATCTCAATGAATCTTCATTATGTGTGTTGTTTTACAAGTATTATGTATACAATATAAAATATAGTATCTTTTGCGCCGCTCTCGTGATATCCTTGAAAAAAAGGGGGTATGCCGATTGATGTCAAACACAATGGCGAAGAGAAAAAGCATGCCGGATATTATAGCTGAAGAATTGAAGAAAGCGATATTAACCGGAAAATTCAAGGAAGGCCAGGCACTTAAGCAGGAAGAGATAGCTGCAATGTTTGAAACCAGCCTGATACCTGTCCGTGAAGCCTTGAGGACGCTTGAAGTACAAGGGCTTGTTGAATTTAAAATAAACAAGGGGGCTTTTGTATCCAACCTTTCGGTTGACGAGGTAAAGGAAATATTTGAAATCAGGACCATGCTCGAAAGCGGTGCAATAGAAATCGCAGCTGAGAATATTACCGGTGAAGATATAGAAAAAGCAGAAGCCATACTCGACGGAATGGACAATGAAACCGATGGAAAGGCATTGAGCCGACTTAATTGGAAGTTCCATTCAATAATTTATGAGGCGTCAAATCGCAAAAAATTGATTAAGATGATAGCTCCACTCCACACTAACGTGGAAAGGTACATGATGCTTTATCTTGTCGACATGAAATACCATTCAACATCTCAAAGCGAACACAGATTGATTTTGGAGGCATGCAAAAATAAAAACGGGAAACTTGCAAGCGATATATTGAAGGCCCATTTGGGTCTTGCAAGCGAACATCTTATAGAATATTTGAAAAGAAGATAGAGGAGGGACAACATGTTGACCGAACGAATGGAAAGACAGAAAAGGTTGTACATTGACACAAAGCCCGGAATCTGTGTGGAAAGGGCGAAGGCGTTTACAAGGTCTCACAAGAAAACCGAAGGAAAGGCTTTGATAATAAGGAGAGCTTTGGCATTTGAAGAAGTATGCAGAACCTTGCCGGTGGAAATTTTTCCTGACGAGCTTATCGTAGGCACTCCGGGACGTTTCAAGCGTTCAGGTTTTATCTGCCCCGAATTTTCATGGAAATGGGTGGATGATGAAATGGATTCATTCTTAAGCAGAAAACAAGATCCTTATGCCATTGGCGCTGAAGAGAAACGGGTGTTGAGGGAGGAAATATTTCCATATTGGAAAGGCCGTTCGCTTGAGGAAACATTTTTGGCCCGCCTACCCAAAGAAACTGCAAAGCTGGCAGTGGACACCGGAATAATCGACAATGACAACAAATGGAGAAGCGCAGTAGGAGAAATAACCCCGGACTATCAGGACATATTGTTTCAAAAAGGGTTCGGGGCTATAAAAGAGGAAGCAATGGAAAAATTATCGAATCTGTCCCCTCTTGACTCCGAGAGCCAGGAGAAGATGGAGTTTTATGAAGCTGCCGCAATTTCAGCCGGCGCAATCATAACTCTGGCTAATCGATATGCGGACAAGGCGGAAGCATTGGCTCTAACGGAAAATGATGAAGAGCGAAGGAAGGAACTTTTGGATATTGCAGAAATCTGCAGAAATGTTCCCGAAAATCCGCCTGAAACATTTTCAGAGGCAATTCAGACGGTTTGGTTTGTACAGCTTGGAGAAATTTTGTCAGAGAATTCGCTGGCGTTGAATTTGGGGCGTTTCGATCAATACATGAATCCATATTACGAAAAGGACATATCGGAAAAAAGAATAACTGAGAATGAAGCTCTTGAACTGATAGAATCCCTATGGCTGAAGCTTTCCGAATGGGTCTGGGCAATATCCAAGAATACTGCCCAGTATTATGCAGGTTACAATGCTTTTCAGAATCTTACAGTGGGAGGCCGAAAAAGGAACGGAAGGGACGCGACAAACGGGGTTTCATACCTTTGCCTTAAGGCAACTAAA
>CAZEHH010000090.1:0-3530 GCA_964512505.1 uncultured Peptostreptococcaceae bacterium
CTTTTTTGTTGGTTTACAAAAGTTCGTAACTGCTTCCTATCACCGGCAGGTTCAATGTGTTCAGAACCCGCTCGAGCAGCACTCCCTCCCGCTTGGGATACTCGAATCCATAGCTTGCCCTTATGGCGGTAGTTATGAACTGGACCGCCCTTTCCATTGCAACAGGAAGGCTGTCCCCCTGGAGAAGGCTCCCGACCACTATGCTTGCAAAAGCGTCGCCCGTACCCGGGAAATGCGCCGGTATGTATCTGCAGCTTACCTTCCAATACTTGTCGTGCCTCTTGTCGTACGCTATCACGCTTGTGTTCTTGTCGCCGTCGGGATTGGGAACGCTTGTCAGTATTACCGTTCCCGGTCCCATTTCCGAAAGGCGCTTGAGCCATTTCTTGACCCCCGCCCCGTCTATCGACTCGTCGTATTCTTCCCCGAGCAGATACGCCGCTTCGGTGAAGTTGGGCGTTATTATGTCGGCTTTTCCAACAAGATTGCGCATGTTTAAAACCATTTCGTTGTCCATGGTTGCGTACAGTTCTCCGTTGTCGCCCATTACCGGGTCAACCAGCACAAGGTTGTTGTCATTTCCGAAATGATCTATGAAATCGGAAACTATTGCAATCTGCTTTGGCGAGCCCAGAAAGCCGCTGTATATTGCGTCGAATTCAATTTCAAGCTTTTTCCAGTGGTTTACATAAGCTTCAAGCTGGTCGGTCAGGTCTACAAATGTGTAGTCCGTGAAATCCCCGGTATGGCTGGAAAGAACAGCCGTGGGAACCGGGCAGACCTGTATTCCCATGGTCGAGAGTATTGGTATGATTGCTGTAAGCGACGCCCTGCCGAAACCCGACAAGTCATGGATTGCAGCCACCCTTTGAACAGGAATTTTCATTGAGCCCCTCCCCTTTCATTTCATTCTGTATGTTACGTATCCCTTGTACTCGAGCTTGTCTATTTTTTCGTCCGCACCCAGGCGGCCCAGAACTTCTTCGGGATCTCCTCCGCGGCTTTTTATGAAACTCGATATTTCATGCTGGTTCATGGGATGCCTTCCTATTATGCTTAGCACAGCCTTGAAATCATCCTTTATACCGCTCGAGAACTCGCTTTCTGTCAAATGGTTTATTGAATAGCCGTTCAGCCCTCTCGCGAATTTTTCAATCACATCGTCGTCCGGAGTCTCTACGTATGATTCCGCGGGCGGCCTTACGGGGGCGTTTATGAAAACTTTTTCGTATTTGATTTGGCCAAGCATGCCCCTGAAGGCCTCGAGGGCATATTGTGAATCGTTCATTCCCTTAACCAGCATTATTTCAATCCATAGTTGGCCCTTGTACTGCCTTGAGAATTCTTTGAGTCCGTCGAAAACGTCATCGAACCTGATTGTCCCGTAAGGCCTGTTTACAGCCTTGAAAGACCTTTCGTCGTATGCGTCGAGCGAAGGCAGTACCAGATGCGCCTCCATGAGGTCCTCCCTTACAGATTTCTCATACAGGAGTGCGCCGTTTGTTATTACAGCCACGGGTTTGTCTGTTATTTTCTTTATGCCTCTAATGAGATCCCCAAGGCCTTTAAAAAGAGTTGGCTCTCCGTCTCCCACAAGTGTTACCACGTCAAATTCCTTTACATCCTTGAGGTACATTTCAAGTTCGGAAAGCATTTCCCCAACTTCGAAGAAGGGTTTTCTTTCGTTGTTCATGTGCCTTGTCCGTCCCAGCTGGCAATAGACACAGGAATAGTTGCACGTGTCGGCCGGAATAGGTTCGATTCCAACCGAAAGCCCCATTCGTCTTGACGGCACCGGTCCGTAAACATACTTGTAGTCCAATATCTCCATCCCCTTCTATAGTTTTATCAATTCGTAATCCGAGCTCCCAAGGCCTATTTCCTCTCCATAGCTTATCTGGAGCTCCCCGTAGGTCCCTTTTCTCATAGCCTTGAAATGGTCGTCGCCGCATTCGCATTCGCTTTCTCCGCATGTCCTGTCATGGAGCATGGAGTGTCTTAGCGCGGGTTCGCTGTTTACAAGGTCAAGGCTGGCCTTGTCTATGGCCACCGGGTCTGTTGATGCAAGTATTCCTATGTCCGGCACTATCGGCGCATCGCTCCAAGGCACGCAGTCGCAGTCGGGGGTTATGTCCATAAGGAAGTTGAAGTATATTGTTTTTCCCTTCTTGCCTTTTACGGCGGCATATGCATATTCAGTCATCTTCTCAATGAAATCCCTTGCCTCGCTGCCCCATTGGTCAAGCTCTATGGCCTGGACCGGGCAAACCGTCAGACATTCCCCGCAGCCTATGCAGCTTCCCTCGTGTATGAATGCCTTTTCGTCTTTCATCTTTATGGCGCCCTCGGGGCATACGTTGACGCAGGCTTTGCAGCCTATGCATTTGTCATCGTCAACCTTCGGCCGGGTCGAATGCTGGTCCCTCTTTCCTATTGCCGGAGCGCATCCCATTGCTATGTTTTTTATGCTCCCCCCGAATCCCGCCATTTCATGGCCCTTGAAGTGGGATACCACTACCATGGCATCCGCATTTACTATGTCGGAAGCTATCCTTGCTATGCTGAAATGCTTCAGCCCCAAGTCCACAGTTTCAAAACTTCCGCTTTTAAGGCCGTCGGCGATGATGATTGGAGCCCCTGCAACATGCGGCGTAAATCCGTGTTCGTATGCCGTATTCAGATGGTCCACAGAATTTTTTCGGCTTCCGCTGTAGAGGGTGTTGGTGTCCGTAAGGAATGGATTCCCACCGGTCTCCTTTATCTTGTCAACTATGGGGCGAACAAAAATGGGCCTTATGAAACCGTCTCCTCCGCTTTCTCCGAAATGCAGCTTGACTGCCGTCAAGTCCCCCTTTGAAATCACGCTTGATGTCTCGACGGCATCAAACAGGCGCATTATCTTGTTTCTCTTGTTCTCTTTCTTTCTTCTCGACCTGAAATCCATAAAATAGACATTGCTCTTCATTTTCATTCCTCTCTTTCCATATATTCTCTCAATTCAAGACTTTTTTCTTCCAAAATGTATGGATCGATGTATACACCCATCAGCTGCGTCTCAAAATGCAGATGGGATCCCGTTGAAAAACCTGTGCTTCCCATAGTCCCGATTTGTTGCCCTTTTTTCACAAAATCACCTAATTCCACCGACATGGTCTCAAGATGCGCGTAGAGCGTAAGCAAACCGAGTCCATGGTCAATCACTATGGTGTTTCCTGTAAGGCTTTGGGTTTCAGAGAATACAACCCGTCCTGAATTAGCAGCGCTTACAGGTGTGCCAAGCTTGTTTGCCAAGTCTATTCCCGCATGTATGTATCCGTATCCTCCGTTCAATGTCCTTCTTGCGCCAAAGGGTGTGGAAAGCCTTCCCTCGACCGGCATCATGAATGGCTCATTCCAGTATATTTCATCCGATCTAACCGACTTTGCAAGTGTCATTCTGAGCCTTTCTCCGCCTTTTGAAACGGCTTCAATCCGCCTTTCCAGAAGGCTTTGGGATATGCGAAGCTCCTGGCTTGAAAAGGCCCTGTCGG
>CAZEHH010000090.1:3630-5356 GCA_964512505.1 uncultured Peptostreptococcaceae bacterium
CTTTCCAGAAGGCTTTGGGATATGCGAAGCTCCTGGCTTGAAAAGGCCCTGTCGGTAAATCCTGTGTCCAGCTTCTTTCTGAATATGTTTCGTCCATCCCTCTTGACATTTACAATGAAAACACCTCTTTTGCCCGAATTGAGCGTGTCGACTGCAAAAAGCCTGTTCCAGACGTCCTCATCCTCAGTCATTCGAAAAAATGTCTGCATATGCACCATGTCTGTTTCTATTCGGATCTGGTCGCCCTTTTCAAGATTCTTCATTTCGAGTGAAAAGACCCAGCCAGGCTCGGTTCCATTCGTCGATATGCAAGCCTCCGGCAAAAGAGCCTTTTCCTCGACTTCCGCCTCTTCCGATTTATAGGCAACGCAAGCCGAAAGCATTATCACAATCATTATCAATACTGCTGTTTTAAGCTTCTTCTTCATTCCTTCACCCATTACCCTTTTTATAAATTATATCACAGAAAAATGGAGGGGCTTGCGATTTAATATCCGCAAACCCCCATGATTTTACTTTTATGCTATTGTTTTATGAAATTTTGAAAACCCTGAAGCTATTTCATCATCTGTGCCTGAAGCACTGTGAGAGCAACTGTTCCCACGATGTCCTCGGCGGAGCATCCTCTCGAAAGGTCGTTTACAGGCATCGCGAGTCCCTGGGTCACGGGACCGAAGGCATTGGCCTTGGCAAGTCTCTGCACAAGCTTGTATCCTATGTTGCCAGCGTCAAGATCCGGGAATATTATTACATTTGCCTTTCCTGCAACATCGCTGTCCGGAGCCTTCTTCTTTCCTATGGCCGGAACGATTGAAGCGTCGAATTGGAGTTCGCAGTCCAATTTAAGGTCTGGGGCCATTTCCTTTGCAAGCCTTCCTCCCTCGATAACCTTGTCGACGTCGGGATGGTTCGCACTTCCCTTTGTCGAGAATGAAAGCATGCTTACTACAGGTTCAACTCCCGTTAGAGCCTCGAATGTGGCCGCAGAGCTTATTGCTATGTGCGCAAGCTGCTCCGAATCGGGATTGGGATTGAGTGCGGTATCTGCAAATATGAAGATTCCGTCAGCTCCAAATTCGCAATTGGGAACTTCCATCAGGAAAGCCGCGGAAACGAGTTTTGTTCCCGGAGCGGTCTTTATGACCTGGAGCGCCGCCCTCATAACGTCGGCAGTCGCATTGACTGCGCCTGCAACCATTCCGTCTGCATGTCCAAATTTTACAAGCATGCATCCGAAGTAAAGCGGATTTGCGAGAACTTCTTTAGCTTTTTCCGGAGTCATTCCCTTTTTCTTTCTCATTTCTACAAAAGCGTCTACGAATTCGCCCATTTTTTCGAAACTTGCAGGGTCGATGAATTCGGCTTTGGATATGTCGTAGCCTTCCGCTTTCGACAAAATTTCCTCTTTATTTCCCACGAGAACCACTTCAGCCATTCCGTCTGACAGAATCATGTCTGCTGCTGCAATCGTTCTCATATCTTCCGTTTCAGGAAGTACAATCTTCTTGATGTCTTTTTTTGCCTGAACCTTGATTTTTTCCAAAAAGCTCATATGTAAATTCCCCCTTGTTTTGTTTTTTTCAAGTCCTATTATATGTTAATTCCTTGCCTGTTTCAATGACTGCAGCATATTTTGCATAATGTATACAGAAATAAATGGCTTTCCCACCTTCCGCTCCATTTGCAGAAGGCAAAAACAAAGAACCGCCCACTAAAATGAAGCGGT
>CAZEHH010000091.1:0-5296 GCA_964512505.1 uncultured Peptostreptococcaceae bacterium
TATTTTGCAATTTCTTGCATCTGGTGCAATCCATATTTTTCAAGCTTGTAATAAAGACTTCTGAGTGAAATCCCCAGATCTCCAGCCGTCTTCTTTCTGTTTCCTTCATTTATCTCCAGAATTCTCAATAAATAATTTCTTTCAAAAGCATCCATCCTGTCGCTCAATTTCCCCATCTTGCCTATTTCAGAAGGCTGTTCTTTCAAAAGCGCAACCTTAGAATGAACCGCTTCCTCGATCAATTGCGGAAGATGATAGGACTTTATTACGCTTTCGTTGGAAACCATGCTTATCATGGCGCGGCCGATTACATTTTCCAGTTCTCTTATGTTGCCGGGCCAATCGTACAATTCGAGTATCTCCAGCGCTTCCGGAGAAATATCCTTTGCCAGGCGTCCGTATTCCTGATTGAATTTTCTCATGAAATTCTTGACGAGCTTGCGTATGTCGCTTTTGCGTTCTCTTAAAGGAGGTATTACGACAGGTATTACGTTAAGCCTGTAATACAAATCCTCCCTGAATTGTCCCTTGGCGACGGCTTTTTCCAAATTCTTGTTGGTTGCGGCAAGAATTCTTACATCTATGGCTATCGATTTGTTTCCGCCAACCCTGATTATTTCCTTTTCCTGGAGCACTCTCAAAATCTTGACCTGCGTGCCCATGCTTATTTCCCCTATTTCATCAAGAAAGATGGTTCCTCCATTGCCCCTCTCGAAAAGGCCTATTCTGCCTCCCTTGGCAGCCCCGGTGAAGGCGCCTTCTTCGTATCCGAACAATTCGCTTTCCAGAAGGTTTTCATTGATTGATGCGCAATTCACTTTGACGAATTGAGAATATTTCCTGTCGCTTGCGTTGTGTATGGCGTGTGCGAAAAGTTCTTTCCCCGTGCCGCTCTCTCCCCGCAGTATTACAGTTGCAGGAGTGGCGGCAGCGATTTTAGCCTTGCTTATCGCATCTGCTATTCTTGTATGCTCTCCGATTATATCTTCAAACGTATACTTGGCTTCCAGCTTGCGGATTATGCTTTTGGCCTGGTCAAGTTCATTTGTGAGTCGCTTGATTTCTGTAAAATCGTGGATTACTGCCACGCTTCCCCTAAGTTGGCTGTTTATTATTATGGGGGCTGCGTCAACCACTACTTCTCTTCTGTTGGGTCCCACAAGCATCCTTTCGCCCATTATGGATTTGCCCGTTTCCAAGACTTTCAAATGGATGCTCTCGCCCTCGGCTATGTCGACAGTGCAATGCTTTCCCATCACATCCGCACTCGTGAGTCCGGTCACCTTCGTGTATGCCCTGTTTACCAAAACTCCATAACCGTCCTGGTCGACAACGGATATGGCATCATGGGTGGAATCGAAAATACCCTTGAACATGCTGGTCATTTCCTTCAATGAAGTCACCTGCGAGCCAAGCTCCAAGACCTCCGTTATGTCCCTGAAGACTGCAACGGCGCCTATTACTTCACCGTTTTCATTTTTTACCGGCATGCGGTTTGTTATTATGTTTATCTCCCCGAGGGGCTGTTTTCGGTTGAGTTCCGATTTTCCGGTTTTCAATATATAGGGAAGCCTGGTATTCAGGATGACTCCCTCGACATGCTTTTCTATCGCATCCTCATAATTGATTTTGGTCAACCTTTGGGCGGCTTTGTTGAACAATGTGATGATTCCCGATTTATCGACTGCAATCATGGCATCATGAGTGGAATCAAGTATTACTTCCATTTCTTTTTTCATTTCAAGCACCTCTCAAGCTTATAAAACCAAAACGATTATTCTTCATCGTCGTTTTTCGGCTCTTCGGATATTTCAATCTCGATGGTTCCCGGTATGATGTCAAAACCAATGAATTCATTTTCTTCACCGTATATTTCGATTTCATGAATCCCCTTTTCCAAGCCCTCCAAATCGACAGAAAGGTTGATTCGCGAAGGATTCAAATCCTCAATGACGCTTTCAAGGTCTCTTATCCTGACAATTATGTCCATGTCCAATTCGGGCAAATTCGTTTCCAGACCGGTTTCAAGATTTTCGATCATTATTGCGTCGGAACTTATTATTATCTCTTTTGTCCTTAGCGGTTCGATTTCCACATTGACTTTTACCAGTCCGCTCATGTATGAAGCCGAAAGCGAATCCGGAATTATTACGGGAACATCGGCTTCAAATGATTCGGCAAGACCTGTTATATCGATTGGCTCGGTCATTATCGACTCTTCAAGTTCTATGGCTTTAGTGTCGCCCTGAATCTGGATCGATTCGGGAATCACCGAAACCGACACCACCTTGTAGTTTTCATCAACTTGACCGATTATGTCTGCAACAATCGGAAAACTCTCGAAACGATAGACAGGCAAATACACTTTCGTATACGCTTGACCTACCGACACTCCGGCAACTTCGCTGCCTTCAGCGTCAACCGCCCTCAAAGGCACATTCTGCGAAACCGGTTCCGTGAGGCCGCCGACATCTATCTCCCCTATAACCCTGTCTACATTGTTTACGAACGATTCAGGCCCGGCGACGAGCACTTCTTCTATTTCGGCTTTCGGAGGTTCGGTCATAAAGCCTTCAAGATGGGTGTTGGTTCTTATTATTTCTACGGGCTTTTGCTTTTGAACAACTCTGTCGAGTTCGATTTTTATTTGTTTGGGAGTGAAATCCACAAGGTCTACCGACGATGGAACCGATATGTCAAGCGGCACACTGTTTATTCCCGCTTTGAAACCCATTACATCCGCACTTATTTTCACATCCTCGGATGCAACCATGTAGACATCATTTCTTCTCCCTCTTATCTCGACGTTTATCGCATAGTCCTTCTGTCCTATCATCACAAGACCCGATTGCGCCAATTCCTCAATGTTCAACAAGTCAACATCAACGTTTTCAATGGCGGTTGTCAGTTCCGGATTTATATCTCCCATTACATAAAACCAGAACATTATCGAAAACACCACCGAAACAATTTTCAAGGTCGTATTGTTTGAAAAATTTGTATAGTTCCAAAACCCCTTCAGAAATCTACTCATCTTTAGTCCTCCATTTCAACTTAATAAGACTAAGATTGTCATCGGTTTTATACAATTCCTGCAAGAGCCCCGAAAGTGTGTCGGTATCCAAGAATCTCGAAAGCTTGCCTTCCCTTGCGACCGAAATCGCACCGGTTTCCTCTGAAACAATTATGACTACAGCATCTGTCGTTTCGGTGATGCCCAAACCAGCCCGGTGCCTTGTGCCCAATTCCTTGCTCAGGCTTGAATTTTCGGACAAAGGCAAAAAGCACCCCGCCGCCATTATTCGGTCGTCCCTTATTATGACCGCTCCGTCATGAAGCGGGCTGTTGGGGAAAAATATGTTTATCAGAAGGCTGCTTGAAATTCGAGCCTCGATTTTGGTTCCGGTTTCTATAACGTCATTTATACCGGTTTCCCTTTCCAGTATTATGAGCGCTCCAATTTTTTGCCGCGACAGGGACGCAGCAGCGCTCACGATTTCGTCTATACGATCCTTCACCTCTTCGTCCTTTATCTCGACAATGGACTTGGCCACAAGCTTGCTTCGGCCCAGATATTCCAATGCTCGCCTGAGCTCAGGCTGGAACACTATCAGCAAAGCGATAAGTCCAAGCGTCACAGTATTCTTCAAAAGATATGTGGTGACATAAAGTCCGGACCATTCGCTGAGCTTTGTAGCAATAAGCAAAAATGCAATGCCCTTAAGAAGCTGTTCGGCTCTTGTTTCCCTTATGAGCATCAGAATCTTATAAAACACATAAGCTATTATCGCCATGTCTATTACATCTCTTATTCCTATGTTTGAAACAGATTCCAATATTTGATTCAAGTCCAACACCCCTGATTGGTATTATTTTAATTCCCCTCACTTAGATTTTACTAATCGCAAATCCTTTTAGCAATATGGCAATTGTTACAAATCCATTAAATATGCAATTTTTTGCATCACATGTAAAAGAGCTTTACCGCAACAACCATCAAGACCAAACCCATTATCCTGAAAGGCGAAATGCTGTTTTGCGCTACACCTATGAGTCCGAAATGCTCTATGAACATCGATGCAAGCAGCTGGCTGAAAATAACCGTTGTAAAAGCTACAAGCGGACCGATTTCCATGATTGAAAATGTCATCGTAGCCATTATCCCGAGCCCCAGAAGAGCGGAAAACACCAGAAGGGCTATTCCGTATTCAACCTTTGCTATTTTAAGGACTCCAACCGCATATTCCCGTTTTGCGAGAAGAAATGCGAATAAAATAACCGTCTGCGAAAGAACGGGTATCAGAATCACCGTATATATGCTGGTCTGTGATGCCACCAAAGCATTCACATTCCCCTGAAGCGCTATGAAAATACCGGCTGCAAGAGCCATTGCAAGTCCCATCGCCAACATAAATTTATTCCCCTCTATATCCAAAACAAACCCGTCTCCAATAAATTTGACCATAAGCAGGCAAACGATTCATATCGGCCCATATTATTTTATTATTATACCATTTATAGTCTTTCCGTCGGACAGCAAATACAAAATATTGCATGAAAAAACCCGATTCAAATGAATCGGGTAAATATTATGGTGCCCAGAGGCGGAATCGAACCACCGACACGGGGATTTTCAGTCCCCTGCTCTACCGACTGAGCTATCTGGGCAAATATGGCGGAGAGGGTGGGATTCGAACCCACGTGGGCTTGCGCCCAAACGGTTTTCGAGACCGCCCCGTTATGACCACTTCGATACCTCTCCTAAAAATATTTTGGCGTGCCCACAGGGATTCGAACCCCGGACACACGGCTTAGAAGGCCGTTGCTCTATCCTACTGAGCTATGGGCACAAAATATGGAGCGAAAGACGGGATTTGAACCCGCGACCCTCGCCTTGGCAAGGCGATGCTCTACCACTGAGCCACTTTCGCATGTGAAAAACCAGTTGTCAGTTCTCAGTTGTCAGTAAAAGCAAATACAAATGCAATGACAAAACATCAAGGCAGCCAATATCCCTCAAACGTTGAAATTTCAACTATTTCAGGTATTACTCCCCCAATCGGTACTTATATATCCTAACACATGTCGGTTCCCTTGTAAAGTGCCTTGTTTTCTATTTCAAAACGGTTGCAAATCCATATTGCCCAGTCCAGTCCGCAGGCAAGGAACTGCAAACACAATCTCCATTGGCTTTAGAAATCAAAAAAGCACCGGACTTTTCTAAAAGACCGGTGCTTTGCATGGTGCGGGCGGAGGGACTTGAACCCCCACGTCGTGAAACGCTAGATCCTAAGTC
>CAZEHH010000092.1:0-5214 GCA_964512505.1 uncultured Peptostreptococcaceae bacterium
AGATTCTTGGAAAAACGAGGGACGATGCCGCGGGCGAGGCTTTCGACAAGATCTCGAGAGCTCTGGGTTTCGGATATCCGGGAGGGCCGTTGATAGACAGCGAGGCGAGGAGCGGGAATCCGGCGGCCATTGATTTTCCAAGGGCATATCTTGAGAAGGGCAGTCTCGATTTCAGTTTCAGCGGACTCAAATCGGCTGTGCTCAATTATCTTAACGATTGCAAGATGAAGGGCATCGAAATAAACAAGGCCGATGTTGCTGCAAGTTTCCAGGAAGCGGTAGTCGAGATTTTGGTGGAAAAGTCCATAATGGCGCTCAGGAAGCAGAATTCCAACAGGCTCGTGGTTTCGGGCGGAGTCGCCGCAAACTCGAGGCTCAGGGAGCTTTTTAAAGCGAAGTCGGAAAACCTGGGATTTGAATACTATTTTCCATCCATGCCTTTGTGCACAGACAATGCGGCAATGGTGGCATCGGCAGCTTATTACGATTTCAAGTCCGGAAACATAGCAGACCTATATGCAAATGCTGTGCCAAATTTGGTGTTGGGTTCCAAATATAAGGGCTGAAAACAGCATTATGTAAACCATGTTAGAGCGGGAAATTCAACATAGTCATGTGGATAAGAGTGTGGACTGTGTGGGTAACTTTATTACGAAACGTTTAAAATACTCTAAAATGGCAAAAGAGAATGTGTGTTTTGTATAAGATTCTGTGGAAAAACCCAAAGTTATCCACAAAAACATGGTTGATAGTTTTTTATTAAAATAATTGATTAAAAATAATTATCCCATAAAAATATAACTTTACAGAAAAGCGTGAAAGTTTCGACAAAATTCGCATAAATTAAAGACCTGACATATGTCAGGTCTTTAATTGCCGCTTAAATTATTCTGATATTTTTGAATTGACGTAGTTAACGATGTCGCCGATGCTTTTGAAACCCTCAGCATCTTCGTCATCAATTTCGATATCGAATTCATCTTCGATTGCCATGATTACTTCGACTGCGTCCAAAGAGTCCGCATCCAAGTCGTCGATCATGGATGTTTCCATTTTGATATCGTCTGCGTTATCTAAAACGAGTTGCTCAACAACGATTTCCTTGATTTTATCAAATACCATTAGTTTACCTCCTTGAAATGTGATTTGAATTATCAATTCGTATTCTAATTTGATTTTATCGCATTGTCAATATCAAATTAAAGATTCCCATTCCTCATACAGATTTTTCAGTGTTTTTTCAAGACTTTCATAGTTTTTCGACAGATTTTTCATCTTTTCGAAGTCTTTTGAAATTTCATCCAGGCACATCATCTTTTCAAGACGTTCCTTTTCTTTTTCCGCATCGGCTATTTCAGATTCGATTCTTTGCAATCGCCGCTTTTCTTCGCGGAGAAGCTTTTCTTCTTCTTTGCGACGCTTGCGTTCCTCTCTTATCTGAGTTTTTGTTTTGGTTTCCACAATTGATTCTTCGCTCAGCTCTTCGAGAAGGAGCTTCTTTTCGAGAAAAGCGTCATAGTTTCCGAGATACGTTTCCATCTTGTCTTCGGACATGTCGAATATGCGGTCGCAGACACTGTTCAGGAAATATCTGTCGTGTGAAATCGTCAGGAAGGTTCCTTCGTATGAGGACAAGGCATCTTCCAGGGCCTCTTTTGACGGAATGTCCAAGTGATTTGTCGGCTCGTCAAGCAGAAGCATGTTGGATTTTGACTGCATAAGTTTGAGCAGTGAAATACGGCTTTTTTCGCCTCCGCTCAAGGTGTCGATTTTTTTGAACACATCGTCTCCGAAGAAAAGAAAGCTGCCGAGAAGAGTCCGTATTTCGGTATTTGTCAGATGCGGGTTTTGAGAGGCAATTTCGTCGAATATGTCGTTTTCTTGGCAGAGTCCTTCAAGCTCCTGGTCGTAGTACCCGAAATGCACATTGTGTCCCAGCTTGATTTCTCCTTGATCGGGCGCAATCCTGCCAAGAAGTATTTTGAAAAGAGTCGTTTTCCCTATACCGTTAGGGCCGATTATCCCCACCTTGTCGTTTCGGTATATGTCGAATTCTATATTCTTGAAGATTGTGCGGCCGGAAAAGCTTTTGGAAAGGTCCTTCACAAACAGGACATCCTTGCCGCTTTTTATTTGGGGTTTGAACCTTATTTTGGCTTTGTCTTTCATCGACTCGGGTTTTTCAGCTGTCTCAATTTTTTCGAGCTTCTTTTCTCTGCTTGCAGCCCTTTTAGCCAGTTTTTCGGTTCCGTGCTGCTTGAAGCGACGGACTATTTCCTTCTGCTTTTCTATCTCCTTTTGTGTTTCCAGATATTTTTTCAGCTGCATTTCCTGAAGGCTTTTTTTGAATCTCACAAAGTCCGAATACTTGCCGTTGTGTGAAGTCAAGCGCTTGTTTTCTATTTCGAATATGCGGTTTGAAACCTGGTCTATGAAGTAGCGGTCGTGTGAAATCAGCAAAACGCTGTTCTCGTAATTTTTCAGGTATCCTTCAAGCCAGTTTATCGCATCTATGTCCAAGTGGTTTGTGGGTTCGTCAAGGAGCAGTATGCCAGGCTTTCCAAGAAGAAGCCTTGCTATGTTTAGCCTCGACTTCTGCCCGCCGCTAAGTGAGTTTACCGGTTTTATAAAATCTTCTTCAGAGAAACCCAGACCGTTCAGTACGCCGCGGATTTCACTTCTGTATCCGTAGCCGTTCATTTTTTCGAAGGTTTCGCGGAGATGGGAGTACTGGTCCAGAACTTTTTCGTATGAAGGATCGTGCCGGTCCTTGAAGGAGGATATGGAATGTTCCAAGTCGTGGAGTTTCTTTTCCATATCAATAAGGTGTTTAAAAACCTCGGAACATGCGGATTCTATTGTTAATAAATTATCAAAAACCGGTGTCTGTTCCAAATATCCCAAGCTCATTCCCTTGGGTATGAAAAGAGTTCCGCTGTCCGCTGCAAGAAGGCCTGAAATAATTTTAAAGAGGGTGCTCTTTCCGGAACCGTTTTTCCCTATGAGCCCCACCTTGTCTCCTTTGCCTACTGTAAAGCTGATTTCCTCCAATATGGATTCCACACCGAAGCTTTTATTCAAATTGTTTGCTGTGATAGTAATCATATGTCGAGTCCTTTTCTATTGTGCATGATTGCTTTTTTTTAGGTACAATGACTTGATAAATATTTGACAAGTTTTTTTCAAAATGCTATACTCGGATTGTTGAAGAACTATTTTAATTATAGGGGTTTTTAATATGGAAAAAAAGGATAAAGTTTCGATGGCGGCCATAAGAAGGCTTCCCAAATACTACAGATACCTCAGAGACCTTATCGACAGGGATGTTGAGAAGATATCATCCAAGGAACTTGGAGACATAATGGGTTTTACTGCTTCTCAAATAAGGCAGGACCTTAACAATTTTGGCGGGTTCGGCCAGCAGGGCTATGGCTACAACGTCAAGGAACTGCATGGTGAAGTAGGGAAGATTCTTGGTCTCGACAAGAGCTACGAAGTGGTCATAATAGGTGCCGGCAATCTTGGCCAGGCGCTTTCCAACTATACGAATTTCGAAAAAACCGGATTCAACTGCAAGGCAATGTTTGATGTGAATCCACGTTTGATCGGAATGACAATAAGGGATATAAAGGTCTACGATTTCGATGATATTGAAGAGTATCTGGAGAAATACGATGTTGATATTGCTTTTGTGTGCACAAACAAGGAAAGCGCACAGGATGTAGCTTCAAGAATTTCGAATACGGGCAAGATTAGCGCCATATGGAATTTTGCGCCTACGGACATAGTGACCCCGGAGGGGATTGTGGTCGAAAACGTCCATCTGATAGACAGCCTTCTCACCGTCACTTACAGAATAAAAGACTGAAAACACAAATAAAAAAAGAAACCAAGGGAAATTCCCTTGGTTTTTCTTTTTAATACTATTCCGGTTGAGGTGCATCTACCGGGCAAACATTGGCGCAAGCGCCGCAGTCAATGCATGAATCGGCATCGATTACATATTTGTCGTCCCCAGCACTAATAGCGTCTACAGGACATTCCGCTTCGCAAGCACCACAATTGATGCAAGCATCACTGATTTTATAAGCCATTGAATTCCGCCTCCTTTAATAAAATATCATTCAAGGTGATTATACAACAAAATACGGCTGAAACAATGGGAAAAGGTGAAAAAACCATTTAAAAATATAATTTGTTTGACTCATCAAGACGTTTAAACGATTATTCGCCTTTCTGACAAAGCCATAAAGGGATATAATGAAGATGGCGGTACGTATTCGCCAAATTTGGGAGGTGGGCATATGCGAGTGGTGATTTCAGACGGTCCGAAAGGAAAGGTCAGCGTATCAGAACACGTTGTGAGAGATGTTGTGGAATCGGCGGTGAATTTGGTTGAAGGCGTCAAAAAAGTAAGAAATGTGAACATATACATATATAAAGAAGAAATGATTGTTAATTTATTAATAATCTGCGAAAAGAATGCTTTTGTAAAAAACGTGATCAGTGATATGCAGAATAGTTTGAAGATTCAAATAAGAAAATGGCTGGGAATAAGTGTTTCAAGGGTTAACGTGACAATATGACGATTGTTTTTTTGTATTTCGCCCTTTAAGTATTTTTAAATAAAAAAAGCAATAGGAAATATTTACAATAAAAAAATGCTATGTTATTATACAATTGTGTGAGCAAAGAGTTTTTATGAATGGCGAAAAAGTTAAAAATTTCACAAGGTATTTTTAAACTGTTTGCACTTCAAATATATATAAAAACTATTATGAGGAGGCCTATCAAATGGCAGAAAAAGCGTTGAATCCACATGAAATGGCACAACAACAACTCAAAAAGGCATGCGATCTTCTTGGTGCGGATCCGGCTGTTTACGAATTGCTGAAAGAACCGAAAAGATGTGCTGAGGTATCCATACCTGTAAGAATGGACAATGGAGAAATCAAATGCTTCAAAGGATTCAGATCTCTACATAGTGATGCTGTAGGACCTGGAAAAGGCGGAATCAGGTTCCACCAGAATGTATCTGTGGAAGAAGTAAAAGCACTTTCAACTTGGATGACTTTCAAGTGTTCCGTAACGGGAATTCCTTACGGCGGCGGAAAAGGCGGAATCATAGTAGATCCCAGAGAACTTTCAGAGGGTGAACTTCAAAGATTGTCAAGAGCTTACATAAGAGCTGTTGCAGACCTTATTGGCGACAAT
>CAZEHH010000093.1:0-5118 GCA_964512505.1 uncultured Peptostreptococcaceae bacterium
TCGTGGGCCATCTTGCCGTAGGGCTTGCCGAGGTAGTCTTCGTATAGGGCTATTATCTCGGGATTTTCGTGCGATTTGCGCCTGGTCATATTGCGGTCCTCTTCATATATGGCGTCCTGCCTCTTCTTGATTATGTCGAAGTCACCGTGGTGGTAAGGCTGTCCGCCTCCGCCCACGCATCCCCCGGGGCATGCCATTATTTCGATTGCATGGAAATGGCTCTTGCCGTCGCGTATGTCCTCGAGCAGCCTTCTTGCGTTGCCCAGGCCGTGTGCTATTCCTATCTTGAGCTCCATGTCCCCAATCATGACGGCGGCCTCGCGTATGCCTTTCATTCCCCTGAGCTGGGTAAACTCAACATTTTCAAGGGTTTCTCCGGTCAGCCACTCGTAAGCCGTTCGTGTAGCGGCCTCTATGACGCCTCCCGTCGTTCCGAAGATTACTCCGGCGCCGGTGCTTTCACCCAGCATGCGGTCGAACTCTCCGTCCTCCAGGTTGCCGAAGTCGATTCCGGCCTCCTTCATCATAAGAGCTATCTCCCTTGTGGTTACTACGAGGTCGACGTTGGCATAGCCCACGTTTGAAAGCTCGTCCCTTGCGGCTTCGTACTTCTTGGCTATGCACGGCATTACCGAGACCACCACTATGTCCTTGGGATGGATTCCTGTTTTTTCAGCGTAATATGTCTTTGCGATCGCCCCGAACATTATCTGCGGAGACTTGCATGTCGAAGGTATGTCGAGCATATTGGGAAACTGGTGCTCTATGAAATTGACCCAGGCGGGGCAGCAGCTGGTAAGAATGGGCAGCGTTCCGTCGTGCTCCAGCCTGTGGACAAGCTCCGAGGCTTCCTCCATTATGGTCAGGTCGGCTGCAAAGTCGGTGTCGAACACCTTGTCGAAGCCCATCTTCTTGAGGGCCGTGACCAGTTTGCCGGTTGCTATTGTCCCCGGCTCCATGCCGAACATCTCGCCTATTGCCACTCGTATGGCGGGAGCCGTCTGGACTATGACGTGCTTGTCGGGGTTGTGTATGGCCTCCCACACATTGTTGGTATAGTTGACTTCCGTCAGGGCCGCGGTGGGGCACACCGCCACGCACTGTCCGCAGAAGGTGCACGAGGTCTCGCTCATGGGCAAGTTGAAGGCCGGACCCACGAATGATGAAAATCCCCTGTTGACCGCCGAAAGTATTCCGCATGTCTGAACCTCGTTGCACATGGTCTCGCACCGCCTGCACATTATGCACTTGGACGGGTCCTTTATTATGGCGTTCGACGAGACATCCTTGGCGTAGCCGCGCTTCTCGCCCTCCCATTTGATTTCACGGATTCCCATGTCCGCCGCAAGCTTCTGAAGGTCGCATTCAAGGTTCTTGGGGCATGTGAAGCACTCGTTGGGATGGTCTGAAAGCAGCAGCTCCACGGCCATCCTCCTGCCCCTTATGGCTCTCTTGGAATCGGTATGGACAACCATTCCCGTAACTGCCTCCGTGACGCATGAAGGCATCAGGCTCCTTCTGCCCTCGACTTCCACCACGCAGACCCTGCATGATGCGACCTGGTTGACCAGACCCACGTCCTTAAGGTCCAAATGGCAAAGGGTGGGTATGTTTACCCCGATTGTTCTTGCCGCTTCGAGTATTGTAGTGCCCGCTTCGACCTCGACCTTTTGCCCGTTTATTGTCAGTTCTACCATTCTGTTTTCACTCATGTCATCACCTCGCTATGGTTTGATTACAGCATCGAACTTGCAGGCATCGTAGCATGCCCCGCACTTGATGCATTTTTCCTGGTCGATAACGTGCACTTCCTTCACTTTCCCCGATATGCAGTCCACAGGGCAGGCCCTCGCGCATGCCGTGCAGCCTATGCATTTGTCGGGGTCTATGCTGTACCTTGCAAGCGCCTTGCATGAACCGGTCTTGCAGTACTTGTCCTTCACATGGGCCTCGTATTCGTCATAAAAGTACTTCATTGTGGAAAGAACCGGATTCGGAGCCGTTTGCCCGAGTCCGCAAAGCGAGCAGTCCTTGACCATTTCGCAAAGCTCCTTGAGGTTGGTCAAGTCCTCCATCTCGCCCTTTCCTTCCGTTATCTTCTCCAGTATTTCGTATATGCGCTTCGTTCCGACTCTGCACGGCGTGCATCTGCCGCATGACTCGTCCTGAGTGAAATCGAGATAGAACTTGGCTATGTTGACCATGCAATTGTCCTCGTCCATTACGATCATTCCTCCGGAGCCCATCATTGAGCCGATTTCCTGGAGGCTGTCGTAGTCTATGGGGGTGTCGAGGTTTTCGGCAGTTATGACCCCGCCCGAAGGACCTCCCGTCTGGACAGCCTTGAAGGCTTTTCCGTCCTTTATTCCGCCTCCGATGTCGAATATTATTTCGCGGAATGTAGTCCCCATGGGAACTTCCACCAGTCCGACGTTGTTGACCTTGCCGGCCAAGGCGAAGACCTTTGTGCCCTTGGACTTCTCGGTCCCTATGGATGCGAACCAGTCCGCCCCCTTAAGTATGATTGGAGGTATGTTGGCGAAAGTCTCGACATTGTTTACGCATGAAGGCTTGTTCCAATATCCCTTTTGGGACGGGAAGGGAGGCTTGTTTCTGGGTTCTCCCCTTCCTCCCTCAACAGAATGGATGAGAGCGGTCTCCTCTCCGCATACGAATGCTCCGGCCCCGTACTTTATTTCAATGTCGAAGCTGAAATCGCTTCCGAATATGTTGTCTCCCAGGAAGCCGAATTCACGCGCCTGCCCTATCGCTATGTTCAGCCTTTCAATGGCCAGCGGATATTCGGCCCTGATGTATATTATCCCCTTTCCTGCTCCTATGGCGTATCCTCCTATGGCCATGGCCTCGAGCACGCTGTGGGGGTCGCCCTCGAGTATGCTCCTGTCCATGAATGCCCCGGGGTCACCCTCGTCGGCGTTGCACAGTATATATTTCTCGTCGCCCTTGACAGCCTTTGTGAATTCCCATTTGAGTCCTGTGGGAAAACCGCCTCCTCCGCGGCCCCTGAGTCCCGACATCTTAATGGCGGATATCAGTTCGTCCCTGGTCATTTCAGTCAAAACCTTGCCCAGGGCCATGTATCCTTCGTTTGCAATATACTCCTCTATTTGCTCCGGGTCGATAAGCCCGCAGTTCCTGAGGGCTATACGGAGCTGCTTCTTGTAAAAGCCCATTTTTCTGCTTTCTTCGACCTTCGCATTGTCCGTCGGGTCTGTGAAAAGAAGCCTGCTTACCCTACGGCCCTTTATCACGTGCTCCTCCACTATCTCTCGTACGTCGCCCGGCGTCACCCTAACATAAAAGACATTGTCCGGATGAATCTTTACAATGGGGCCCTGCTCGCAGAAGCCGAAGCATCCCGTTTGCACCACCTGAACCTCTTGGTCGTAGTCGTACTCGGCTATAACCTCTTTGAATCTCTCAATTATCACATCGCTTTCGGAAGCCCTGCAGCCCGTGCCGCCGCATACAAGGATGTGCATTCTGAACTTTGTCATTTTATCCCTCCTTACGCGCGCTCAAAAGTCTCATTGACTATCGAGTCCTGCAGCAGCTGGTTTTCCATCAAATGCTTTCTCACTATCATTCGGCCCTTTTCCTCGTCGACATGGCCGTAGAGTATGGAGTCCTCATCGGGCATGACCACTTCAACAATCGGTTCGGAATGGCAGTAGCCGTTGCATCCCACCTGCACTACGTCCACATTCTCCATTCCCTGCGCGTCTATCTCGTCAATCATTGCATTGAGCGTTTCCCTCGCGCCTGCAGCTATTCCGCATGTTCCCATTCCAACCTTGACAATTATCCTGTCCTCGCCTTCGCCTTTCCTTATTCCCAGGCTTTTACCATGCGATTCACGGATTCGCCTGAGCTCCTCCATCGATTTAACTTTCATATTCGCTCCTCCTTAACGGTAATTGTCCAAAATTCCCTTTACATCTTCCCGCGTTATCCTTCCGTACACCTTGCCGTCGACAATTACAATAGGGGCAAGTCCGCAGGCTCCGACGCAGCGTATGTCCTTGAGCGTGAACATTCCGTCCTCTGTGGTCTCACCGGTCTTTATGCCCAATTCCTCCTCGATGTCGCGAAGTATTTGCTCCGCCCCCTTGACGAAACAGGCGGTTCCCATGCATACGCTGACAACATGCTCGCCCTGGGGAACCATGCTGAAGTAGGAATAAAAACTGGCAACCCCGAAAACCTCAGCGGCCGGCATGTCCAGCTTTCGCGCCACAAAGGTCTGCACCTCCATGGGAAGGTATCCGAAAATACCCTGCGCCTTGTGAAGAACCGAAATCAAAGATCCCTTTTTCTCCTCTATGCCTTCGATGTATGTTCCCAATTCGGCATATTTTTCTTTTGGAAGATTTTTCGCACTATAGGTCAATGCCTGCGCTTCCTTCTTTTTCATGCATTATCACCCTCTTTTCGGATTTTTGTGCTCGCTCTATTTATTCCCGCCCCTTCTGCTTCATAATCAGAATACGGAAACCTTTGGGTTTCTATTAATCATAATTCTTTCCAACCTTTTCTTTTTCTCAAATTGATCCGCTTTTTGCTGCCAAATGTTTACAAATAATTATTGACATTATTTTATCAATCGTGTAATATAGAGGTGTCCAAGGAATATCAGGCCTTTACTCCCTGGTTTTGGCCTTAGATTCCCGACTTTATTGTATTTTTTGTCGCATTGTCTTTTCGGAGACAAAAAAGCACCGGCCCTTTTTGACAAGGGCCGGTGCTTTTTGAATTCAAATTTTTCTTCTACTTTTCTTTTATTGCTTCCTTTGCCTGAGCGGCTATGTTTTCGGCAGTGAATCCGAATTTCTCCATGAGGACCGGCGCCGGAGCCGACGCCCCGAAACCTTCCATTGCTATGACCTTTCCGCTCTTGCCAGTATACTTGTGCCATCCCATCGGGCTTCCCGCCTCTACAGCCACTACCGGAAGACCTTGGGGCAAAACGCTTTCCCTGTAGGCCTTTGTCTGCTCGTCAAATATTTCCCAGGAAATAAAGCTGACCACCCTTGCGTCTATTCCGTCCTTGTCCAGGAGCTTGGCGGCTTCAAGAACCAGGGACACCTCCGAACCGCT
>CAZEHH010000094.1:0-5111 GCA_964512505.1 uncultured Peptostreptococcaceae bacterium
GACGCCTGCTCGCTGACAAATGTGAATTCGTGGGAATACTCCAGTTCATAAACAACTTTCCAAATTCCCATGAATTCTTGTTCGCCCGACATGAATCCCCCAACTGACAATGTTCCGTTGGAAGTCGTATTCGACTCGCTTCCCTCTATGCCCGTGAAGCTGGTCTCGCTGTTTCCTATATAATCGTCCCCTCCGTCAAGCTCCCCCAAGTCCATGAATACCGGCGGGGAGGCTATTACGGCAAAAACCTTGGGGTCCGTGTAGTGGATGCTCCTTTCCCCCGTGTATCTGAGGATCATGGTGTCCACATCCGTGTCCGGGGTCGCAAAGAAATAGATAAGACCTCCAAGCCACTTTCCGTCATAAGTATTGGAATCATCGCCTGTGTTTATGTGGGACTTGAATATCTGACGGCTGATGACGGCGTATTCGGCGTTTCTCAGCCTCGAAGTCGTCCAGTCGGCGTGAACCCAGTTCTCTTCTTCCGTGACATTTATGAGGCCGCGGACGGCATTGCCATCGTCATCCACCCCGACCTCGACCTCGCCGACCTGTATGTAATTGAAAAATGCTTCGGTATCGTCCCTCATTATTATCCTGAATCTTATGGCTTTGTCTTCGTCGTCTTTCAGTGTGTCCCCGTCGTAGTTCTTGTCCGGTAGCCACCACCAGTAGGCGTTGTGGTATTTGGCAAACGCATCATAGCCGCAGTCCCGCCATTCCTTGTCAAGACCCCTCGGATAGTACTGCATCAGCGATACGGATTCGAACGTGTCCCCGTTGAAATCGGCCGCCACGGCCCCGTACTCCACATATTGGAAAAGGTCGTCGCTCCCATAGCCGGCATCAGAGACAAAATCCACATCGCCGTACAGAGGATGGTCCTCTTTCAGCAATCCCCCGTCCTTGTCCGTCTCAACCTTCATGCCCATGTCGTAGTATCTGTCCTTTATGCTGAATCCGTACGAAGAATATTGATATATGACGCTGTCCAGATATATGTATTTGGCGGTTCCCACACCGTCGGTCTTGACGAGGGCCAGGTTGGTGTTGCAGCCCGGAACGCTGAAATATGTGTTGTAATAAGACCAATCCTCATCGAGAGTAATTCCGCCCATCACATCTATGTTGCTGGCTTCGCTTATGTAGAACCTGTCTTTGTTGCCGTCGTAGACATAGCGGGCCAGATACCTGGTGGTGGCATTCTTGTTCTTGAGGAAGGTGTCTACGTTTGGGTCGGTTGCGATTATGTCATCCTTCACCTGTCCCGAAACAACCAGCTCAGCCTGTCCGTCTCCGGTTATGTCCCCATAGTCGAGCGACACCCTGACAAGGGCCAGGTCGTAACCCCCGTTTATCCTGTCCCCGGCGTCCGCGTCAACTTCTATGTTTATGATGTTTGAACCCAGCGACTCGACACGGCTTCCGGATATCACCTTGAGCCTGGACGGAGTGTACTCGACCGTCTCCTTGTATTTTAGCTTGTCGCCGTCTTCGGTGTCCTTGTAAACCTGCTGTCCGTAGAAGTAGCCGTAGGCAATGCTTAGGTCGTCGACGCCGTTTTGCGTGATGTCCTTGCCAAGTAGCTTGACCATGTTGGGTATTCGGCCGTCGACAACTTCCATTCCGTACTCGTATGTTTCGGCCCAGCTTGACGGGTCTTTCCAGTCTAAAAGCGCACCGCCCGTCGTCTCCCTTCCAAGTTTGTACACCTCTACCCTGGGGTCGCTTGTCTCGGCTATGTAGACGGCTATCTCGTCCACACCGTCTCCGTCAAAGTCGCCCGTGGTCATTTGAAGATAGTTCTGGAATTGGTATGAGAAATTTGTGAAATCTTCGGACCCGTATGGATTCCCAAATTCCGAGCCTAGAAAAATCGGCATTTGGTTTTCGTCACTGGCGTAATTTGGGTCCTTGGGATCAATAAAAGAAAGGCAAAGTCCTTTGCTGGCAGGATTTCTATAACTATATATCCCCCCGAGCACGACCATCTGGCCCTTCCTTCCGTCCCCGCTGAAGTCGCCCGGGACAGCATTGTATCCGTAGAAAGGCTCCCCGCCATAATGAAGGGCGGAAGTGTTCGAAAATTCGATTCCGGTTCCTGGCACTCCGTACGGAGTGAATAAATCATTGTCGCTGTCCCCTTGCAGCTTCCCGAACATCTTTATGTGATTGGCTTCGAATCCATTGTCTGATACCCCATAAAACTCCGAGACGAAGCTCGTAGATTTTTTATCCCTTCCGAAGGGATTTTCGTCATCTCCTATCTCTTCGCTTCCCGAAGGAATTTCGCCGTTGTCGATGCCAAGCGCGTCGAAGATGGTCCACGAAGTATCCTCCGCATGGGCTTCGGTGAAGGTCCCGCCAAATGCCAGCATGAAGGACAGGCAAATTGCAGTCATAAAAAGTACAGGTCTTTTTCTCATGATAATCCTACTCCTTTTCATGGTTTTGGTCGTTGCAGTCTACTGCAGCAATGTTTTTCCCTATTGTTATTTTGATGGATAAAGAATAATTTAAATTAACTTTATTTTCCATTATATCAATGCAATCGTGCGGACATGAAAAAGCCTCCGAAATCAGCTGCCGAAATGCCGAAACTGGCTTGATTGAAACAATAATTGCCAAATGATATACTTGAATTACCCAATATGAAATTAATGGCCATATATGGTTTCCGGAGGCAAATATGTTCAAGATAGCCGTTTGCGACGACAATATTATTGACTGCAACAAGATAAAAAATGATATCGACCGTATATGCCTGAAGCATATGGAGGATTATTGCGTGGAAGTCTACCAAGACCCCAAGCTTTTGGTGTCCCGCTTGAAAAATGAAACAGACAGGTATGACGTGCTTCTGCTGGACATATGCATGGATGTGCAAAACGGAATAGAAACCGCCGAAGACATAAGAAAAATCAATGAGGATCTTTGCATAATTTTCATAACATCCTCCCCCGACTATGTGTATGCCGGTTATGATGTGGAGGCCATAGGCTATCTGCTAAAGCCTTTCCATGCATGCAAACTGGAAAAACTGCTCCTTAAGATATGGGACAAAAATAGCAGGCAAAAGCACATAAAAATCGAAAATCGCGGAGACATCCACAATATAGCCTTTAAAGATATTCTGTTTCTTGAATCGAACGACAAAAAAATAAAAGTGGTGACTTCCAAAAAGGAAATCACCACATACGGAAAACTGTCCGATTTTCATAAAAAACTGCCTGGAGACTGTTTTATATTTTGTCATAAAAGCTTCATTGTAAATTTAAGGCATGTAAAAAACATGTCGTCAAATTCTTTTATCATTGCATCCTCGAGGACAATACCCATAAGCCGTTCCAAATACAAAAGCGCCAAAAATAATTTTTTGAAATATCTCAGCTCGTAAGCTGGATTGCTATTTCAACGGCAAATAAATGTTCGTCACTAAATATGTTTACTATGCCCTTATTTTTTTTTGCCACCTTCTTGATGATTTTGATTCCGTATCCGTGTTCTTTTTCATTTCCTTTGCTCGACTTGTATTTTCCATCCTCTTTTACAATTGCACCATCGACACTGTTCTTGCAGGATATGCATAAAAAGTTGTTCTTGGTATGGCAATCGAATTTTATCCACGAACCGCTGACCCCTCGGCAAGCTTCGATTGCATTGTCTAAAATATTGGTAAGCAAACTGCAGAGATCTATGTCGTCAACCTCTATTTTCTCATTTATATTGACCGCATAGTCAAAGTCAATATTCTCTTCTTTCGATTCATTTATCGCCCTGTTTGTTATGGCGTCAATAACCGGCACACAACATATTTCAACCGGCGCCCTAAGCACTTCCATCTCTCCCATACTTGCAATATATTTTTTTGCCTTGACAATATTTTCATCTTCCAGCAAGCTGCTTATAGAATTGATGTGGGAATTCATATCGTGCTTCAACAGCCTTATTTCCTCTATATGCTCACTTGTTTTTTCAAAATTATCCATCAGTATTTTTGCCTTGTAATCTGCATTTATCAGCTTTGCTTTCATGTCCGAAGTATGTTTAATAAACTGTATACTTCTATCAATGCATTGCAATGCAATAAATATAACCAGCGATGTTTTGAAAAAATATGAATCCACTTGTTTTGTGACGCTGGAATTGAGAATATCCAGCAGATAGCCTGTCCCGAGCAACAGCAGCCCAAAACCCATCCGTTTCAACTGCGCATTCTCGTTTTTGAATTCGATGATTATAGCTACAAAGGCAAGTATGTAATATATCAAATGCAAATGCTGAAACACCATCAGCAGATAAATGTTGGCGTCGGCATCAAGCATTTGATTAAGCGAGATAACCGGATAGCAGATGCAATGCAAAATCAATGCCGATTTGATGAGAAGCCGAGCTTTTTTGCTTATGGACAAAGCAAAAACCAGTATCGAAACAGGCAGCAAAAATTGCAGAATCATGAATGTCACCATTATTTGATTCGAAGAAAGCAAATAGTAAATGAAAAGCGTCCTTCCCGGCAAATACAAGCCTACAATGATTGCAAAAATGCCTAAAAACATATTGGACTGTTTGTTGACTGATGCATGGTCATCCAAATAATATATTATAAGCAGAAATATTCCGAGCATGACAAGCATCATTCCAAGAATGAACAGCAGCAAAGAACTGCGGACAGAATAAAGCACCAGACTCGAGGCGCTTCCATTGTAAAACGACCCCAAAAAATTATTTGTATATTTGACCAGTTTAAGCTCCAGCGTTTCTCCTTCATGGCCGTCCAGATCAAGGGTTATCAATCTGCGCCCGGGCATTGCGAACATGCCGTTGTCAAACCCCCATTTGCCAATTTCCTCGCCGTCGATTCTTGCGGTCAGACTGGCATATTCCAGCACAAACATGATAGCGCCGTCGTTATCCGATATGTCTTTTTTTATGGCGAACGGTTCAAGCACATGTTTCCCGTCGACCGCACCCGGTATTGGTATGAATTCTTTGCCTCCATCCTCATCCTCAATATACCAATTGTCGTTGAATGTTGAAACATCAATGTCCCCATAAGAATAAAGGCCTGCAAACATAAGAATTGCGACAATAAACAGGATCGCCAATAC
>CAZEHH010000095.1:0-3830 GCA_964512505.1 uncultured Peptostreptococcaceae bacterium
ACCAGTATCCGAAGGCTATGAGAATGAATCCCCCGATGATGAAAAACATGGATTTCGGCATAAAATCATAAAAATTGTCCACATAGTACCTGAGTATGAATATGCATACGAAAAAGAGGCTGCTGATGTGCCCTTTTCTTGTATCCATAAGGAAATACGCCATGAGTCCAATTCCAAATATGACCGCCGCTTCTCCCGGATATTCCCAAGGAATGTCGTTCCAAATGCTTCTGTACGTGAGCGCCAGTCCGGAAAATCCCAAAAATAGATTCCCTTCAAGCACAAAAATATCCTCGCGTTTTGACAAGATATATTTCATAAGGATGCCCGATATAAAAATTACACCTGCCGCCAAAAGGTCGCTTCCTTGCAACTCGTAAATCAAATCCAAAACCCATACCGCAGCCAATATGTTCTCAACAAACATGAAGTACGGCCTGTTTTCGAAGACCAGCCTGTTGACTGCATAAAGCAAAATCAAGACAGCCATGAAATCCCAGGCTATTCCCTGATAGTCGAAATTGCCCAGGCTGTGAACCAGTAGAAGTCCGTGAGCAAAGAAAAACAGCAGCTTGTCTTTCAGTACATAAGCCATAGGCAATGTTCCCAGTGACCAAAGCAGAAAACTTTTTGAAAAATGGATGGATATGTTGTACATCTGTTCAGTCAGGAAAATGCCGGCACCGAAAATAAGCACCGATATGTATAAAAGGCTTCGGCCCGTCCTTGGATATTCCTTTTCCAAAACCCTTCCAGCCAATGCGAAGCCCAAAAAACCAGCCACCAGTATGGATATTTTGAACTCGTTGCCTATTTCCTGCCAATTGCTGGCTATGAAGCTTATTATGCCCAATCCCACCAGTATGGATCCTATTGTGAGAATTATGCGTATATAGTTCATGCTTCCCCCGTTGGGCTCATAAGCATCAACTATCCGCAAGCCCGTTTCATGGTCTATCACTTCAATCCTCTCAAGATAGGCGGCTTCGTTTTTAATGAATCTGTAACTGGCACTGCCGATTGTTTTTCTTTTCATTCACTCGCCTCCCTTGTTCTTTCATTTTATCATATCCGGCAAAACTCCGTGCCCCTATGCATGAATTTACCCTCCTTCCACGCTTGCAAACGTGAAAGGAGGGCATTAAAATTGCACTTTTGGTTTTGTTTTATCCTACCTTGCGGTTCTCCAATGCATTGTCCTGCTGCTTGATCTTCCAAACACCGATTGTGCAGACGGGAACAACATAAAATACGAAGAATCCCCATGTTATTGTTCCGTAACCTTTGGCTATAAGGCCGATCAGTCCAAATTGCGCGATTACCGCTCCAACTATGAGAAGGGCGATAGTGAGAGTTGTTGTCAATTTGGTAGGCATTGTTTCGCCTTTTTCTTTGTATACCGAATTGATTCTTTCTGTAACTGCAAATATGAACCCTGTGCCTGTTTCGATGAGTGTACCGAAGAGAACCACCTGGAATGTTATTTGGAAGAATGGCGATCCCAATACTCCAAGTATGTGGTTTGTAGGAACTGCAACTGTCAAAATATCCGGATAAAGTCCGATCATTGCAAGATACAGAAGTATCCCTGGAACGATTCCGATTATTCCTGCCATGATGCCCGATCCGATTGCTTCCTTCCTTGTCTCTATGTGTCTGGTCGAGAACAATACCGCCGGTATGATTCCCAAATTGTAGAATGCGTATTTGAAGCCTCCGAGAGCCCATCCACTCTTCATGTTGCCCTGGAAAACGGAGCTGATGATTCCGTCGCCGAACTTTGTGAAGCATACTACAAGAAATGCGATGTATACTGCGTAAAGCAGGAAAGACCAATACGAAAGAAATTTCTCTATTGCCTCCGAACCGTTGAATACAAGCAGTCCGACTCCAACCATCATTCCAATGACTCCAACATAGTAATTGAGTCCGAAGATTTCATTGAGTATGCTTCCGGCAGTCGACGCTATTACAGCGAGTACAATGAGCAGAAGAACGAAATAGCATACCTCATAGAGCCACCAGGCCTTGCCGAGCAGTTTTGTGAAAAAGCTTCTGTAGTCATACGCCTTGAATACTCTTGCGAATTCGAAAGTGGCGGCGCAGACAAGAGACCAGATGACCGTCGATATGAATACCATTGCAAGGAGTCCGCCCAGTGTCCCGAAATTCAGGAAAAACTCTACCAGCTCGCGGCCCGTTCCGTACCCTCCTGCTATTACAACGGATTGAAAAACTATACCCGGAACAAAATACTTCTTGAATGTGTCCGATTTTACAAAATTCATGTGTGTTCCTCCTTGATCTAATTTAGTATGATTGCGATATTGACAAACAACTTTTTATTTGCTTACCACCCCTTTGCAGTTTCGAGTATCTCGTCCGGGATATCCCCTGCCATATACTCTTTCATCGATTCCACTATCACATCAATTGCCTTGTCTATTTCCTCACGGGTAATTACGAGTGGCGGCTGGAATCTCAATACGCCGTCACCCAGAAAAATTATGATTACCCCTTTTTCCCAGCATCTGTAGCAAATTTTTGCCGCCGCTTCCCTGTTGCCTTCCTTGCCTTTCCTGTCCTTCACAAGGTCGACTCCTATGGAAAGCCCCATGCCCCTTACATCGCCTATGATTTCATATTCTTCCATTAGGGCTTGGAAACGCTCTTTGGCATAATTGCCGAGATTGGCGCTTTTTTCGAGAAGCTTTTCGTCCTTTATGACCTCAAGCGTCTCATATGCGGCCGCGCATGCCAGAGCGTTTCCGCTCATTGTAAACAGATGCGCCGGAGCGTCCATGGAATCCATTATTTCTTTTCTTCCCACGATTGCGCTGAGAGGAACTCCCGAGCCTATCGACTTGCCCAAAATAAGCATATCCGGAACCACATCGAAGTGTTCTATTCCGAACCACTTCCCTGTGCGTCCGAAACCCTGCTGCACCTCCTCGCTTACGAAGAGTATTCCATGCTCACTGCATAACTCGTAAAGGGCTTTCATGTATCTGTTGGGCGGCACTATAAGCCCCCCATCCCCCTGTATGGGTTCGATTATCACAGCCGCTATGTCATCGGGCGGCATGTATGTTGTCATCGCCTTCTTGAAAGCTCCCAGGCACTCAAGGCCGCAGCTTTCGCATTCCTTGCCGTATCGGCATCTGTAGCAGTCAGGATACTCAATATGTTCTATCTCTCCCAGAAGCGGGCCTATTTTTCTGCGCATGTTGAGGCTTATGGCGCTAAGTGAAAGGGCTCCGTATGTGGACCCGTGGTAGGCTCCTATGAAGGACACTATTTTTTTTCTTCCGGTATATGCCCTTGCAAGCTTTATTGCTCCGTCATTTGCATCGGAGCCGCAATTCCCATAAGCCACTTTCTTTTCATAGTCACCCGGGGTAACATCAATAAGTGCCTCTGCGTATTTTACCAGAGGTTCCGAATACATATAAGCCGCGGTATATGTTATGTATTTGTTCGCCTGTTCCTTGATTGCATTAACTATTCTGGGATGCGCGTGCCCAGTATTCAGGGCCGAAGCGCTCGAAAGCAAGTCTATGAATTCATTTCCGTCGAAATCCTCCAGTATGGCTCCATGTCCTCTTGCAACCGCCAACGGATAGTAAGGCATCCTGGCAAATCCGGGATATACTTCCGCATCCCTTTCGATGATTTTTTTCGTTTTTTCCAGTTCAAAACCCATCAATTCTCCTCCATCCAATTCTTCTCAAACAGTCTCAACCTGTCTAGTAGAACATCCTCATCCTTGCCTATTCTGAACCTTACGCTATTTTTGCCAAGACCCTCGAAATTTTCGCCGGAAACCGAAA
>CAZEHH010000095.1:3930-5095 GCA_964512505.1 uncultured Peptostreptococcaceae bacterium
CTGAACCTTACGCTATTTTTGCCAAGACCCTCGAAATTTTCGCCGGAAACCGAAAGCACCTTGACCTTCAATAATTCTCTGTAAAGGTCGACCCCCTTGTCGGGATGCGTAAGCGTCATTATCGGAACAGAAAGGCTCGTCTCAAGAGTTCCCATGGTCACAATTGATTCAATGATTCGTTTCTTTGCCAGCGCAATTTTCTTTCTGCTTTCAGCTAAAAATTCCTGGTCCTTCAATGCTTCAACCGCCAAAAGCGTTCCAATGCCGGTTACACAAAAGGGGATTGATATTTTTCTGTAGACGTCCATGAGTTCCACCGGCCCCAATGCATATCCTATCCTCATTCCCGCCATTCCAAATCCCTTTGAAAGAGATTTCAATACAATTATGTTGTCCATTACGTCAAGCAGATTTACAGCCGAATTCTCTTTTTCCATGAAATCGCCATAAGCCTCGTCAACCACAAGGCAAACGCCAATGCTTGCGGCTTTCTTGGCAATTTGGGATATTGCCTGCAAAGGAATTATCTGGCCGGTCGGATTATTGGGGTTGTCTATGTAGCAGAATGCATGCCTTTTTTCGATCCCATCCACGAAACGCACTCCGTCGAACTTGCCCTTGCCCCCGGACATGTCCACAGTTTCGTATATTCCGCCCATGCCTTCCACATCCATTGCAAAGTCCGGAAATTGCGGGCTATGGCCAAGTACTGCGGTTCCTTTGTCTATAAACATTTTGTTTATTTTTGTGATGGCGTCCATGGATCCGCATGCGAGTTCTATCTGCCCCTCACAAAGCAAGGTATTCCCGCTCCAATAATCGATAATCGCCTTTTTCAGCTTGGTGTCTCCATGAGGATAATTGTTTACAATGTCCGGGTCAAAACTCCCCAACGCCTCTCCTACGCCCTTTGGAAAGCCGAATGGGTTTATTCCCAGGGAACAGTCAATCCAGCCCGGTCCGAATTCTTCGGGTACATTTGCATAGCTTTCATGCTTGATTTTGCTCAAATGCTTTCTTGTCTTATACATCACACACCTCCATTCATTTTTCTTTTTATATTAACCACGCAAATACCATGCCACTTCATTTGCTAATGCTTGGCCTTTCTTTTAAACCGTTGGAAACAGAGGGTTTCCGCCTTTGAAAAATACAATGCCGCATG
>CAZEHH010000096.1:0-4955 GCA_964512505.1 uncultured Peptostreptococcaceae bacterium
TCTATCTCCATTATTTTCTCTACTCTTCTTTCGTGGCGTCCGCCCTCGAATTCGGCTTCGAGCCATGCGTCGACTATTCCGGTTGCTATTCCATCTCCCACTACTCTTCCGCCCATTGCAATCATGTTGGCGTTGTTGTGGGACTTGGCCATTCTCGCCGAGTATTCCTCCGACACGAGCGCGCAGCGGATTCCCTTTACTTTGTTGGCCGCAAGCGATATCCCTATGCCTGTTCCGCAGCAGACTATTCCCCTGTCGCATTCGCCGCTCATCACAGCCTCGGCCGTTATCCTTCCGTAGTCGGGATAATCCACAGAATCGTTGTTGAATGTACCGTAGTCGGCAAATTCGATTCCCTTTCTGTTGAGGTGCTTCTTGATTGCTTCTTTAAGTTCAAATCCCCCGTGGTCCGATCCCAATGCAACTTTCATATTATTCTCCCCTTTTGTAATTTATGATCTTTTCAAAACCCTTTTCCAACGCTTCCTCTATCTCTTTGGCGCACTTCCTGTAGTCATCCAGGGATCCGCCTATTGGATCGGCTATGTCTCTTTCCTCATAACCGCCCACAAAATCCTTTAGTGTATGTATGTGCCGGTCCTTTTGGGCAAACATGCTGAATGCCTGATATGCCTGGCTCTTGGTCATGGTCAGGATCAAGTCGCTTTCTTCAATGTCCTCGCGGCTAAGCTGCCTGACTACATGGTTTCCTATCCTTATATGCTTTTCACCCACCGCCAGGAAAGCGTTCTCGGCTACAGGCTTTCCTACGGCCGCAACCAAGCCTCTTGACTCCACCTCTACATCCTCTACGCCCGCCTTCCTCAGCATCTTTTTGAAGATGCCTTCCGCCATAGGGCTCCTGCATGTGTTCCCTGTGCATAGAAACAATACCTTCATCGAGTTCACTTCCTTTCGATCCAACGGTTGCCCGCGGCTTTCTTTAGTCTGTTCATGACGGCTCTTCCTATGGATTCCTCTTCTATGGTTTCGGAGAGTATCACATCCATTTTCATTTCATCGAAAAGCCTGAGGGCCATGAAGAGCCTGGAAGCTATTTCTTCCGGCCTTTGTCTGCTGCCCAGGGATACCGCCGTAAACCCTTCGTAGCTTTCCATGTTTTCGTCAGTGGCAAGAATGCCCACCTTTTGGCCTTTCGCTTTTCGTTCCTCCGCCTCGCCCAATATGGCGCCGACCATTTCCTTTATGGCTCCGCCCGCCATGAATACCTCGGCATCGGGAGAATAATGTGTGTATTTCATTCCCGGAGACTTTGGAACCAAGGGGCTGTCCGATTTCAAAAGGGCCTCGTCAATTTCGCAGGCTCCGGTGACCGAAGCTATCTGGTCTCTTGTAACCCCTCCCGGCCTGAGTATCACCGGCACTCGGCCGGTAACGTCCAAAACGGTGGATTCCAGTCCTACGGCGGTTTCGCCTCCGCATACTATGCAGTCGACTTTACCGAAAAGGTCCTTTAATACGTGTTCCTCCCTGGTAGGGCTGGGCTTGCCCGAGAGGTTGGCGCTTGGGGCCGCCACAGGCACTCCCGCCATTTTTATGAGCCTGTTTGCAAGAGGGTGCGACGGCATTCTGACTGCCACCGTATCGAGTCCCGCGGTAACAATTTCTGGAACCGCATCGGATTTTCTGAAAATCATTGTGAGGGGTCCCGGCCAAAACACGGCCATCAGGGCCTCCGCCGCCTCCGGCACATCGCTGACAAGGGCTTCAAGCTCGCACCTCTCCGCTATATGCACTATGAGGGGATTGTCCGACGGGCGTCCCTTGGCGACGAATATTTTGCCTACGGCTTGCTTTGACAATGCGTTGGCTCCCAGTCCGTAGACCGTTTCTGTCGGGAACACAACGGTAGCCCCTTCCCTGAGGAGTTTTGCCGGATGAGCGAGCTTGTCGTCGTCGATCCTGCCAGGGTCCATATAAATTATCTGGGTCTTTTTCACGCTTTTCACCCCTGTTCAAGTAATCCTTTGGCTTAGCAAAAGGCAGCAATTTCGCTGCCTTGAGTAATCAGTTGAGTTTCTTAAGCTTGGCCGCCTGGTCTTCAGTCGTCAAGGCTTCAATTATTTCATCCAGGTCTCCGTCAAGTATATAGGCCATCTTGTATAGAGTGAGGTTTATGCGGTGGTCGGTTACTCTGCTTTGAGGAAAGTTGTACGTCCTTATCTTCTCGCTTCTCTCTCCTGTTCCGACCTGGGATTTCCTGGCGTCCGCTATTTCCGCGTTTTGCTCCGCAAGCTCCATTTCATAAAGCCTCGCCTTGAGCACCTTCATTGCCTTTGTTTTGTTCTTGAGCTGGGACTTCTCGTCCTGGCAGGTAACGACAAGACCTGTAGGCAAGTGCGTCAACCTTACGGCTGAGTCCGTGGTGTTTACAGACTGGCCGCCGTTTCCGGACGAACGGAACACGTCCACCCTTATGTCGTTTGCGCCTATTTGGACCTCTACATCGTCAACCTCGGGAAGAACTGCCACTGTTACCGTGGATGTGTGTATCCTTCCGCCCGATTCGGTCTGGGGTATCCTCTGAACCCTGTGGACTCCGCTCTCGTACTTGAGCTTGGAATATGCACCGTTGCCCTTTATCATGAAAACGACTTCCTTTAGTCCTCCGACCCCGGTTTCGTTTGTGTTCATGATGTCAGTCTTCCAGTGGCTGCGCTCTGCGTAACGCACATACATGCGGAAAATTTCCGCTGCGAACAGACCCGCCTCGTCACCTCCGGCTCCCGCACGGATTTCGACTATTACGTTCTTCTCGTCGTTGGGGTCCTTGGGTATCAGCATGAACTTTATTTCCTCGCTCATTCTTTGGTACTTTTCCTCGAGCTCGGGCAGTTCCATCTTGGCCATCTCGCGGAGCTCTTCGTCATCGCTGTTTCGGATGATTTCGTCCGTCTCGTCGAGTGCCTCCTTGACTTCCTTGTACTCCTTGTACTTTGCAACTATCGGCTCGATCTCGGCGTGTTCTTTGATGTATTTCTGCCAAGTCGGCTGATCGTTTATGATTTCCGGATTGGAAATTTTTTCGTTCAGATTCTGGTATTTTTCAAGTATGAATTCCAGTTTTTCAAGCATTGCTTCACTCCGTTCTTATTGTTTCTTCTATTTTTTCCGGCCCCAGGGACGCCTTTACGACCCTTTCTATGCCGGCCAAATCTTTTATCCTCAGTATATTATTATAACACGACTTGCCCCTGCATTTCACCTGTTTGAGCAAATTTTCAACCTCCGGCGCCTGGCCAGAGCCCACCTCAAGGTAGATTGTTCCTCCGGGCTTGATAAACCTGTGGGCCTCCCGCGCTATTATGCGGTAAAAATCGAGCCCGTCGGTCCCTCCGTCGAGAGCTCCCCGCGGTTCATGCGATGAAACTTCCTTTTGCAGGGTTTCAATTTCGGCTTCCGGGATGTAGGGGGGGTTGGAGACTATGGCGTCAAACATTCCGCCCCTCTCCTCCACCGGACCGAAAAGACTGCCCAGGAGGAACCTTATCCTACTGTCCACTCCGTTTGAAGCGGCGTTTTTCTTTGCCGTGCCCAGAGCCTCTTCCGATATGTCAACCGCGCAAAGCTCTGCATGGGGAAGGTATTTGGCAAGCGAAACCGCTATTGCGCCGCTCCCGGTCCCTATGTCGAGTATGGTCGGGGACGGATGCCCTTTCATGTCCTCTATGGCCTCCTCAACTAAAATCTCCGTGTCGGGCCTTGGTATGAGCACCTGGGGACCCACCTCGAAATCGAGCCCCATGAATTCCTGCCTGCCTGTTATGTGCTGCAAAGGAAGGCCGCTTTTTCGTTTCTTGGCAAGGGTCCATATCTCGCCGGCCTTTTCTGCGCTCACTTCCTCGCCGGGATGCGTAAGAAGGTAGAGCCTGCCCCTTCCAAGCGCATGCCCCACAATAAGCTGCGCGTCGAGAAGAGCGGTTTCGGACGAGTCCTCAAGATATTTTTTCAGTTCAAGAATCAGCTGTCTCAGCATCACTTTGAATTCCTTCTTCTCTTTCCGCTTCTTCCATTTCAAATACCGCCTTCAGGGATGCTATGGCAACTTCTATCTGTCCCTCGTCGGGTTCCTTGGTTGTAAGCATCTGGAATTTTAGCCCGGGCCATGAAAGAACCTTTACGAATGTGGAGTCGCTTCTGCCCGCCCACTTGAGCAGCTCGTATGAAATTCCGGCAACGACCGGAAGCAGTATGAACCTTGACAGTATCCTTATCCAGGGGTTGGGCCATCCCACGAATGAAAACAGTATTATGCTTATGAGCATGACGAACACTATGAAGCTTGTGCCGCACCTGGGATGGAGGGTCGTGAAGCGCGATGCGTTTTCGACCGTGAGCTCCTGGTCGTTCTCGTAGCAGAAGATGGTCTTGTGCTCGGCTCCGTGGTATTCAAACACCCGCCTTATGTCCTTCATCCTCGATATGAGAAGCACATAGGCTATGAACATCCCTATCCTGAGCAGGCCCTCGAGTATGTTCATTCCGATCGGGCTTTTTATTGCGTCCTTGGTCATGCTGATGGCGATTGTCGGGAATATGAAGAAAAGCCCCGCCGCCAGAAATACCGCCATTATGACCGAGAAGTACATGACAAAATCGTCGACCTTGTCTCCAAGCTTGTTCTCGAGCCACTTGTCGAACTTGCTCTTGTCCTCTTCCTTGGGCTCCTCGAAGAATTCAGCCGAATAGGTTATTGCCTTTATGCCTGTGACCATGGCGCTGAAAAAGACTATGACCCCGCGCAGGATCGGCACCTTTGCAATCTTGGAGCGCTCAAGCGGGTTTACCTCGTCCTTCTTTATGATGATTTCCCCGTCAGGCTTTCTGACTGCTATGGCCATGTGCTTCTTGCCGCGCATCATGATGCCCTCTATCACGGCCTGCCCTCCGTAGGAATGCCTGGGGCACGAATCGCCGGGGACGGTTCTTTTTGA
>CAZEHH010000097.1:0-4901 GCA_964512505.1 uncultured Peptostreptococcaceae bacterium
AAGATTCGGGACTGAATTCATTGCATGCAAGACGGTTGAAGAGGCAGTTGAAGAAGCTGATATTGTAACGACGGCAACAACATCCAAAACTCCTGTCATAAATCGCGGAATGCTGAAGGAGAATGTGCACATAAATGCAGTAGGTTCTTTTAGAAGGGACATGCAGGAAATACATGAAGACATAATTGGCGATGCGTCCTTCATATTTGTGGACAACCTGGAAGGCGTATTGAAGGAAGCCGGAGACTTGCTGATTCCCTTGAAAAAGGGAATCATTGAAAAGAATGATTTTAATGCGGAGCTGGGTTCCTTTGTGTCGGGCAAAAAAAAATATTGCGGCATTGGAGGAGTAACAGTATTTGAGACAGTGGGATTTGGAGCCCTCGACTTGGTGGTTGCCAATGACATACTTAATAAATTTGAATCAAAAATTTAAAAAGAACGGCACAAGAAAAGGTACGAGAGCGGAAAGCGTAAATCCGTTTATAAAGGATATCAAAGCTGTTTCGCTGTCTGTAGCTTCTGAAATTATTGGAAGCGTCGAATCCATGCTTGTAGCACCCGCAGGAGCTATGCTTGTTAAAAAATTCAAGTGCTTTGCAATCAGAGGGATGGTCAGTACAGCTATCAATTCCCTGAAAACATTGCTGAGAAAAGCAATTGCCCCTATTTCGGCGTTTGCAAGGCGGGTAAGCAGAATGCCTGAAAGGCTGTACCAACCGAAACCGGATGCGATTGAAAGGCTTGTTCCCACTGGGCGGTTCAGCACAAGTCCCGTCAATAGACCGCCAGTAAGGCTTCCAAGAATTATAGACAAGGGAATCAGAAGAACCTTGGGGCCCAAAACCCTCAAGCGGTGGAAAACACTTCGGTTGTGACCCAATTCGATTCCTACGGTCAGTATCAAAAAATACAGAGCGAAACCGGATGCCTGATCGATGAAAGGTTTTATTTCCGCAGGAAAAAACAGAAATCCAAATAGAATTCCTGTGCAAACAGATATGATTATGCCTATAGACATGGCTTAACTCCTTTCAAAAAATCTTTTTGTGGTTGCGTAAACGAATACTATGCTGAAAAATGCTGCGCTCGAGGCATATGCGAAAGAATCGATTCCTATTGTTTTAAGATTTGACAAAAGACTTTTATTCATTCCTATCGAAGAGCCCATAAAAAACAATAGAAGCATCAGTCCCAAGAATTGAAGTTTTGAATTCAAAAGGACTGTTTTTTTGCCCAGGTTCGCAAATGATCCTATAAGTATTCCCGTAATAAGAAATATCAAGACATTTACCATATTAATTCCCCCGGTTCTTGTTGAAGTATTGATAGTAATAGCTCTTAATGCGGCCGTTGTATAGTTTCCTGTTTTTATCGGATTTGATACCAAAAGCTGATTCAAAGTGCTCATGGGCCGTTATTATGAAGTATGACCAGTTGTCCAAAAGCATAAGCCTTTGGCCTAAAATCCTGTATAGCCTTTCTGACGATTCTTTTGTTTCCAATCTTTCACCATACGGCGGGTTTGTTACAACACAACCTTTTTTGTCGCTTGAACTCAAGTCCGAAACGTCACGCACCTGGAAATGTATGGAGTCTTCAACTCCTGCTTCGACAGCATTGACTTTTGCGGCTTTGATGGCTCGCTTGTCAATGTCGTAGCCTTGTATGTTCAAAGGAGTGTTCAAGTCGATGGATGAATAAGCTTGCTTGCGAACCGATTTCCAAACCGATTCGGGAATGAAGTCCCATGTTTCGGAAACGAATTTGCGATTCAATCCAGGAGCAATATTGCGCGCAATCATAGCAGCTTCGATCGGTATGGTGCCAGAACCGCAAAAAGGGTCTATCAAAACCTTGTCAGGATACCAATTGCTAAGCAAGATCAACGCCGCCGCCATGGTTTCCTTCAAAGGCGCAAGAACAGGCTCAATTCGGTATCCCCTCCTGTTCAGACCTTCTCCGCTGGTGTCGGCGAGAACGGTTGCCTTATCCTTCAATATGGAAACATGTATTGGGAAACGGTAACCGTCTTCTTCAAACCATTCGACATTGTAAGTTTTTTTCAAAGATTCAACAATAGCCTTTTTCGAAATGGACTGTATGTCCGAAAGACTGAAAAGTTTTGATTTTACAGATTTCGCGTATACCGGGAAACAGGCATTCTTGCCAAGATACTTGTTCCATTCTATGCATTTGATATTTTGAAACAATTCCTCAAAGCTTGTCGCCTTGAATTCTGAAAGCTTGATGAAAACCCTGTCTGAAGAACGAAGCCATAAATTGCACTTGCAAATATCTTCCTTGCCTCCTGAAAATTCAACACCGCCGTTGAATATTTCCAAATCCTCGTAACCTAGTTTCTTTAATTCTTTTGCTACAACGGATTCCAATCCGAAAGTTGCAGTGGCAATCAATTTATATTCCGACATTGTAAAACTCCTTTCATGCTAGTCACAATCCATTATAGCAAATCAGGAGCCTTTGTAGGCAATTGAGAAGGATTTTCATTGAAAATATTATCGTGTTGTACTATAATTAGCATATGCTAATTATAGGAGGGGTACTATGGAAATACGCAAAGAGAGAACTAATGACAGCACCAACATCAAAAAAGTTATTGCGGTAATGAGCGGTAAAGGCGGAGTTGGAAAATCTTCGGTTACGTCTTTGGTGGCTATGGCTCTTAAAAAACAAGGATACAAAGTTGGAATAATGGACGCTGACATAACAGGCCCGAGCATACCTAAAATATTCGGAATCAACAACCAGCGCGCTACGGGAGACGAAAAATCAATAAACCCGGTTGAAACTCAAAATGGGATAAAAGTAATTTCTTTGAATCTGCTTATAAAGGATGAAGATTCCCCAGTCATATGGAGAGGTCCTCTTTTGGGAAGCACTGTAAAACAATTTTACACCGACGTAAACTGGGGAGATCTGGATTACCTTGTAATAGATTTGCCTCCGGGAACTGGAGATGTATCGCTTACAATTATGCAATCCATTCCCGTTGACGGGCTTGTAGTTGTAACAGCTCCTCAGGATCTGGTAACACTGATTGTAAAAAAATCAATCAATATGGCAAACATGATGCACATACCTGTCTTGGGAGTAATAGAAAACATGAGCTATTATGAATGTCCGGACTGCGGAAAAAGGCACAACATATTTGGAAAAAGCAACCTGGATAAAGTTGCAGAGGAAATGGATCTGGATATAATACATAAACTTCCGATCGATTCACAGTTTGTTGAACTTTGCGACGAGGGTAAAGTGGAATTGTATCCTGAAATGGGTTTCGGCATTTTTGACGATTTGAATGAGAAAGTAAAGAAATTTATTGCAGAAAAGAAATAGAACAAATTATTGCAGCATGCAATTGGAAGAATCAAGTTATGCGATGTCTTGCCGCATCAGTCGAATTGCATAAATATTGCTTTTGAAAGGAATCAAATATAAGCGCATTGGATGAAAGCTTAAATGAGCCGGAAAATCTATGCAAGGCAATCGGGGGTGTTTTAAATCAGGATAGCGGTGGCAAAAAAGGACGAAATGATTTCAGAGCATTTCGGACATTGCGACGGATATGAAATCTTTGATGCTGAAGAAAAGAAAGTGGAAGACAAAGGATTTCTCCCTTATCCGGGTCATAAGCCGGGTTTTCTGCCTAAATTCCTCGCCGAAAGAAATGTTGACACGATAATTTCAGGAGGAATGGGGGCATCGGCACAGGAGTTGTTTAGAAAAAGGAATATAAATGTTATAATTGGAGTAACAGGAAATGTCGAAGAAGCCGTCAAGAAATATATTGAGGGTGAAATTGAAGCGGAGCATTCTGTTTGCTAAAATAAACACAAGAAAGCGAGATGAATATCTCGCTTTCTCCAATAAATAATGGATGTGATGAAATGAACAACAAAGTAAGTATGATTGAAGATATTTTAAGGGGAAAAAATTTCAAACTTACTTCTTCCCGAAAGGAAATCATCCGCATTTTCTTGGGAAGCGACAAGCATTTGAAACCCGAGGATGTTTATGAATTGGTAAAAGCCAAAGGAATAAGCCTTCCGACGGTATACAGAACCATAGACATACTTAAGCGGAACCAGATCATAGAGGAAATATCAATAGGCAAACACAGATACTACGAATTGAAAATTTTCAGCGGCAAAAAATTGCACATACATTTCAAGTGCGATGTTTGTGGAGAAATCTTCGATATCGACGATCAAAAGCTTGTCATGGATCTTATCGACATAACAAGCAACGTTGAAAGCGAATACAAGGTTGAAGTTGCAGATTTGCTTATGGTATTGCATGGGGTTTGTGAAAAGTGCAAAAATAAAACGATAATATGATTTCGGGAGGCATAAAATGAAACTCGGACTGATTCAGATGAAAGTAAGTGAAGACAAAGTCGCAAACATCGAAAAAGCTTGCAAAATGATTGAAAAAGCTTGCGAAATGGGTGCGGATATGGCAGTTCTACCTGAAATGTTCAATTGCCCATACGACAACAAATACTTTCGTGAATATGCTGAAGATTCATCCGGTATTACCATCGAGTCAATCAAGAAAATTGCTGTCGAAAAAGGCATTTACGTCGTTGCGGGGTCGATTCCTGAAATCGATGGAAATGACGTATACAACACTTCATTTGTATTGGATCCAAAAGGTGAAATAATTGCAAGGCACAGAAAAATGCATCTGTTCGATATAGATGTAAAAGACGGAATAAGGTTTTTTGAATCGGAGACTCTGTCTCCTGGAGAAGATGTAACCGTATTCGAAACGCCTTTTGGCAAAGTCGGGCTTGCCATATGCTATGACATGCGTTTCCCCGAATTGATGCGGCTCCTTGCGCTAAAGGGAGCAAGACTGATTGTCATTCCTGCGGC
>CAZEHH010000098.1:0-4879 GCA_964512505.1 uncultured Peptostreptococcaceae bacterium
TTCGGCGGGCGGGCGTGGTAATGATATAATATGAAGGCGTCGACTGCGGCAAGGGATTCCATTCAATTTAAATAAACAGAAAAGGACATGGCTCGGACAATGAAAATATCGTCGTTCATGCATTTTGCTAAATTCAGCATAAAAACAATTCTTTTCAGGCAGAAAAAACCGATCCTCGGCACGGTGATACTCACAGATAAATGCAATTTGAAATGCAAGCATTGTTCCGTCAACAATATAGAATCCGTAATCCATCCTTACCGACAAGTGAAATCCGAAATGGAAAAGCTCTACAGCCTCGGTGTAAGGATACTCTTCTTTTGCGGAGGGGAGACCTTCATGTGGCAGGACGGGGACAGGACTCTGAGGGACCTGGTTTCGGAAGCCAAGGAAATGGGCTTCCTCATTGTAAACACCGTCACAAACGGCACATTTCAACTGGACCTGCCGAAAGCCGACCTCATTCTTCTGAGCCTTGACGGGGACAGGGACAGGCACAACGAGATTCGAGGCGATACATACGACACAATAATGGAAAACATAGAAAATGCAAGCTCCGACAACATATGCCTTTACATGGCGATAAACCAAATAAACAAAGACACTGTCGAAGACGTTTGTCGCGTTGCAATGTCCAGGAAAAACGTAAGGGCGGTGTCATTCAATTTCCACACTCCCTACCCGGACACGGAGGCGTTGGCTCTTTCAAGGGAAGAGAAACGAAGCTGCTGCGATACGATTTCAAAAATGATGGACAGGGGAGCGCCCGTATTCAACCTGAGAAGCGCTTTTCCGTATATTGTCGACAACAGATTCAAGACTCCCTGCCATCAGTGCATAGTGATCGAAAACGGAAAGATAAGCACATGCGGAAGATGCATCGACGTTCCAGGCCTCTGCGGTCAATGCGGTTATTTTTTTGTTGCGGAGTACACGCTTATTTTCGGCGGCAACATGAAAATAATCTTTGAGATGCTGAAAACATATTTGAAGTACATATAGGGGGAATCCATGAGTATTTTGACAACAGCGACAAGGATGTGGCTGACAAGGTCACTGAAGCCTTTTATATTCAAAAATGAATACGACGACATCCTTCCTTATGCTGATGCGGAAAGGCTTGGGCTTTACATACATATTCCGTTTTGCGAAAGCATATGTCCCTTCTGTCCGTATTGCAAGGAAAAATTCTCAGAAGAGCGTTGCCAGGACTATGTTGACCATCTCATAAGCGAAATCCACCTTGTGGGAAATCAAAACGATGGAAAAAAGGTTGCAAGCAGCCTGTATTTCGGTGGAGGCTCGCCTGCACTTGCCATAGACAGGATTTGCGACATAGTCGACGCCGTAAATGAGCATTTTACAATAAGGGAAGGGATAGGGCTGGAATTGCATCCCGACAACGTGACGCCCGAAAATCTCGCTAAACTGAAAAAAGCCGGTGTTAGCAAAATAAGCATAGGAATACAGTCATTCCAGTCGGGCTTGCTCAAAACACTGGGAAGGGGCGAAGCTGATTTCGAAAGGGTTTTCAAAGCTCTTGGGGAGACCAAGTTTGAAACGGTGTCGATGGATTTTATTTTCGCATTGCCGGGGCAGACCTTCGAAGACTTGAAGTCGGATATTGAAACAGCTTTCTCAAACGGGGCAAACCATGTCGCAATCTATCCCTTCATCGATTTCACTTTCACCGAAAGTGAAATTGCTCCTATGGGAAAAAGAGAAAAAAGAAAATTGCTGGACCAAATAACCATGCACTGCCAAAGCAAGGGGTATAGAAGAGATTCGATATGGACATTTTCGAAGGACCCCGATGCGTCATATTCATCCATGACCAGAGACAATTTTCTTGGTTTCGGATGTTCCGCCACATCTCTTTTGAGAGGCCAGTTCAAAATAAACACATTTTCAGTTGACGAGTACAGCAAAAGAATTGGCGGAGGCTTGATGCCGACATCATTGACAATACGTTTCTCAAAGAGGCAAAGGATGATCTATTACCTCTTTTGGACCGCATACGGCATGAGAATAGATTCTGCGGCATTCGAGAGCTTTTTCGGCGAAAAGCTCAAATCCAAATACGGACTTGAGCTTTGGCTTGCCAAGAAACTGGGCTTCGTGACAGAAGAAAAAGGCACATTCCAAATGACAATGAAAGGCGCCTTTTACTACCACTATTATGAAAATTACTACACACTTTCATACATAGACAAGATGTGGGGAATAATGAGGCGGGAAGCATTCCCGGACGGTATAAGCCTGTGATTTGACGGCTATTCCTCTTCCTTTTCGATGACTACGGGCGTCCCGCACCATTTGTCGTAGTCCGAGGCCACAACCCCGATTACCGCGTTTGCTCCAAGGCGTGAAGCCTTGTGTTTCAGGTTTGTAAGGCTTGATTCGAAAATGGCGTCAAAGTACCGGGTTATGGAAGAGCCTTTTATTTCGGGAAGCGTCACCGAAAGCATTTCAGGGGTCTCCTTCTGTTTCTCGAATTCTACTTCAGTGAAGCACTTGGGACAAAGGACTTGGTTGTCCTCCATGTACGCAGTCTCGGAAAATTTTATTTTCATTCCGCATCGGTCGCATTGTTTTGCCATTTTGTTCCTCCAGTCACGTGATTTCCTTTATTATAACAATAAATTTGCGGATTTGGTATAATGGGACATATAAACAATAACAATGGGGGAGAAATAGCCGTGTATACTTATGTCAAACGCGTATTAAAGGATATTCCGGGGCAAACGGGTTTCTATTACAAGCGTCTCGACGGCAGCGAAATAGTCGCTTTCAACGAGGACAGGATTTTCTATGCGGCAAGCCTCATAAAGATACCCATATTGATTGAAGCATTCAACCGGGTCCGCCTGGGAGAGATGGACTTCGACAAAAAATACGAAGTGAGAAATTCTGACAAGGTGCCGTCCTGCGGTGCCCTGTCGTACATGCATGACGGGCTTGAGGTCACATTTCGGGACCTTTGCGTGCTCATGATAATCCATAGCGACAATACGGCAGCCAACATGCTAATACGCATTTTGGGGATGGACAGAATAAACCAGACGCTGATAAATCGCGAAATGTACATGACGCGCCTAAACAGACTGCTGTTCGATGAAGAGGCTTCGGCGCAAGGCCTTGAAAACACGGTCGTATTGGACGAGCTCGCAATGCTTTTTGAGCAAATGCACAATGGAAGGCTGATTTCAAGAAAAGCTTCCATCGAAATGCTCGATATTTTTAAAATGCAGCGCCTCAACAGCAAGATTCCACGGCTTTTGCCGAAGGGGGTTCCCATAGCCCACAAGACTGGCGAGGATGAAGGAATCACTCACGACATAGGAATCGTATATGCCAGGAAGCCGTTTCTGATAGGATTCATGTCTAACAACACAGATGTTGTCGCCATGGAAAACGCAATAAGTGAAATATCGAGATTTGCATACAAAAGAAATTGCTTTTAAATTGTCTCGTGCAGCCATTTGCAGAAATGCAAGAAAGGGAAGGTGAAATCATGCCTGTAATTTCTATAAAGATGTCTTCAAGACCAAGAGAAATGAAAAGGGAATTGGTGGAAAAGCTTTCGGCGGCGGCAGCGGAAACCACCGGATTGCCGGTTTCGGCGTTTACAGTTTTGATAGAGGAGCTGCCTGCAGAAAACATAGGCCTTGGCGGCAAATTGTTGGATGAAAAGTGAAAAAAATGTTTAAAAAGCATAAACGGAGGTATATATGAAGTAAGAGGGACAGTATCCCTCTTACAGAATAGGATGATGGCCTCTTGTAAAGCAAGAGAACGATTCGGATACTGTGCATCCATTCCAACAAGATTGGAAAGTGCAACGGAAAGCCGAATAAAAAAGCCTTTACCTTATGTAAAGAGTGAACGTCCGTTTAGAACCGGATGTAATGAACACTAGGATTCAAGCCGATGGAAGAACGGATGTCTTCATCGGTGAATGAGCTTAGCGTGCTTTTGAAACAAAAGAAAGACTTTCTGAATCCTTAAAAAAGATCAGAAAATAACAGTTTGAAGGGTAAGGTGAAGTATCATAGTAGAGATTCAAAATGGAACAGCAAGAGGTATTGATTCTTATTCGGGATGAACCGGACAGCAATTGTTTTAATTGTGACAGTCCGGTTCATTTTATTTTGCATTTTTTCAGAATCGCCTCCCCTAAATGAGTCAGGGCGGCTCCGTTTGAAGAAGTCTTTTCGCCATTTGATCGATACGTCTTAAAAGTGGAGCATTGAGATTTTGTATGGTATGATGTTTGCGTCGGAAAAAGGAGAGCGCCAATGAAAAACGAAACCGAACGCAATGATTTTTTGAAGTTTCTTGCATGCGTCTTCATGCTTGTCGATCATGTCGGCTACATATTTTTCCCCGGTCTTATATTCATGAGGGCCATAGGCCGCTTGGCTTTTCCCATTTTCGCATGGCAGGCAGCCAAAGGCTACGAAAAAACCTCGAATCTCAAAAAATACATGGGACGGCTTTTTGTATTCGCGATAGTATCGCAAATACCCTACATATGGTTTTCCCCAGGAAAGCTGAACATCATGCCGACAATCCTTGTAGGACTATGGGTGATATGGCTCCACGAAAACGGAGGCCGCTACGGGTTTCTGCTGGCTGCCATTTTGGCGTCCACCGGAGACATTATCAATCTTCAGTACGGTTCCTACGGACTTGTAATGATATGGATTTTTCATATTTTCATGAGGGACAAGGGACTTGCATCGCTCGCCTATGCCGCTATGTCGGTTTTCTTTGCGTGGTCAGCGGGGTGGTCTTTCTCCATGGTCTTTCAGTCCCTTAGCATATTCTCATTGTTTTTAATATTCAAAGACTGGAAAATACATATGCGTTTGAACCG
>CAZEHH010000099.1:0-4874 GCA_964512505.1 uncultured Peptostreptococcaceae bacterium
TTGAGCTGCTGCTGAACAACCATGTTTCCGCCTTCGACGGCGTCCCTGTTGAACAGGTGCACAGGGATTTTGACCTTGATTTTTTCGCCCATGGTCAATTCCTGGAAGTCGATGTGGATTACGTTTCTGATAACCGCATGCCTTTGGACTTCCTTTACTATTACCATTACTTCCTCATCGCCCATTTGGACCTTCATGCTTGAGCCCGGAGCCATGCTGTCGTCATAACGCTTGACCTCGTTGTCGGCTATCATTATTGCACGGTTGTCCGAGTGCTTTCCGTATACGACTGCGGGAACCATGCCGTCTTTGCGAAGTTTTTTCAACTCCGAAGTTGAGCCAGTCCCTCTTTTTTCCGCTTTAAGAATAATGTCTTTCATTTGTATTGCTCCTTTCGTTTAGGTTCTTTTTTCATTATATCAGAAATAACGCAATTTCTCCCTCTATCTTTACAATTCCCTGCGGCCTTCAACCGCCTTGGCCAGAGTGACCACGTCGGCGTACTCAAGGTCTCCTCCGACGGGAATTCCATGGGCTATCCTTGTGATTTTGATTCCTGTGCTTTTCAGAAGCCTGGAAAGGTACATGGCCGTGGCCTCTCCCTCTATTGTAGGGTTTGTCGCCAATATTATTTCGCTTACCCGGTCCGAATTCTCCTGCAGCCTCATTATCAGCTCCCTTATTCGGATTTCCTCGGGCCCCCTGCCTTCCATGGGCGATATGGACCCGTGAAGGACATGGTATAGGCCCTTGTATTCCCTGGTCCTTTCCATTGCCGCAACATCCTTGGGCGACTCAACTACGCATATTGTGCTTGTGTCCCTCTTGGGGTCGGTGCATATGTTGCATGGATCGCGCTCGGTTATGTTGGAGCAGACCGAGCAGAAGACTATTTTCTTCTTGGCGTCCACCATGGCTTTGGCCAATTGGTATACGTCCTGCTCATTGGCTTCCACAAGGTGGAAGGCCAGCCTCTGTGCGGTTTTTCTTCCTATGCCCGGAAGCTTTGACAGCTCGTCGATAAGCCGGGCTATTGGAGCGGCGAATTGTTCCATTTATACACCTCTTAAAAGCCCGGTATGTTCATTCCCCCGGTCAATTTTCCCAGTTCCTTCTGTTGGTATTCGTCGGCCGTCCTGACGGCCTCGTTGACTGCCGCCACGATAAGGTCCTCAAGCATCTCCACGTCATCGGGGTCTACAACCTCCGGAGCTATAGCCATTTCGAGGATTTCCTTTTTGCCGTTTATACGGATCTTTACAGCTCCGCCGCCTGCCGCCACTTCCATTTCGGCAGCGTCTATCTCGGCCTGTTTTTTAGCCATGTCCTGCTGCATCTTCTGCGCCTGCTTGAGCATCTTGCTCATATTCCCGGGCATTCCGGGCATTCTGTTCTTAGCCATTTTTCTCCTCCATGTAAATGTATTCAGTCTTCTATTTCTATGATTCCTTCAAACCCCTTGAAAACTTCCTTTATCCTGGACTCCTCGTCAATCGGCGAAACGCTCCCGTCCCAGGCTTCCCGCATGACGCACTCTATCTGCAGGCGGCAGTCCGCTTCTTCCTGCAGCACGGATTCGATCATGGTCCTGTTTGCCGGTCCGTTCAATTTGTTCATGTGGACATCGTAGCCGTCCTTGAAAAGCAGGACCAGCTTGCCGTTTACTATGTCCTTGGGGACAGCCTCCCTGAGGAGCGCGTGGGTGAGCTTGCTTTTTTCCTTGACGCCTAGAAGCACGTCCTTCCATTTGCCCATTAGGTCCGAAAAGTATATGGTGTCGCCTGACAGCATTTCGTTTGGAGCATCGGCGCTTGCGGCGGCCTCTTCTTTTGCCTCTTGGGCCTTCTGAACTTTTTCCTTTTGGGTAAGGGGCTTTTTGGCGGCAGGTTTTTCGTTTTCTGCCCTTTCGGCAGTCTCGGCCTTTAGCTTTTCCGCCTTGGGCGTTTGCTCCGCGGTGCGAACACCGCTTTTTTTGAGTTCCTTCAGGTCTCTTTCCGCTTTTTCAAGCCTTTGAAGCACCGAGTCGAGCGAATTGTCGTACTCGGGCCTTAGCATCCTGAGGGTAAGCATCTCGAGCAGTATCCTGGGCTCTGGGGCATACTTTATCCTGTATTCATAATCCGAAAGAAGGTCCAGGCTTCTCAGTATGAAGGCCGTTCCGGCTGCTCCGCGCTGTTTCCTGAGCCTTGCGAGCTGTTCGTCCCCGACAGAGAGTATCTTGCCCGCCGATTCCTTAAGGCCCGAAATCATGAGGGCCCTCATATGCTGGGTCAGGTCCCTTAGGAATTGGTTGGTCTCTTTGCCCGCCGAAAATATCTCCTCGAGCTTTTCGAAGGTCTTGTCCGCGTCACCCTCTATTATGCGGTCCATGAATTCGAACATGAAGCCGTCGGCTGAAACGCCAAGCACCCTCTGCACTACTTCCATGGTGACTGCGCCCTGTGAGAAGGCCAGGCACTGGTCCAGTATGCTGAGCGCGTCCCTGACTCCTCCGTCCGCGTTTCTTACTATGGTGCTTAAGGCATCCTCATCGAAGCCCGTTTCCAGGTCTGAAAGGATGTACTTGAGCCTCTCGAGCAGGTCCTCCTGGCCGACCCGCCTGAAGTCGAACCTCTGGCACCTGGACCTTATTGTTTCGGGTATTTTTTCGGGTTCGGTGGTCGCCAGTATGAAAACCGTATGCGAGGGCGGTTCCTCCAGTATCTTTAGCAGTGCGTTGAATGCCCCCTTGGAAAGCATGTGCACCTCGTCTATTATATATACCTTGTTCTTGGCTTTTGAAGGCGCGTAACGGGCATTTTCCCTGAGCTCGCGAACATCGTCCACGCTGTTGTTGGATGCGGCGTCTATTTCAGCAACGTCCATTATGGACTCTCCCAGTATGCCTTTGCATATCTCGCACTCGTTGCAGGGCTCGCTCCCGTCAGGCCTCAGGCAATTTATCGCCCTTGAAAGGATTTTGGCCGTGGATGTCTTTCCCGTTCCCCTTATCCCCGCAAAGAGATAGGCATGGGCTATTGTTCCCTGGCTTATTTGATTTTTCAAGGTTTCGACTATGGACGCCTGTCCTATTACGTCGTCGAAAACCATTGGGCGGTACCTTCTGTACAAAGCCGTGTAAGACAAGTGCTGCACCTCCTTGCAATCTAATAAGATTATACAATAAAAACGGCTGCTCTACCACTTGATGCAGCCTTTAGACTGCAATATCCATAAAGAAACCCGTCCGGATGGACGGGCAACCTCATTATTATCAAATTAATGCCGCGCACCTGACTCCGACATAATCCCCCGGGCGTTACCTCAGCAGTTGGCTCCGACCAGGAACCCCTGCGGCACATGAAAGATCCCGCTTATGGCTGCTTCCTTCCGGACCTGACCAGGTTCACAGGGTTCCATTGCGCAGGACCCGATCTTCAACACTACTTACTGAGGGCAGACCCCAAAGAATTGATGCCTCGGAAAGGAATTCAATCCTGCTGTAGCGGGTTGCAGGTTACAGGGCACCGCTATCTCCCCATCTAGCGCGGCAAACCTCAAATCCATAGTTTCATTATACATTCTAAACCATACGGTGGCATATTACAACCATTAATCCCCGCAAAGGGGAAGTGTCGAGCCGGCAAGCGGAAGGACGAGTATGCGGGAGTTTTCTCCGAGCTCTCTTGTTGCCTCATCCAGCGCTTCTTGGACAGTATCAAAGGGCCTAAAGCCGATCTTCTTCACGGTGTCCCTGTCAAGGTCGGAAACCATGAATATCCTTGCCCTTTTGAGAATCATCGCTATTGCAGCCGCCTTGTGGCCTCCCAGCCTGAAGTTTTCCCTTGTCTCTCTTATCATCTGGTCGGGAGTCATGTTCTTCATCCACTGCTCGAAGGTCTTTTCTCCGAAGCCCTCTTTGGCCGAGGCCGCAAGAATCACAATGCCCCCGTCCCTGACGGCATGCTTCGCGTTGTCGAGGCCCTTCTGGGACTGGTAAAGGTTTATGTCCTTGGGATATCCCCCGGGAGACACTACGACAATATCAGCCTTTTCTTTTATCCTTACGCCGTACATTGCATCGAGTGTTTTGCAGCCCTCCCGGTGGGCCTTTATATAGTCGCCCGCCACGGCGCTTGCTATCTCTTTTTTGCTGTTCAGCACAACATTGACTATGAAGTCTATTTTTATGTGGCTTCCTGTCTCGTCTATGTCCTGCCTGACGGGATTGGTGTCCATGTTGCCCGCCCTGGCCTCTTCCTTGACCATGTTGGAGTGGTTTATCTGTATGGCCCTCCGGCTGGAGACTCCCGGCATCAGAGCCTTGGCCCCGCCCGAGTATCCGGCGAAATAGTGGTACTCTATATTTCCCAGGCAAACTACGCGATCCGCCTCTGCAACCGGCCTGAATATGTCTACGGGAGTCCCCTTGGCGCAGACCCCGAGGTTTACGCAGTCTTCCGTGTCGCTGTCTACAAGCTTAACGCGGCTTTCGAATATTTCGTCGCCTGCCAGCATCCTCTTTTCTTCCTCCGAGTGCTTCCTGTGGCTGCCGAGAGCGAATACCACACTTATGTCCTCTTCTTCTATGCCCCCGGATTTGAGTTCCTCGAGCACTATCGGCAATACGGTTTTGCTGGGCATGGGCCTTGTTATGTCGCTCGTCACTATTGCAACCTTCTCGCCCTTTGAAACGATTTCTCGTAGCCTCTTTGTTCCGATGGGGTTTTCGAGAGCCCTTAGCACTTCATCCTTGCCTGTGAGAACGTTCTCTTTTTCGTTTGGAAGCAGAGTCCCCAAATGGTTCTTTGGATCGATTTCAAAAGCCAGCTTTCCTTTCCCGTACTTCAGTTCCATTTTCATGTTTCCAGTCCCCCGAATAAAAAGTTTATACT
>CAZEHH010000100.1:0-4806 GCA_964512505.1 uncultured Peptostreptococcaceae bacterium
GCCACATAAGGCGATGCCCAGTGGCCCTGCATGTCGATAAACCCATTTGGATTTGCCGATTCCTTCTCCTTTTTCATTGCGTAGGCCAGCATCTTGACAAACTCGCCCCGCGTAACCGGCGCGTCCGGCCTAAACGTCCCGTCGGGGTATCCCGAAAGCACTCCATCCTCAACCAGCCTGCTTATGGACTGGTATCCCCTGCTTTCCCAACCAATGTCCGACAGGCTGTTTTTCGCCTTGAACCCGTCGAAAACGGTAAGGCGGTTTTCAATCTCAGCCTCTGCCCATGTGCCGTGCCAAGTTGCCATGTAGTTGCCTGAGCTCATAGTCCTGAGATGAAGATACTTGCCGCTGTCAAGCCTGTAGCCTTTAAGCCTCTGCCTCAATTCGTACGGAATCGACTGTCCGGTCTGCTTTCTTGCGATTATTTCCCATGCAAGGCCCTCCGCCGTTTCCCTGTCCGAATTGTTGGAAGCGATGAAATCAAAAGCCCTTTCGATTGCAAGGCCCCCGCCTTCGATGTCCATCAAGTCGAGCGCCGCAACAGCCATTGCCGTCAAGTCGCCGTCAGAAGACTTCATGCCTGCAAAAACAGGAAATCCGCCGTCATCGTTCTGATGATTCAGAAGCCATTTCTGAGCCTTTTGTTTGTCGTACGAATCGTATCCCGCACTCTCGAGCGCAATTATCCCCCAAATGTGCGAGTTTATGAGCTCTTGGCCTGTTCCGTCCGCATAGTCAGCGAACTTGCCGCTTTCCGTCTGGCTTCCGGCTATCAGCGAAAGTTCTTCCGAAACATCAAGTCCCAGCGCCAGTGCTCCTATGACATATGCTTCATGGTCGGTTGTGATATTTGAGCCCGATACAGTATCAAGCTCAAGTCCTTCCATATCTTCCCCGGATGCATGAAGCGCAAGCATTCCCCACTCGTCAAGCTCATAGTCCAGAAGGGGACTATCCGCAGTTCCCTGTGCCCATGCAAAGCCCGAAAATAAAAAACATGCCGCCAATGCAATTATTGATGCTCTGATTCTTTTTCTCATTCCGCCACATCCTTATATGAAGATTCGTCAAGCCTGTCGTAGGTGAGTTTATCCTTATATCTTCCGAGAATATTGACCAGGTCCTTTCCGAAAAGGAATGCGAAAACCCCATTCCCGGCCGCATGAAGCATGTCGAAATAGAACGATGCCGCGTAAACCGCCACAAAACTCCGAAAGTTCAAAGGATAGATGAAGAAAAGCCAATGCCAGAGGTTCATCAGCCAGTCAAACAGAAAGCCCCACACGAAAGCGTAAACCGTAAAGATTATTCTGCTCTTGTGTATTCCGCTTTCCCCGAGCAGTCCCGACACGAATCCCGCCAGTCCCCATGCAAGCATCTGCCATGGGGTCCACGGTCCGTGCCCAAGAAAATTGTTTGAAAGAAAAGCCGCTATCGCTCCTGTCATGAATCCGAAACTGGGTCCGAACACAAAACCCGATGTCATTACAATGAAAGTTGTCGGTTGTATGTTTGGAAGCGCCGCAAAAAATATCCTCGAAACCGCCGCCAGCGCCGACAGGGTTGAAACCAAAGCGATTTCCCTCACATTGGTCTTTCTGTTTTCATACAGCCAGAGTATCAACGCCATCATTCCAAGAAGCAGGGCCGCCAACGCTATTCCCCAGTTCATGGCCCATCACGCCCCTTTTCAGTGCAGATGCCCTCTGCCTCGCCAATCTTAAGCGGGCCTGCCATTCCATGAAACATGCGGTTTATATCAGTCGTGAAATGAAGCCCTCCCGACAAAATTTCCCTTGTCGATCCGTACTGAGCTATTTGGCCGTCAAACATTATTACCGACCTGTCGCAGACCTCGGCCACGAATTCCATGTCATGAGTCACAAGGACGATGGTTTTGCCCTTTTCCTTCAGACTCCTCAGGTAGGCCGCCAAGCGCATTTTATAGCCTTTGTTGAGACCCCTGGTAGGCTCGTCCAAAAGAAGTATTTGAGGCTTCATGGCCAAAACCGAAGCTAGAGCCACTCTTTGCCTTTCTCCTCCCGACAAGTCCCTGGGATTCACGTTCCTTTTCGATTCTATGTCCAAGTCTCCCAAAATTTCCTCGATCAAATCGCAATCGATCTTCTGGAAGTTCTTTTGGGTAAATAGCAGTTCCTCGTAAACCGTGTCGTTGAACAGATAGTCGTTTGGCTCCTGCGAAAGATATCCTACCGCTCCGTACGCTTGCGCCTTCCCCTTGCACGGCTTGAGGAGACCCGCCATTATTCGCAGGGCTGTGGATTTCCCGGCTCCATTGGCTCCTATTATCCCCAATGTCTCGCCTTTGCCAACATCCAGTGTTACCGAACTGAGCGCCATTGTCCCGTCGCTGAATGAAAAATCGACTTTTTCCAAGGCCACTGCCTTGCTGCCGGTTTGAGCGGCGGATGTTTCTAAAACTTCTTTTGAAACATCGTAGCAGCTGTTGATGAGCTCTCTGCCTTGCTTTACAGTCAGTGGCAGGGTATTTGATTTCAATCTCCAAAACAGCTCCGTCACAGGAGGCAGAAAATTGCAGTCATGATTGCCAACCCACTTTACATATTCAGCCGGCTTTCCGGAAAAGGCTATTTCCCCATTGTCCAGAAAGACCACCCGGTCAGCGTAGCTGAGGCATTTTTCGGTCCTTTGTTCCACAAGCACTATGGTAAAGCCCAAGTCGTCGTTGAGTTTTTTGAGCAGATGCATTATTTCGTCAGCAGCCATGGGATCAAGCTGTGAAACCGGCTCGTCAAGTACGAGAAATCTGTTCCTGAGAGCCAAAGCGGCAGCAATTGCAACCTTCTGTTTCTCCCCGCCCGAAAGTTCATATGTCTTTTTATCCTTGAGGTGCCAAATTCCCAACAGGCTGAGAACCTCAAGAACCTGCTTCCTCATGAGATTTCTTTCGACTCCCCTGTTTTCCAGTGGAAAAGCGACTTCCCTCTCCACCGTCTCCATTACAAGCTGCTTTTCAGGATCTTGAAACACCATTCCTATGTCTCTTGAGCCTTTTACCTCGCCTTCAATCTTCCCTCCGTAAAATTCCGGTGCCAAACGCGAGATTATCCTGGCAAGGGTTGATTTCCCTGAACCGGAAGCTCCTGCAACAAGAAGAAATTCGCCGTCGCTTATTTTAAGGTCCAGTTGCGAAAGTGCCGGCATGTCTTTTTGGGGATAGTAATATGTCAAATTTTCCATTCTGAAAACTTCCAAGCCGAGCACCTCCTTGTCGTTTCAATCAATATTGCCAGACTTGCCGCATGAATCGCAAAATATGCGGCGCTGAAATCGCTTTTAGGCGAAATGGACGGGAAAAAGTCGAACCCCAGCCAACCCTTCGAAACGCCCAAGACAATCACGAATATGTAGATGCACAATACAGCCATGTGAATGCGGTCCTTGCCGGTCATCCTTATTTCCCTGTAAAAGCTTCTGTTGCCATTTCCGTAGCCCCTGGAATAAAGAGCCTCGGCACGGTTGACCGATCCTTCAAGCGAACTTATCAGGACCACTTTTATCATGGGATAATATGCCTTTGTCCTTTTGACCAAGCCCCCCGATTTCAAATCCAGACCCCTCATAGCCATCACTTCGCTTACTCTCTGTATCTCAACCCTTAGCCTGTGTATCATGTTCACAGTCATGCTCATCGTCAGCACAAGCTTGTTCATGTATCGCGACAAGTAGCCGAAGAAATCGTCCCTGTCTATCGAAAGCCCGAAAAGCTTTATCACGAGAACCATGGAAAAAAGCCTCAGGACCATGAGTCCCGCAAAGGCGAGCGATTCAACCGTAACCCTGATCCTCCCCGCAACGGGAAGAACAGTGCGGTACAATACGGTGTCGCCCTGAGTTGAAACAAGCGGATTGATGATGAGAATCATGATTCCGGTCGCTATCCAAAACCTGAGCAAGCCCTTAAGCTCCCCCGCGTCGCCAAAGGCGGCGACGGAAAATGAGAGAACCAATACAAGCAAAGAGGCATGAACAGGATGGCTGACCAAAAGTGTTGCCGCAATCAAAACCACAAGCAAAACCATTGCGTTGGCAGGATGCAGTTTATGGCACATAGCAGACACCTTCCTCAGTCACCGCAATGCCGAAGGCTCCCTTCACCGACTCTCCGTCCAGGAATGCATCCACAGCCTTTTCTACCATCCCGGAGTCATTCCCTATTATCAAAAGAATCGAAGCCTCAGACCCGTAGGCCTTCTGCATTGATGCGACAATCGCGCCTTTTCCGCTTGTTGCGGACACTTGGCCATTGTTGTCGTAGAGAATGAGTCCTTTTTCATTTAAAATCGAATAAATGCCCGCCTTGCCGCGGTTTTCAAAAGCATCCTTTATGAATTCGTTTTTATTCGCGTCTTCCCACGAACCTACGAACAAAGCATCTTTTTCAAGGTCCTCCATGTCAAGCGATTCCACTTTTGATTCAGCTATGTATGCTCCGATTTCTTCAACAACTTCCCTTATTCTGCCCGCATCTTCTTCAAAACCGGGTCCGTACGCCATTTCAACCTTTCTTCCTCCAAGCCTTTGCGGCCAGGCGTTTATACGGGTTTTGACATACATGTCTCCGCCCCAGTCGTGATAATCCCACGATACGGTTTTTGCATCCTCGCACATGTATTGATCCGCTCCCATCTCCGCCATCACACCGTCGACATAATAGAACCAGTCGTTTTTTGTTCCTTTCTTCTGGCTGCTTCCGCCTCCTGTGTATCCGGACTTCAAACCGTCTATGGCATTCACAAACCCGCCTCCGTAAGCAGTCTC
>CAZEHH010000101.1:0-2427 GCA_964512505.1 uncultured Peptostreptococcaceae bacterium
GACGCAGTCACAGGCGAGGAGTTCGAGGTCGGAACCGTAAATGTCATGATGAGCGGGCAGGACGTCATATCCGACGTTCCCGCGGTCAATTTCAAGGGAAGGACACTCGTTCCGGTAAGGTTCATTACCGAGAGCCTTGGGGCTAATGTTTCATGGAATCAAGGGGCAAAAGAAGCGACAGTCAAAACAGACGAAAAAACAATAATAATTGGAATTGACAGGTCGACGGTTACAGTAAACGGCGTCAGGAAAACCCTGCCTGACGGGATACCCGCCAAGCTTCTGAATTACGGCGGCAGCGCAAGGACCATGGTGCCAATAAGGTTCATGTCGGAGGAACTGGGAATGGATGTAGGGTGGATAGATGAAACCAAGACAGCTACCATAAACAAGCCTGCGCAGTCCATAACAGACATTTCATTCGATGGAAGCAAAAAATTTCCCGAGCTGCTGATTGAGTCGACGGGAGAGATAGAGACAAATTCATACATACTCGAGGGGAGCGCAGTCGGCGACCGCGACAAGCTTGTAATCGACATACCCAACGCCGAATTTGCCATAAAAGACCCCAAATTGCTGATTGGCTCCAACCAGGCCGAACTGAGCATTTACGAGGACGGAATAATAAGGGCAAGAGCCTCCCAGTTCGACGTGAACCCCCTGGTTACGAGGATAGTTGTCGACATGAACGAACGGCGCGGCTATGAAACGGAATTCAACAAAGCATCCGGAATAACTACATTCAGGTTCATAAATTCCATTGAGGATATAAGCGTCGAAGAAATATACAACTCCGAAGCCGTAATAATAAAGACGGGGGAAGAGCCTGCCATAGCAAACATAATGCCGCTGGAAAACCCCAAGAGATACGTTATAGACATAATCAACTGCCTTCTGCCAGCAGGTTCGGAGAGCATTGATGTGGATGCGGAAGGAATCAGGAGGATAAGGGCGTCCCAGTACGATGCGGCTGCCGATTACGGACCGGGTGAAGCCGTTTCGAGGATAGTTGTGGACTTGGACGAAAGCATAGACTTCGAGAACATATACTTCGAGATAGTTGAAAACGACCTTTACGTATACGTATCGGGGAATCCGCTCGGAGGAATAAACTACGCAAAAGAGGATGTCAATTTCGCCACACTGACAATAAGCACCCAGAAGAGCCAGACCCACAGCGTCAGCTACTCCAGCGGAAGCAGAATTCTCACGGTAAAGGTGCCAAAGAGCATACTTGAGCTCGAAAGCCTGGACCTTCCTATAGAAGACACTCTGATTGAGACTATGGAAGTAGACGCTTCCAAGAGCGGCTACAACTATTTCAAAATCAAACTTGCCAAGAATGTCGAGTACCGGGACGTATCTTCCTCGGGCGGCGAAAACGAGATAATCATGGCGTTCGAGAACAATGCAATAAAGAACTCCATACACAAGAACACCCTCATAGTGCTTGACGCAGGCCACGGAGGAAAAGACCCGGGAGCCACAAGCCCGACATACGGACTCAGGGAGAAGGATGTCGTGCTCGATGTCGCGGAGAGGCTGTCGAAGCTTCTGGAAAGGGAAGGCTTCAAGGTCTATCTGACCAGGGACTCGGACAATTACGTCGGACTCTACAACAGGGCGGAGATAGCAAACGAGCTTGACGCCGACGCCTTTGTCAGCATACATGCAAACGCACACGACCGCACCGCAGTTTCGGGAGTCGAGGTGCTCTATTATCCGGACACCGACGGCAGAAACAACAAGAGCTTCGCGCGCATCATGCAGGACGCCATGATAGAAGAGCTGGGTTCCGTAAACCGCGGGATCGTAAGCCGGCCAAACCTTGTAGTGACGCGTGAAACCGAAATGCCCGCAGTGTTGGCCGAAATAGGTTTCCTGACGCACATAGGCGGAGAAGAAGAGCTTCTCAAGACATCAGCATACCGCGCCAAGTGCGCAGAGGCTCTCTACCAAGGCCTCATGGACTACTTCAAATAAGAAGGGACAGACATTTTTGAGTCCAAAGCTGTGCATAAGTCTAGATCTCAAGAGATAAATACAGAAAACGATGATGGCCCCGGCAACCCGGGGCCTGATATCGGCGGCAATCGATGGAAAATGAAAGGAAAGGCAAATGATACTGATCAAACTTATTGCGGCCTTGGCCGTAGTCATATTTTTATCCAACAAGAAAGTCAATCTGGGAATAGCATTGACGGTTGGGGCTTTGCTTGTTGGAATAATGGCGGGCAAAGCTCCGCTTTGGCTTGGCAAAACCGTTTGGGGCGCTGTTAGCAGCCCTTTCGCAATAGAACTTGCACTGATAATAGTCATGATAACGATTCTGGGACATGTGATGAAGGAACTGGATGTTCTGCAGCGTATGGTTGCCGGGTTCGAAGGGGTTCTGAGAAGCACAAAGCTTACAATTCTTATAATACC
>CAZEHH010000101.1:2527-4749 GCA_964512505.1 uncultured Peptostreptococcaceae bacterium
ATAGAGGGTATTGAAGAAATACCGGAGGTGCTTGAGGCTCTTATGGAAGCAGGCATTCCGATAGAAGCGGTCATAATTGTATTCGGCTGGCTTGTTGCCTTTGCCTCATCGTCCACACAGGGTACAATAGCCCTTCTTTATCCCATAATACTTCCTTTGGCGGAAACTGAGGCAATAAAAGAGCTCTACGTAATGCTCATATACATGTCGGGCTTCATGGGCTACTATGTTTCGCCGCTTCACATGTGCCAGGTTTTGACCCTGCAGTATTTCGAGGTCGAGTCAAAAGCTTTGTACAGAAACTACAAAATAATCTTGCCGGGAGCAATGGCCCTTGCCATTCTCATATATGTTGTTAAGAGAGGACTGATATGATGGAAAGAAGTGGAGAAAGAAATTTCGAAGAGTTGAGGGACATAAAGATAACCAGAAACTACCTGATGCATCCGGACGGATCGGTGCTTATGGAAACGGGCAACACAAAAGTAATATGCACAGCCATAGTTGAGGACGGAGTCCCAAGATTCCTTAAGGGAAAAGGACAGGGATGGGTCACTTCGGAATATGGAATGCTTCCCGGATCTACGGGTCAGAGAAAGCAAAGAAGCGCCTCCAGGGGCAAGGTTGACGGAAGGGCGAGTGAAATACAAAGGCTCATAGGCAGAACTCTCAGGACCGTGGTCGACATGGAAAAGCTTGGTGAGCGAACAATATGGATCGACTGCGACGTGATTCAGGCGGACGGTGGAACCAGAACCGCATCCATAACGGGCGCTTACGTAGCCCTGAGCGATGCAATCTGCAAGCTTATGGAAAACGGAGATCTCGAAGAAAACCCGCTCAAGTCCATGGTGGCCGCCGTAAGCGTAGGGATAGTCAAAGGGATTCCCATGCTCGACCTCTGCTACGAGGAGGACTCACAGGCGGATGTGGACATGAACGTTGTCATGACAGACAAAAATGAATTCATAGAGATACAGGGCACAGGCGAGGCTGCTCCTTTCTCGCAGAATGTCTTGGATGAACTTCTCAGGCTTGCCAAAAAAGGCATAAACGAATTGAATGAATTCCAAAGACAGGCTCTTAAAGCTTAAGGAGGCCCTCATGAAGAAAATGGTTTTGGCATCCCAAAACAAACATAAACTCAAAGAAATAGAAAAAATAACGAAGGATTTCGGAATAAGCCTCATGACTATGGCGGAGGCCGGGCTCGGAGACTTGGATGTCGTCGAAGACAAGGACACATTCGAGGGGAATTCGGAGAAGAAAGCCAGAGAAGTCGTGGAAGCTTCGGGATTGCCTGCGATAGCTGACGATTCGGGACTGATGGTCGATGCGCTGGGTGGCGATCCGGGAGTCTATTCGGCGCGTTTCTCGGGACCGGGCGCGACATACGAAAGCAACAACAAAAAGCTTCTCGAACTCTTGAAGGATGTGCCTGGGGACAAAAGGACGGCTCGTTTCGTTTCGGTCATAACGGCAGTTTACAAAGACGGAAGGAAAATAGTGGCAAGAGGCGAAATAGAGGGAACAATAGCTTTTGAGGAAAAAGGCCAAGGCGGTTTCGGATACGATCCACTTTTTTACGTGCCCGAAAAAGGTAAAACCTTTGCCGAGCTTTCCGAGGATGAAAAAAACGCAATAAGCCACAGGGCCAATGCCCTTGTTCTTCTCAGGGAGCTTCTTGAGGCCGAGGAGGCTGGGCGCAAGTGAAGATTTTAATCATCGGGGACACCCACAACCACCCCATGGGAGTGAAAAAGGCGCTCAAGATGACCATGCCGGTGGATATGATAATCCATACGGGTGACGGATGGAAAGATGCTGAAGACATTCCCCAAGGAGTCAATCTGGTAAGGGTTACCGGAAATTGCGACAGAAGCATCAAGGGCGAGTCGGAAAAAATCATCACTATTGAAGGCGTAAGGATATTAATCACCCACGGGCACAAATATAACGTGAAATACGACCTCAACCGCCTCTATTACAAAGCCCTCGAGGCCAAGGCCAATATTGTGATTTACGGGCATTCCCACAAGAGAGTAAGCGAGAAAGTCGGGGATATTTTGTTCATAAATCCGGGCAGCGCATGGAGGCCGAGGGACTGCGAACCGCCGGGGTTTGTTCTCATGAAGCTGGAAGACGGCAAAACCGTTTTCAGATTCCTGGATCTGGCAGAGCCCGAATGCTGATTTGAAAAACCATGGAAAAGGGGACAGTCC